>JARRJQ010000261.1:0-8739 GCA_037388985.1 Desulfobacterales bacterium | reverse complement strand
GAGATTCTGGGTCGGGACTGTCATGAAGCGTTTGGCAGCCCCTTTTGTGGGGAGCGCTGTGTCTTTTGTGAAAATCCTCCAAAACTCTCCGACAAATCCGAGTACACTCTGAACATTACCACAAAAAGCGGCGAGCAGCGGCGCATCGAAATGACGGTTACCAGCATGCGGGACGCTGAGGGGCAGTACAGCGGCGTACTGAGCTCCTTTAACGATGTGACCGATATTTTTAGCCTCAAAGAACGCGCCGGAGAGCTGACCAGTTTCGGCAACATCATTGGTCAGGACAGCAAGATGATCTTAATCTTCAAACAGATTAAAGAGGTTGCCGATTATGATTACCCGGTTCACATCTACGGTGAAACCGGTACCGGCAAAGAGCTGGTGGCTGCGGCCATTCACAACGAAAGCCGCCGCGGCGGTGCACCGTTTGTACCCATAAATTGCGGGGCTTTACCCGAGGGCCTGATTGAAAGTGAGCTTTTCGGGCATGTCAAAGGCGCCTTTACCGGCGCCATCCGGGATAAAAAGGGACGTTTTGAGCTGGCCGATAAGGGGACAGTATTTCTGGACGAGGTTACCGAGCTTTCAAATAACATGCAGGCCAAACTTCTACGTTTCTTGCAAGCAGGCCAGTTTGAAAGAGTGGGAGGAGAACAAACCATCGGCGTTGATGTTCGGGTGATCAGTGCCACGAATAAAAATTTGAAAGAGGCGGTCAAACGCGGCAAGTTTCGAGAAGATCTGTATTATCGACTGAATGTGATCCCTGTGCATCTTCCGCCGTTGCGCGAACGTAAGATCGATATTCCCTTGCTGAGTGAACACTTTTTGCAAGAAGCCCGTGATCGCTACGGAAAAATAAACCTAAAAATTGCCGGCAATGCGATCTCATTGATGCTCGATTACCGCTGGCCGGGGAATGTGCGCGAATTGCAGAACGCCATCCAGTATGCCATCGTGAAATCAAACAACCGCTTGATCTCTGCTGATGATTTGCCGTTGGAGCTTCGCGATCTTGAGAATATCTGCCAACGGCGGGGACCCACCCGTAAGCTGGTTGCAGAATCGGTTCAATCAGCGCTGGAACGAACCGGCGGCAACAAGGTCAAAGCCGCCAAGCTTCTGGGTGTGGGTCGAGCGACGTTATATCGATTTTTAGGCGAGCACCCGGATTTAATGGATACGGATAATCTACGGTTATAGGTTGTCCAGTTAAGCCTGTTGAGCCGGTTTTGCCCGTTAAAAAAGGAAACATGTCTGATTTTTTACTGGCCAACGGGCTCAACGGGCGAAACCGGCTCAACTGCCAGGCGCTTATCCGTTTCTGTAGGGATTAGAGGTGTGTAGAAAATTAATAGGGAGAAAGGTGATAGACGTGTTGACCCTGGAAGAACTGAAGAAAGATATCGATTTAATCAATGAGATTCAATGGGATATGACGCCTGAAGAAGCTGTCAAGCAATACCTTGAGTGGGGCAATACGGATTGGGGCAGCGGAAAATACGTTATCCGATCCAAAAGCGATTTTACCACTTATTTTGTGGTCAATTGCTGGCGCAAGCCTTATTATATCTATCTGATTCGTCGCAACTCCGAAGAGGCACTTGAACTGGCAAAATTCGAGCTTCCTGCCCGTTTTGAAAAAGATGTCTGCGAGCTTAAAGGTCTCTATGCGCTGGATGAGAATCTAAAGGTCTGGCTGAAAAAGGAACTGGGGGTATAGTTTGCTGTCTTTGAAATATTAGATTACATTTGAAAAAACAACAAGTGCCTAAAGTGAACTAAAGTTAGAAGTGCCTAAAATTGTTTGGATGTATTTTCGAGATAGATTCAAGGGGATATTTGTGGAGATGGACAAAATCGAGAGTAAAGAAAAGCTGGATCAGCTGGCCAAAGAATTCCGCTATATCATTACGGATATTATGTGTCGGGCGGGCGGGGGGCACATCGGCGGATCCCTCAGCCTGGTGGAAATTGTCATCACGCTGTACTTCAGAATAATGAACATCAAACCCGATAATCCCCGCTGGGCAAATCGCGACCGCTTTATTTTATCCAAAGGACATGCCGGTCCGACGCTTTATACAGCACTGGCTTACAAGGGTTATTTTGATAAAGACGTACTGCTGACCCTGAATGCCAACGGCACAGAATTGCCCAGTCATGTGGACCAGGTCATCACGCCCGGCGTTGATCAGACTGCGGGCTCGCTGGGCCAGGGATTGTCCTGTGCGGTGGGAATCGCCCTGGCGAGTCGGCTTCGGAAGAAAACCAATCGAGTCTTTTGCGTCATTGGTGATGGAGAATCCCAGGAGGGCCAGATATGGGAGGCCGCGATGTTTGCCGCCCAGCACAAACTGGACAACCTGGTGGTTATCACTGACTTTAACCAAATGCAAATCGACGCCAAGGTTGAAGAAATCATATCTTTGGAGCCGCTGGTGGATAAATGGCGGGCCTTTGGCTGGGAGGTGTTTGAGATGAACGGCCATGATTGGGACGAGATTTATGATACTTTGAATAAGGCCATTGAAATAAAAGATAAGCCCTCCATGATTGTTGCCCATACCGTCAAAGCCAAGGGCAATATGTGTTATGAGAATCGGATTGAATGCCATTTCATCAACATTCCGGATAAAAACGAACGCGAAAGGGTCATCGGAGGCGTTTGTGTCGACGGCGAGGGTGAGCCATTCCATTTCAACTGGGTTGAAGGAAAACATACATGAACTTGCACGATAAAGAATTAAGGGCCGTCTATACCGATACCATTATTGAGCTGATGACCGAAAACAGCAACGTCGTTTGCCTGGAAGCCGATCTGGGCAAATCATCCGGTACGGTTCCGCGGGTCAAGGAAGCATTCCCGGACCGGTTTTTATGTCGGGGTTGCCGAAGCCAACATGATCAGCATTTCTGCCGGCCTGGCAAACGAGGGCATGATACCGTTTTGCGCAACATTTACCCCTTTTGCCACGCGCCGGGCCTATGACCAGATTACCATTTCGATTGCCTATGCCCAAAACCCGGTGAAAATTGTCGGCACGGCGCCGGGTGTCACCACGGCCAAAAACGGCGCTACCCACATGTGCTTTCAGGATCTGGCCATCATGCGGGCCATGCCGAATATGCGCGTTTACTGTCCGGCAGATGTCTATGAACTGCGCTCCATGCTCAGATATATGTCTGCCAGCCGCAAACCGGAATACATGCAACTGATTCGAGAAGTCATGCCGCCCATATTTGACGACAGTTATGAGTTTGATCCGCACAAAGCCAGGGTGTTGGAAGTAGGCTCGGACGTCACCATCGTGACCACCGGTCTAACGACCCAGTTTGCACGCCAGGCCGTCGCGCTGCTGAAAAATGAGGGGATCCATGCCGAGCATATCCATTATCCATCGGTTAAACCCTTTGATGGCGAAACGCTTCTTGAATCCGTGAAGAAAACCAATGTCGTGGTAACGGCTGAAAACCAGAATGTTATCGGTGGGCTGGGTGGAGCGGTCTGTGAGGTACTGGCTGAAAATTATCCCGTTAAAGTCAAAAGATTGGGAGCCCAGGATCGTTTCGGCGAGGTGGGAGACGTGGCCTACCTGTCGCAAACGCTGAGATTTGATGCTAAGAGTATTGCCGAAGCCTGTCGCGAGATGAAGGATACTAAATAACCGATTTCTACTAGAAGCTATCTCAAAAATGTCTTTTGGCTCAATATCTTTGTTGGAAGCTCAATATCTTTGTTGGAAGCTTCGTTTCAAATCCTCGACAACCAACAGGTTGCCTGCGGTTTGAAACTCGGCTCCGCCGCGATCTTGAACCAAAATCCTATTTTTGAGATGGCTTCTTTATAAACGCTCTTTCCCAATTTCTCCCCCAAAGGAACATATCATGCAGCTGGCAACACCTAAAAACTATCGGATCCATCTCATTCCCGACCTGACCAATTTTACGTTTTCAGGCAGTCTAACGCTGTTGGCTGAAGCCGAATCCGGCATCGAAGAGCTGCGGTTGAACATGCTTGATCTTACAATAACCAGCTGCGCGGTGAGGGCAGGTGATCACTTTATTGATTGTGCATTTGATGCCAATAATGAAAAAGAAGAATTAAAGATTTTTTTGCCTCAAAAAATGAAAGGTTCCATCTGCATTCGGGTCCTTTATGCGGGGCAGATCAATGACAAAATGGCCGGATTTTATCGAAGCCAGTATGTGAGTCACGGACAAACAAAATACATCGCCGTGACCCAATTCGAAGAAAGCGATGCCAGAAGAGCTTTTCCGTGTATGGATCACCCGGTAAAAAAGGCGACCTTTGATATTATCATGGACATCGACACGGATCTGGTCGCTATCTCAAATGGTGCCATCGCGAGCGAGTTGTCTCTGGCTAACGGAAAAAAGCGCGTTATCTTCGAACAAACCCCTAAAATGTCTACCTATCTGGTTTTCTTCGGCGTCGGCGAGTTTGAATTCACCCGGGACTCAATAGATCCCCGGGTCCGGGTTGCCACGTTGCCCGAAATGAAAGCCTATGCGAAGTTTGGCCTTGAATTCGGCCGTAAAGCGCTGGCCTTTAGCGAGAATTATTACGGCATCCCGTATCCGCTTACCAAAATGGATTTAATTGCCATTCCCGATTTTGCATTCGGTGCAATGGAAAACTGGGGAGCTATTACGTTTCGCGAAAATTTACTGCTGCATTATTCGGAGATGACCTCTAAATCAGGCGAAGAAAGAATACGTGAAGTCATCGCCCATGAAATTGCCCACCAGTGGTTTGGTAATTTGGTTACGCCTTCAGATTGGAAATATCTGTGGTTAAACGAAAGTTTTGCTACCTATTTCGGTTATGGGGTTGTCGATCACTATTATCCGCAGTGGGAAACCTGGCAGCAGTTTCTTTACGGGCATACAGCAAGCGCCCTGTCCCGGGACGCACTTCTGGAAGATTTTGCAATTGAGATTCCAGGCGGCGAACACGTTGTCATCAACGTCAGCACGGCCCCGATTATTTATAGCAAAGGCGGAAGCATCTTAAGGCAAATCGAAGGATACATCGGCAGCGACAATTTTCAAAAGGGGTTGCAGGCTTACCTGAAAACCCACGCATACGCCAACACCTCCAGTCACCACCTTTGGGATTCCTTTGAAAAAGTTTCCAATCAACCGGTCAGTGAAATGATGAAGAGCTGGGTTGAACAGCCCGGATTTCCGCTAATTTCAGTGAAAAAAAGGGGGCACAGGCTGGAATTGACTCAAAGGCGGTTCACCTACCTGCTAAATGAGTCCAATCAAATCTGGCGGGTTCCCATTACGATCACCTTTTTCTCATCCAGAGCACAGACCGAGCGGCTGACTATCCTGATGGACGGTCCCAAACACGAAATTGAAATGCCGGAGCATACGATAGCCTATAAAATCAATGATCGCCAAACCGGTTTCTATATCGTTGAGTACTGCGACCCTGAGAATCTGAATGCCCTCGGTCGCCTGGTCGGCGATCGATTGCTGGCGCCCGAAGACTACTGGGGCCTCCAAAACGATCTTTTTGCACTTTGCAGAAGCGGAAAAGTTTCGATAGCCGATTACTTGAAATTTCTTGCATTTTATGAAAACGAGGACGCTTTTCTGCCGCTGATCAGTATTTCAAATAGTCTCCAGTATGCCGATTTGGTGTTGTCCGAAAGCGTCAAAGAAAAAATTTGCGCTATGGTTCGGCCGTGGTTTGAAAAAATACTCGAAAATATCGGCTACGAACCGACACCTGATGAAAAAAACACGACGGCTAACCTTCGGGAACAGCTAATTTGGCACGCCGCCCTCTGCGGCTCTCAAAAGATAACCGAATTTGCCTGCAACCAGTTTGCCGCAATGATGGAGGGTCAAGCCGTGCACCCGGACCTCATGAAAAGCGCCATGCAGGTCGGGGCATTTATCCGCAATGAGCAAGCTTATGAGTGGTTGGATCGGCGGTTTCAATCATCAAAGATCGAACATGAGCGGATGAATATCCTGGTAGCGCTGGGCTGCTTTAACCAAAAAGCGCTGATCCAAAAATCCCTGCAATATATTCTGGATAAAGTCCAGGCCCGCAATAAATTCGTCCCGGTTGTCGCCATGGCATCCAATCCCTGCGCCATCCCCCTGTTGTGGAACTGGTATGTGTCGAATCTGGAGCAAATCGATAAATTTCATCCGATGATCTACGAAAGGGTTATTGCAGCCATTGTTCCCATGGCCGGAATGGAAAGGCCTCAAGAGGTGAAGGCCTTTTTTGAGGACTATATGAAAAAAACAGACAAAGCCGCGGATGTCATCAGGCTGTCTCTGGAAAGATTGGAAATCAATTTGCGCATGCGCACCGCAAATTGATGCCCATTTTAGGAATTAGCCACGGACCCACACGGACTTACACGGACCTTTTGTTCGGCCGCTTCCGGTCGAACAAAAACGGTCATCCCGCTGCGCGGTATATAAAATCCAAATAGTGTAGCTTACAATGACACACAGCATTTTTATCTGTTACAATTATCTTTAAATATTTTAAACTGTATTGCCCGCAGGGCATACAGTTTTTCCTCGGGCAATGTCGCCCGAGGAAATAATACTGTCTGTGTATGTCTGTGTGGGTCTGTGGCTAATTGTCATTAGCTCAGGCCGAAGCCCATGCGGGCATACTCCCTGATGCTGGTTTTGGCCTCCTCCAAGGTTTGGCCCAGCTTCCAGGGCTCCATAAAACCCTCCAGCATCATTTTCCAGCCTTCTGCATCTTTAAATATGGTGGCTTCTTCACAGGACACCCCGCAGCCTTCCTCACCGAGGACATCCATCAAGGCTTCTAATATTTTTTCACGATCGCTCATGCTAAGCTCCTGTTTCCAATGGTAAAGTTTTAAACATTGCAACCCTTTTTCTTTGCCTTCCAGGATGGACGGCTATTTTTTGCATAGCTTATGAGCTAGCAGTAAGCATTCGGTAGCGCCTGTCAACATACGAACTTGACAAGCCGCCCTTATTTTATCTATAAATGCCGGATTGAGAACCATTCCTATCAAGTGGCTGGCATGCCGCATGAGTGGCTCATGCATTTGGGACTCGCAAATTACAGCGATTTTTCTACCAACCGATCCTTCTTTTTCAGCACCGGGAGACGCTGTTTGAAATGAATCGGCGAACTTTCCTCAAAATTGCGGGTATGGGCAGCATTTCATGGGCAGCCGGCTGCAGCCCTCCTGAAAAGAATCTGTTTTCCCTGGTTCACGCACCTGACGATATGGTATCCGGTAAAGCCACCTGGTACGCTTCAACATGCCGAGAATGCCCGGCCGGCTGCGGCATTCTGGCCAAAAACCGGGAAGCTCGTGTGATTAAGATTGAAGGCAATCCGCTGCATCCAATAAATAAGGGCAAAATTTGCATGCGCGGCCAGGCGGCTCTTCAGGGAATCTATAACCCGGACAGGATTCAAACACCGCTGCTGAGGGATAGGGATGGCTGGCAACCGATCTCTTTCACCAAGGCCGTCGAACTTTTAAAAAATAAGGCTCAGGTGGCGTCGCAAAAGGGCCTTAACCGCGTTCAGGTACTGACCGAAGTTGTCGGAGACAGCCTGCTGACTCTTTTTTCGACCGCTCTAAGAAATTGGAATTCTCAAAGGCCGACGATATATGAACCCTATGGCTATGAAGCCCTTAAAACGGCCAACGAAAAGGTTTTTGGCTTAAACGGTCTGGCTTCTTATCATATGCAAAAAGCCGATGTCCTGGTTTCTTTCGGCGCGGATTTTCTGGAAACATGGTTATCTCCGGTTGAATATGCCTGGAAGTTCAAAGCCATGCATGCGGTCGCGAACAACAAAAAAGGCCTGTTTTTTTATGTTGGGCCTTATCAATCGCTGACCGGCGCTAATGCGGATTACTGGATGCCTTGCAATCCCGGCAGCGAATCCATCGTTGCCCTTGGTCTGGTTCGCCAGGCACTTGATATTCGCAAAGGCAAAAAACTGCCCTACACTTTCCGTAAAGACCTGCTTGACGCAACGGCGCCTTACACTCAGGACCGGGTACTGGAGCTTTCCGGGTTGCCTCTAGCGCTTTACGAAAAATTGATTATTCAGCTAATGAATGCTCGTAAACCGCTTATACTGGGCGCTGGCACCGGCGCCGGCGACTTCAACGGCCTTCAGACGAATTTGGCAGTCAATTTGTTAAATCTGTTGCTTGACCCGGATTTAAGCCTACTGGATTTTAACAACCGGCACCGGGTGGAAATTGCAGCCAAAGGATCTGAGGTGCTGGAATTTTTCAATACGTTGAGAACTGCTTCGACCGAACTGCTTATTCTCAACAATGTCAACCCGGCGTTTGCCCTGCCGCCGGGAAGTGGAGTGGAGGAAGCCTTAACCAGAAAGGATCTGTTTGTGGTTGGTTTCAGCAATTTTATGGACGAAACTGCCATGCTGGCCGATTTGCTGCTGCCGGTCAGGCTACCGTTGGAGTCTTGGGACGAATACGGAGGATGGCAGACGATCAGCTCTACCCTGCAGCCAACCATGGGTAAATTGACGCCGGCCCCTAATTTGGGAGATGTGCTTTTGGATGCCGGCTTCGACCAAGACCGGCCGGCTATAAATTACAAAGCGTATTTATTTTCTCAGCTGCAGGCAAAGGTGCCTGCCACAAACGAAAAACAATGGGTGAAAACGATTCAAATGGGCGGCCTTTTTGAACCCGTTTC
>JARRJQ010000260.1:0-5022 GCA_037388985.1 Desulfobacterales bacterium | reverse complement strand
CACTTATCTGCCGTTTCCGAAAAAGCAACTCTTTCCGCTGGTCAAAAAAGACATGTACCGCAAAGTTGAATCCGCTGAAGATGTTTTGGTTTTTAAAGATGTGATCAGCCATTATCCAGCAGATCCGCTGCCGGACCTCAGCAAATGGGATGAACTCGGCGCCCTGCTGTATACCGGAGGAACTACCGGCGTCAGCAAAGGCGTTATGTTAAGCCACGCCAATTTAAGCTCAAATGTGCAGCAGTTTATCGCCTGGTTTCCGGACCTGAAGCCCGGTGAAGAACGTTTGATTGGAAATTTTCCGATTTTCCATGTCGCCGGCTTTACGGCCATTCAGAATATGATCACCTGGCAGGGATGGGAGAATATTATGGTTCCCCGGCCGGAGCCCAAGATCAACATTGAGATTATCAAGAAGTATAAACCCACATTTTTGCCGGCGGTGCCCACTATATTCGTGGGGCTGCTGGCCGATCCCGAATTTAGAAAGCTGGAATTTTCCTCGTTAAAAGGATTTTTCTCAGGGGCTGCACCGCTGGCCGCCGAGACCATAAGGGATCTCAAAGAGTTGACCGGAGCGACCATGTGTGAAGTTTACGGCGCCACCGAAACGACACCCGTTGCAACGGTGACGCCATGGGGTGGCACCATCAAACCGGGGACGGTCGGCATTCCGGTACCGGATACGGATGTCAAGATCGTCGATGTCGCAGACTCAACCAAAACGCTCGAGATTGGCGAAGCCGGGGAAATTGCCATCAAAGGGCCCCAGATCATGATGGGCTATTATAAAAAAGCCGAGGAAACCGAAAATGCGCTGAAAGACGGTTGGTTTTTCACCGGCGACATCGGCAAATTTGACGAAGACGGCTACCTCAGCATTGTGGACCGTAAAAAGGATATGATCATTGCCGGCGGATATAATATTTATCCGCTTGAATTGGATGATATCCTCATGAGTCACCCCAAAATTCTGGAGGCTTGCGCCATCGGTGTCCCGCATGAATACCGCGGCGAAACCGTTAAGGCTTTTATCGTGACCAAAGAGGGGGAAACCCTGACGGAAGAAGAAATCACCGCTTACTGCAAAGAAAAACTGGCGGCCTATAAGGTCCCCAAAATTTTTGAATTTATCGAGGAACTGCCCAAAAGTGCGGTCGGGAAGGTGCTCAGAAGAAAGCTCAAGGAAATGGAACTTGAGAAAATGAAGTAGATGCTCAAATGGATTCAGGTGATCCGAAAATGAAATTAGTTTGAATTAGGACCCAAATTTTTCTCGACAAAATTTAAAATATCATGTCCGATTCGCTGCGTGGGATGCCGGGCCACCATTTCTTTGGCAACGCTTCTGGCCTTCTGCCATTTTTTTCTCTTTAAATAAAAATCAGCGAGCGCATAGAGATAATCTAAATTATCCGGTTCGAGCTCCTGGGCTTTAAGCAAAGACGCCTCTGCATCTGAATCCTGTTTAAGCTGCTGCAACAACAAGCCCAGATTGTAATGGATCCGCGCTCTGTTGGGCATGCCTTTGGCCGCCTGTTTTAAATAATTGGCTGCTTCAGCAACCTTTTTTTCCTCCGCGAGCAACAACCCAAGAGAATAATGAACTTCATAAATTTCAGGGTTGGAAGTGACCACCTCGCGCAACAGCGTCTCGGCCTCGTTATTTTTGCCCATTTGATTATACAGCATGGCCAGGTTGACTTTAGCCGGATAAAATAAATTATCGATTTTAATGGCGGCCCGATAGCCCGCGATCGCCTTTTCAGGTTGTTTCAGGTTGACATAAAGATTTGCCAGATTGTATCGGCCAAAGGCAAAGTCAGCCGAATATTCCATGGATTTCTGGTATTCGTCCAGGCAAGCCTCAAAGACCCTTTTCTGGTCCTTATCCAGTTGGGGAGCAGAAATTTCAGTCATTTTCCTGCTCGCTTCAATGCGCACGGCTTTAACCGGATCATATAGCATGGATATCAGAAGCGCGGTCTGGCGTTTAGGATCTGAAACATTTAGGTTGTCGACCGCCGTCCGCCGAATGAGTGCCTCATCATCCATCAGTGCCTGTTCATATGCACGGGTGGTCTCTTGGCCGGGATATGCCTCCAGAAGCGATAAGGCCGTGGAGCGCACGATTACCGGATACAATGGATCTGAAGCCAATTTGAGCAGATCTTTATGCGCATTTGCGGATCTTTCTCGCCCTTGCGCAAGGATGGTGCCGTAATGCGCTTTTCGGCCGGGGCCATACCATTTGGTGAAATATTGATCCGACCACTGATTGGTTTTATCAACGTGGCAGCGATTGCAGGCATTGGGTGTACCCAGTTTGATGCTCAAATCAGGCCGCGGTATCCGGAAACTGTGATCCGCACGGCTATCAATGACCATATAGAGTCGTTCCGGCATATGACATTGGACACATTCGGCCCCGGAGCCTACAGGAAACAGGATGGTGCCATTTGCCGATTTGATCGGCTCCCCTTGCTCCCCTTTTTTCTTGTGGAAGTGATGCGCGCTGGTGTCGTAAATCCTGGCCCGGTGGCACTGCAGACACAGCGCATTGCCCTCTTTGACCTTTTTTATGCTATGCACATCGTGACAATCGCTGCAGCGTACGTTGCGGCTGTACATCTTGCTCTGGGTAAAGGAGCCGTAAACGTAAACCTCCTCTAAAATCTGACCGTCGACAAAATACAGCTCAGGGGTCAGCAGGCTGGGCAGCATGCTGTCCAACAGATCCGATTCGGCGTGGGTGTAATCGCCCAGAATGGCACGCCGGGAATGACAGGGTGCACACAGCTCCCCCTGCGCGCGCGAATCCATCTCTTTTGTTTTGACTACCAGTTCATAATTGGCAGTTTGCGGCCGCGCCATATCCGGCAGTTCCGCCCATTGCACGTGACGGGAACCGGGGCCATGGCAAGCTTCGCAACTGACATCGATTTCTGACCATGTGGTTCGGTAAGCATCATTTTGGATGTCGTAGTTCTTTTTAAGATTCGTCAAATGACACTCGGCACACATGCCGTTCCAGTTTTGCCCGGCATTGGTCCAGTACAGCCAATCATCGGGGTCAATGGGAGCCTTGGGATAAAGGTGATACCACTTCTTCTCTATCACATTCCAGGCGACGGGTAGACATTGAAGGCGGCCTCCGGGAAAAGGCACCAGATATTGTTGCAATGGATACCATCCGAACGTATGGGTGATTTCAAACTCGCCCATTTTGCCCTCCGGACCCTGTGTGTACACAAAAAACTTTTTATCCTTGCGATAAAAGCGGCTGGTGATACCGTGAAATTCAACAGCCACATTGTTAAAATCACCCAGCACAGTTTGATCATTGGCAATCTCCATGGCATGGTCGTGATGGGAGTTTTGCCACTTGTCGTATTCGGCTTTGTGGCAATCCATGCATTGCTTACCACCGACAAAAATGGCGACCGGAGGGGGTGCAGAAAGGCGGCGGAAATATTTTTCCTTCAGCATGTAAGCCGGAATGGAGAGCATAATAACGAGCGTTGCAATCAGTCCGGTTATTTTCCAGCTTTTCATAAAATTTACCACAGCAATCACAGAGTGCACAGAGGCAAAGATAATTTAAATAAATTCCTTGTACCTTGTACCTTGAGCCTTATGCCTTTTTCTCCGGATACACCACCTGTTCAACTCGAAAACTACTGCGCCTTATCGGCTGACGAGTATCCACTTTTATTATTTGGTTTTCGATCGTGATCGGATAGATATCCAGCGGCCGAGGGGCTGGAGAATTGATTACGTTTCCGGTGATATCAAAAGCCGAGCCATGACAGGGACAGGCACACTTCATTTCTTTTGCAACCCAGGGGACCGTGCAACCCAGATGAGTGCATGTGCGGGATAAAGCCAAAAACCCGCCGTCTTTTAGCCGGGCCAGATAAAATTTGCCCCTCACAAAAGCGGTCACCGAATTGGGTGCGAATTTTTCAATCGCTCCGGCGATGATGATTGAATCAGCCTTTGCTCCTCTTGCTTTTGATTTGTGCGGCCGCAGAAAAGCGAATGCCACGGCAACGAATTCAGCCAGGGCAACCCCGCCCAAAATTATCCAGAGGATATTTAGAAAAGACCTTCTGGTTGATCCACTTTCTGATTCTATTTCATTCTCATTCTTTGACATATGAGATATCAAATCCCGGATGATTAATACTTTAAAGTCATTCCCGCGAAGGCGGGAATCCAGACTACAACTTCCTTAATCTATTTCCTCATAAAGATCCTTCCAGTCAGGATTCTTTTCTTCTATTAACCTTAGCTTCCATGCTCTTCGCCACTTTTTAATCCGTTTTTCTCTGGTAATTGCGTTCTCCATATTGGAGTGGACTTCGTAATATACGAGATTTTTTACGTTATATTTTTTTGAAAATCCTTCGACTAACTCATTTTTATGTTGCCATATTCTCTTTATTATATTCGATGTTACGCCCGTATATAATGTTCCATTTCGCCTGCTGGCCAGTATGTAAACGTAAAATTCCTTTTCCATCGTACTGGATTCCCGCCTTCGCGGGAATGACATTAAGAAGGTAATTAAATGAAATCGGTCACTTTAAGGTTAAGGTGCAAGGTTCTATATCCCCCACGGCAATATCAGCGCCATTTCCTTGCCGCGGAACCAAATTCCGGTAATCGTTAGAATAATAAAGGCAACCACGAATAGGACGAAAACGGATTGAATCAATTCATTGTTGGTTGCTTTGAATTTTTTCTTCATCAGCCAATAAAACACGATGATTGCGGCTAAGACAATAGCTGCCGGCAAAATTCCGTTAAGAACAACCGGCGGAATTCCAGGCATCCGGGCAGTCAAATCGATGATCGATTCATCGGCAACAATGCCGATGGGCGTAACGACAAGCGCAACCCATGCAGCCACAGCCGCCATGCGCCGACCCCTGGCTGAAGCAAACCACACACCGGCTGTCTCGCTCTGATAATTAAAATACGGAATGCCCACCAGGGCGATCAGCATCAGAACCGGTA
>JARRJQ010000259.1:0-5045 GCA_037388985.1 Desulfobacterales bacterium | reverse complement strand
GGCCTCTGAAGGACCATTCAGGCCGGAAAAGGATCCGACGTCGCTCTGAGCCGAGCTACGCTGGACAGGCAAGTGATGTTGAAGGGGACGGGCGTCAGAGCGAAGGTTTTGCTCAGCCCTCAGTCCTCAGCACTCAGTCCTTATTTGTTTGATGACGGACTGATACCTGAATCCGCTTGAATCGGAACACCTGACAGCACAAAGGATAACCAAGATGGGCAAAAAAATGAATCAGGCAATTCAGCGCCTGCGTGACATTCAGCGAATGAATCGTTTAGGCGGTGGGGAAAAGCACATCGAGCGGCAACATGAGCGGGGCAAACTCACCGCCCGGGAAAGGATCGAATGCCTGGTTGATGCCGATACATTTAAGGAACTGGGCTCCAGCGTGAATACCACCGGCTCGCGCATCGACGGGAAAAAATCAACGGCACCCTGTGACGGCGCGGTGACTGGAACCGGTAAGGTCAATGGCCGGCCGATTGCCGTTTATGCAAGTGACTTCACCGTGCTGGGAGGCTCCATTGGAACCCAACACGGGCTGAAATTTGTCAAACTGATGGAGATGGCCGCCAAATGGGGGATACCCATGGTCTGGCTTCTGGACTCTTCAGGCGGGCGCCTGGGCTACCAGGACGTCCCGATGGCCGGTATCGACTGGTGGTTCGCCCTGGAATCGCGCTTTTCGGGGTTGATCCCTCAGATCAACGTCCTCATGGGGCCCTGTATTGCCGGCCAGGCCTACTGCCCCACCCTTTGCGATTTTCTTTTAATGAGCAGAAAAACGTCGAATCTCTGGCTGGGTGGGCCGCGAATGACCCAGGCGGCCACGTCTGAAAAAATCGGAGACAATGTCGGAGGGGCTGATTATCACATGGTCTATAGCGGGACCTGCGACGTTGTCGGCGACGATGATGAGGAAACCATTTTAAAAGCACGCGAGCTGCTTGGTTATTTACCGAATAACTGGCGGGAAACCCCGCCGAACATCTCCTCAACGGACAATCCGGATCGGAAAGTTCAACAGCTCGGTGAAATTATTCCGGATGACCCTGAGAAAAAATACGACATGCATGAGGTCATTCGGCTATTGGCGGATGAGGGCAACTTTTTTGAAATTAAAAGTGAATACGCAACCCAGTTGATCACCTGCTTTTGCCGATTTAACGGAATGGCCGTCGGCCTGGTAGCCAATAATCCAGCAAAAGCGGGCAGCCTGGTGGAGATCAATTCCTGTGATAAGTATTATCGATTTTTGCAGGTGCTCGATGCATATAATATCCCGCTGGTGACACTGGTCGACACTCCACCGGTGGTGCCGGGAGAAAACCAGGAAGCCGGAGGCCTTTTAAGGCATCTGGGTAAGATCCTGGACGCCTATGCGACGGCGACGATACCCAAGATCAGCATGGTTTTGCGGGCAGCCTATGGTGATGCGGGCAGCTTAATCATCGGCGGGGTGAAAGGAGTCGGTGTCGATCTTTGCTACGCCTGGCCAATCGCACGATTTGCCGTGGAGGCCTCCAAGCAGGACTACCGGAAACTATACGGCCAAGGCATCGAAGAGGACGCCTATGAAGGCTATCTGAACCGATCCCGAGAAACAATCGATGTGTTTGAAGTGGCCAGAAGCTGGACCGCCCATATGGTGGATGAAATCATCGAACCGCAGGATACCCGCAAAAAAATTATCGAGGCTCTGGAGTTGACCCAAAATAAATACGAAAAATTGCCGCAGAGAGCCAAAAGACACGGAACGGGACCCTGTTAGTATTATGCCGCATAAATAAGTTATAAAAACTGAGCCGGTCATGTTATTTTCTGCCCCGCAAGGCTGCGGGATTTCGCTTCAGATTTTTAAAAATCAGGAGTGCTCAAAAAGCGCTATGATTTTTATGGTGCCGGTAACAAGATTAGAAAAATCCAGACAAGGAGAGCTCGGTCATGTCCAAAGAGGATTTGCAATTCAGCGTAAAGGACAGCATTGGCCATTTGATCATCAATCGTGAACCACAGCGAAATGCGCTCAATCTTGAAACGCTATCCCTCTTTTTAGAACATCTCGATCAGGCCGAATCAGATGATGCAGTCAGGGCAATTTTGATAACCGGCGCCGGCAAGAGGGCGTTTTGCTCCGGAGCGGATCTGGGCAGCGCCGTGGGAGGCCAGTTACAGGAAGGATTCCACCGCTACGCCCAACTGATGAAAAAGTTAGCCGGTTATCCGAAACCGGTTGTCGCCAGAATAAACGGCGACTGTCTGGCGGGCGGCATGGGACTCATGCTGGCGTGCGACATTGTCATCTCAAGAAACGATGTCAAATTCGGGACCCCTGAGGTCAATGTCGGTTTATTCCCGATGATGATCGGCGCCCTGATTTATCGCAACGTCCTTCGTAAAAGGGCGATGGAAATGATCCTGTTGGGCCAGAAACTGGATGCCGAACAGGCACGGGACATAGGGCTCATTACCCGCACGGTTGCACCGGAAGAATTGGATGCGGAAGTGGCACAGACACTTAAATTGCTCGCGGCCAAAAGCCCGATCGGAATCAGACTCGGCAAAGAAGCCTTCTATGCGATGGCCGACATGCCTTTTGAAGATGCCCTTGATTTTCTTTCGCAAAAAATTGCGCAGGTCGCCGCTACCGAAGACGCCAAAGAGGGCATTACGGCATTTCTTGAAAAAAGACAGCCGGTTTTCAAAGGCAGATAGAATCCGTCTCAAAAATAGTACGTATATTTTAGTAAGTCTTTAAACAACACGGTGTCTATGGTTTCAGGTTTCAGGTGTCGGGTATCAGCGGACAGATGACTGAGGACAGAAAACCATCTGTATTTTTTCTGCTGCCATCTGTCTTCTGCGTGCTGGCTTCTGCGTCTTCCTGACACCCGACACCTGAAACCCGTATTATTGAAAAAGAAGAATGATAAAAGTGATCCGTTCTTTGCAAATGGCTTACGGGACGGCACACTAGAAAAAAGGAGGACTAAATTGGGATCGCAGCAAAAAGTGGTGGTTACCTGTGCCCTGACCGGGGTGCTGACGGATCCGGCCAAATTTCACGTTCCGGTAACGCCGGAAGAAATGGCCGCGGCAACCGCCAGCGCTTACAACGCCGGTGCCAGCATCATGCACTGTCATTTCAGGGATCAGCGCGACGGTATGGGGGCATTGCCCACCTGGGATCTGAAAACCGTCGGTGATATTCTTGCAGCAATTAAGGATCGCGTGCCGGATATTATCATCTGCATGAGCACGGGGATCATCGGGGATGACCTGTCCGGGCCGCTGGGATGTCTGGAAGCGTTCAAGCCTGAAATGGCGGCCTGTAATGCCGGCTCTTTGAACTATCTAAAAATCCGCAAAGATGGTGCCTGGGCCTGGCCGCCCATTCTCTTCGACAATCCCGTAGAAAAAATCAAACGCTTTCTGGATGTCATGCGAGCCCATCGCATTATACCCGAGTTCGAATGTTTTGATACCGGCATTGTACGCAGTGTCAGCCTTTACAGGGACAACGGCATGTTTGACGGTGATGCCCATCTGTCCTTCGTGATGGGCGTCGACAGCGGGATGCCCGCCCGCCCGGAGCTGCTTCCCATCCTCAAAGACGAATTGCCGCAAAATGCGCACTGGCAGGTTATTGCGACAGGACCGGGCCGGGAAAAGATCTGGAACCTTCATCGCCGCTGCATTGAACTGGGCGGTGATGTCAGAACCGGCCTGGAGGATACCCTGTATCTTCCAAACGGCGAGCGGGCGGTCTCTAATGAACAGCTGGTCGAGGCGCTGGTCAAGATGGTTCGCGAGGTGGGCAAAGATGTGGCATCGCCGGCAGAAGCCAGAAAAATTTTGAGAATTGCTCATTAATTTGTAATGAACGCTAAGACCAAACGAATCCTATAGAATCAAAGGGGGAAAGATACCAAATGAGAAAATTTAAAACAAAAATCACCGAATTGCTGGGCATCGAACACCCGATTTTATCAGGCGGGATGCAGTGGATCAGCCGGGCAGAGCTGGTGGCGGCCGTCGCCAACGCCGGCGGGCTGGGGTTTATGACGGCCGAAAGTTTCGAAACGCCGGAGGATCTCAGAGAAGAGATCAAAAAGGCTCGCAGCCTGACAGACAAGCCTTTTGGTGTCAATATATCCATGGTGCCCGAATTTGGCCTGTCGGAGAGAACCCTAAAATTTTGTGACGTGGTCTGCGAAGAAGGCGTAAAGGTCGTCGAAACTGCCGGACGCAGCCCGGAGCCGTTAATGGCGCAACTCAAAGAAAACGGTGTTACGGTAATCCACAAACTGACTTCGGTTCGGCATGCCCTTTCCGCCCAACGGCTGGGTGTCGATGCGGTCACGATGATTGGCTTCGGTTCCGGCGGCCATGTGGGCAACGATAATGTGGCTTCATTTGTCTTAATTCCCAAGGCCGTAGCCGCGCTGGATATCCCGGTTATCGCCGGCGGGGCCATTTGCAACGGCAGAGGATTTCTGGGTGCTCTGGCCATGGGGGCCGAGGCGGTGCTCATGGGAACCGCATTTATGATGACCAAAGAATGCCCGGTTCATCAAAATATAAAAGACCGGCTGGTTCAGACCACCGAAACGGATACCACGTTGCTTTTAACCACCATAAAAAATCCCGTTCGTTGCATCAAAAACAAGCTGGCGGATGAATGTCTGGCCATCGAGGAAAAAGGAGCCACTTTAGAGGAGATCATCAATACCGTGGCAGGCGGCAAGGGCCAGGTGGCGTATCATAGCGGCGATCCGGATGCGGCCCCCATTTCCTGCGGCCAGATTGCGGGACTCATCCCTGAAATCAAGACCGTGCAAGAGGTAATCGATGCCATCATTTCCGAAGCCTCAGAACTGCTTGATCGTTTAAACGGTCTGAAGGTTGCATAGTGGCAAGGCGTGACCGGACCTTGTTTGAGATAGTTTCCTAGAACTGGTTTCAAAATCTCAGATCAGGTTCAAGGGCAAGACGTCCCGCAGATTGGAAGCGGAGCGTACACGTAAGTACGTGAGCATTTCAAT
>JARRJQ010000258.1:0-5056 GCA_037388985.1 Desulfobacterales bacterium | reverse complement strand
CCTCAATTTCAACACGACCGCCGGCGACCTTTCTCAGTCGACATTTTGATAAACTCGCACCCAGTGAAGGATTGACTGCCTCGGTGATTTTACAGAGCTGATTCCAGGCAGCATCCAGATCGGTCAACATGTCAGTGGATGATGCAGCAGTTTCCGGCACTGAATTTGACTGTTTCGATGCGGAATCTAAGTCTGCTCCCTGTAAGTGCTGCGCAGACTCAGATGTGTTAGAACCGATCACCGGCCTCTGAGATGATGTTGAGCCTCCCGACTGATCGTTGAGCTCTTGTTTCAATTGATCCAATTTATCAATGAGCACATCGATCGGCAACACCGGCTCCATCTGATCCATACGAATAAACGCAATTTCAAGGGCGAGTCTTGTATCGGACGAAAGCCGTATAGATGGCTCCTCACGAAAAAGATAGTCAAAAATCTGGTTTAAAGTTCCCAGCGGCACCTGGTCGATTTGGGCAATCATCTGATCGACTTCAGCATCGGGGAGGTCTACCAGTTTGTTGACATTTTTCCCCATTTTAATCACCAGCAGATCCCGGAAATGCTCAAGCAAATTCGCATAAAGTTTTTTCAGATCATGTCCACGGTTGTAACAATCATCCAAAGCATCCAAGATCGCTGCAATATCGCCACGCAGAATCGCACCAGCCAGATCGGAAACATATTTTCGATCAATAACGCCCAAAATATCCAGAATCTGATCGTGGCTCGCCGAGTCTTTATAACATGATAAAACCTGATCAAGCAGACTCAAGGCATCCCGCATGCTGCCGGTAGCTTCTCGCGCAATCAGCACAAGGCTTTCTTCAGGGATTTGGAAATTCTGTTGCCGGCAGATGGTTGCCATATGCTCAATCATCGAATTCACGCTGATGCGCCTGAAATCATGCCTCTGGCACCGCGACAAAATCGTTATGGGAATCTTTTGCGGCTCGGTAGTCGCAAATATAAACATAATGTGGGGCGGCGGCTCTTCGAGCGTTTTCAATAGCGCATTGAAGGCCGGCATGCTGAGCATATGGACTTCATCAATAATGTATATTTTATACCGACTGTGAGCAGGCATGTACTTGATATGGTCGCGTAACTCTCTGACCTGATCGACACTGTTATTCGATGCGCCGTCGATTTCAAATACATCAACCGCATTGCCCGAGGTGATCTCTCTGCAAGACCGACATTGGTTGCAGGGCGTGGGCGAAGGTCCCTGTTTGCAATTCATCGCTTTAGCCAGTATCCGTGCAACGGTGGTCTTCCCAGTTCCCCGAGGTCCGGAAAACAGCACTGCGTGCGCAACTCGATTAGATGATATTGCATTAGACAATGTCCGGGTGACATGGTCCTGTTCAATGACCTGGCTAAACGTTTGCGGGCGGTATTTTCGTGCTAGGACAAGATAGGACATGATGAAAAGTGCCTGAAATATGGTTTCAGGTGTCAGGTGTCAGGTTTCAGTAAACAGATGACAGAGAACCGAAAACAGGGGCGGATCGGTCATTTCACCCCGCGGTTTTTCATCTGTCTTCTGTTTTTTGACCTCTGTCCTCTGACACCTGACACCCGACACCTTGAACTAATATAACTATGGTTATGGACGCCGAACATTTACTAATGATAATGCATCTAAGAGCCTTGGCAAAAAAGAATGGCGGAGAGAGAGGGATTCGAACCCTCGGTGCCGCTTTTGACAGCACACACGATTTCCAGTCGTGCTCCTTCGGCCAGCTCGGACATCTCTCCAAAAAAATTTTTGCAAAATTTTTTTATATAAAATTGCGCAGCAATTTTATGGCGGAAGGGGTGAGATTCGAACTCACGGAGAGCCAAAAGACCCTCAACGGCTTTCGAGGCCGCCGCCTTCAACCGCTCGGCCACCCTTCCGGAAAGCCGGATTAATTGAATCGGGTAGTACTCAATAGCCTCTTTAAAACAGACTGTCAAGGTTCAAACATTTGCCGGACTTCTTTGGAATACCCTCCCTCCTCATCGAATAAGATCAACGGCGGGCCGATTGTCACTCCGGTTCGAGCACCCTTTGTTCCGCCAACCAAAATGAGTTTGGCCTCTTCCTCCAGCCGGGAGTGAATGGCTCGCATGAACTTCGGCTCAATTCCCGCCGAATGCATCTGGAAAAGCAATTCAGCAATTCGTTGCGCCGGATAAATGGTTAAAAAGCGGCCGGCGGTCCGCAGGACGCGACGGGCTGTCTCAAGCACATCGATGAGGTTCACTTTTAACTCATGCCGGGCAATCGCCCGTTGCGCATCTGGATTCAACCTTCCGGAATTCGGGCTGCGGTAAGGCGGATTGCAAACAACCACATCGACCGGCCCGTCGATCATGGCCGGTTTGAGATGACGCATGTCCAGGTGAAGTACGGTAATTCGGTGGCGCATATGATTTGCGTTTACATTTGAAATCGCCAGCTCGGCCAATTCATTCTGTATTTCAATGCCGATGGCTATGATCTGTGGATTGCGATAAGCCAAGATGAGCGGTATGATGCCGCATCCGGTTCCTAAATCAAGCAATCTCTCACCTGCTCGTGGACTGACATGATGGGCCAGCAAAACAGCGTCAATCGAAAATCGGTATCCCGCAGCTTCCTGTTTAATACGAAGTTTGCCGTCGAAAAATGTATCTGTTGTTTGCGAAGCCACGCTGCTTAACTACTTTAACATTCCAATTTTAAATTTTATTTCTTCAACCAGCGGTTTTCCGAGAGCCGCATTTAATTTAGCAATTAAATCGTTTTTCAGAAATTGCAGCTGGTGAATCCATGCAGAACTGTTAACATGCACAATGAGCAGCTTGCCTTTAAAAGCCGCCGGGCGGGCATTCCGGGCGATCGTTTCGCCTACCGCTTCATCCCATAATCGCCAAACCTTTTTCAGCGCAAAATCAGATTCGGTGCGATATTGCCTGATAACCTCATCAATGATTTTTCCGATGTGGACAAAATCGGATTGTTTTGGCTCGTCGGTCATGATGTTTAGACTATAGCAGAATTTTCTTTGTTCTTGAACTGGAAACAATGCCAGGCCTGCTGATTTCCGCGGATTTTCGATAAACTCGCTGTCGGCATGCTTTCTGAATTTGACTCAGGGCTTAGATCTTAAACGTTTTTCTAAATATATGTATAAATTATCTTCAACCGTGAATTCTGCTGAAGGTGCTTTTTACTTGACTTGACAGATTGAGTAACCTATTTTAAAAGGAAATTCTTAAATAAGGAACATAATGATGACTTGGGACTGGGAAAAACTAAAACAGCAGCAACAAGGCAGAAGCGGTGTTCCTCCGCAGATGGATGAATTTGTCGAAAAGATCAGAAAAGTCAAATTTCCGGGAGGACCTCTGTTTATTGTTTTGATATTGATTGTCGCTGTGTTAATCACATCGGTATTTACCGTAAAGCAAAACGAAGTCGGCGTTGTTCAACTTTTTGGGCGATATGTGCGTACCGTGGATCCGGGTCTTAACTTCAAGCTGCCCCTTGGCATCGAAAAAGTTACCAAGGTCAATGTCCGGGAAATTCAGACTGAAGAATTTGGCTTCTCGACGACCCAAGTTGCGACGAGATCCCGATTTAGATCCGGCAGCGAAAATGTGAGTGAGTCTCTTATGCTAACCGGGGATCTCAATGTGGCGGTCGTGCCCTGGATCGTTCAATTTCGCGTCGCAAACCCATACAACTACCTGTTTAAGGTTAGAGATGTCCGCAGGCTGTTGCGCGATATGTCCGAAGCCGCAATGCGTCTCGTCGTAGGGGACAGAAGCGTAGATGAGGTAATAAACAAGCGTGACGAAATTGCAGTCGAGGCAAGGGGTTTGTTGCAGGCCGAACTGGATCAGGCCGAAAGTGGAATTCATATCGTTACCATCGAAATGAAAAAAACCAGTGTTCCGCCTCCGGTTCAGCCCTCCTGGAACGAGGTCAACCAGGCTGAACAGCAAAAAGAGCAAATGATTCTTCAGGCTAAAGAAGACTATAACAAAGCCATTCCGGCGGCCAAAGGTGAGGCGGAGAGAACCATTAAGGCCGCCGAAGGGTATGCGCTCAACCGGGTAAACCGGGCCAAAGGTGATGCCTCCAGGTTCGTGGCCATTTACAACGAATATGCCAAAGCCAAAGATGTTACCAAACGTCGACTGTATCTGGAAACAATCAAACAAACATTTCCGAAGCTGGGCCAAAAATTCATTGTCGACTCAGATCAGAAAAACCTGCTGCCGCTGATTAACCTGGGAAAGCCCATTAGCATCGGACAGCCAAACGATGGTGAAAAATGAAACGTAAAAGCACCTACCTGATCCCTTTGGCCATTATCGCCATTGTCCTTTACAGTGCCGCTTACAGGGTTGATGAAACCGAGCAGGTGGTCATCACCCAATTCGGCCGAATTGTCGGTGAACCCAAGATAGATCCAGGTTTAAAATTTAAAATTCCATTTATTCAAAAAGCCAACTATTTCAATAAAAACTTGCTGGACTGGGACGGTGATCCCGGCCAGATTCCGACTTTAGATAAACGCTTTATCTGGGTGGATTCCTTTGCCAGATGGAAGATTGTGGATCCGATCAAATTTTTTCAAACCGTTAATAATCGCTTTAATGCAATAGCAAAATTAAATGACATCATCGATCCCGCTGTTCGCAATTTCATAACATCAAATACGCTCATTGAAGCGGTGCGAAAGTCAAACCGCGAACTGGAGACGGCAGCCGAGGCCAATTTGGAAGAAGGTGATCGAGAAATTCGCGAAACATATTCGATTTCCGTGGGGCGTGAAAACATCACCAGAGGCATTTTGAAGCAAGCCCAGCCGAAATTAGCCCAATTTGGCATCGAACTGGTGGATGTCAAAATCAAACGCATCAATTACATCGAAGATGTCCAAAAGTCGGTTTATAGCAGGATGATCGCCGAACGGAAACAAATTGCGGAAAAATACCGCTCCGAGGGCAAAGGCGAAGCCCAAATAATACTGGGTGAAAAAGAAAGAGATTTGCAAAAAATTACTTCTGAAGCTTATAA
>JARRJQ010000257.1:0-7857 GCA_037388985.1 Desulfobacterales bacterium | reverse complement strand
TCGATAGATTGGTGAATTAAGGCGAACTTGGTAAAGTAAAAAATTGGCGGACTTGACAAGGGTGGTTTATTTCACAGCACTACCTGATGTATAATAAATTTTAATTAAAATTTAGGCTTTTATTCCACTCTTTATTAATTTACTGAACCGACGGTTTTTTTGTCCCTGAGGGATTAACATTAATTCGAAGACTAAATTATGGGATGCCTCAATTTGGATCTGCGCGAAAACCAGCGTTTCTGGGACATAAAAGCCAATATACCGCTGGGCTAAGATTACGTCAGTTGCGCTATAGTACCTCAAGAAAAAAGAAAAGGCAATTAAGAGATAAATTCCTTAACTGCCTTTTTAAATCATAAAATGGGTTTTATAAAAAAGGCTTACCCAAGTTTTACGGCAAAATTGAGCCTCCCTAATTCAATTTCCAAATTGGGGAACTGCTAATCGTATTTATACTATTCCATTTTTCTAAATGTGGGTTTGAAAGACTAAAACCGGAGTGCCTAATATGAGCGCTTGCATTTCTTACCTTCATTTCCCCGGTGCGCCTATTAATCCTGCGCTCATAATCTTTACAAATTGGGCATCGAAAAACATCCCAGTCTCCTTCTTTAAATGCGTTGCATTCATGATGCATTGGGCCTTTTGATGATCTAATTTCGATTTCGTACATCTTCTATCTTTCCTCTCATTATAATTTATGAAATTTTAATTTATTTTTGGATTTGAAAGAGTTCTTTGTTCGTTATCCGTAGATTATTGTCTAAGTCAGCTAGTCCGCAATAAATTCCCGATTTGAATAATAGAGCTGATAACTGATTTTTAATTTTGAATTAAGCAAAACAGGTAATTTAAGAGCTAGTTTCCGCAATGTCAATATTCGGCTTAAAGTTTAAATGCTGTATCTAACGTTTCTGAATTATTTTTTGGCATAGCTTATTCACAGTTAATACAATTTATGATCAAGCAATTCGTATGCCAAAAGCTACCTGAAAAGATATCTTCGAATTAACTATCTGGAATCAATATAATTATTATAATTTAATTAGAATGATGCGATGATATGCTGATCTCAGCCTGACTAAAATAAGCTAGATTTGTGGGTGAATTGACAGGGCAGGGGCTTATTAAGCAAAACACTTAAGCAGAATATTGGAATAGCATTAAATATTAGATACTTATTTTAATTTGTAAAGATAGATACATGACAATTTTATGACGCGCGTGGCATCACAATGCCACAAAATTTCAAATTAGATAGGCTAAAATAAATCCAGAATTAAGAAAAAAAGTCACAATTTATTAGACCGGCCTCATGACCGACGACTAAAAATCAAAACTTAAATTACGGTAGTGAGGTTTTTTTGTATTTCATCTTTAACTCATTGACAATATTTTGCTTTGTTTTAATATCAGAGATGTTTAACAAATACACATTTTAAGAAATACCGACAGATAATCAAAAGGCTATACCGAAAGGAGGCAGTGATGGCGCATCATAAATGCAATTGCATGTTCGTGCCGCCGCGGGTGTTGGAAAATCTGGCCAAGGCCGGTGTTGAACAGGCACGGCTGAGCATCCAGCAGAGCAGAATCAGTCGCGCCAGACGGGCGGACAAACTGGTGGATATGAAGGCCTTTATTGGCAAGGCCACCAAAGCCAAGCCCAAACGTAAAGTCTATGATTGTCAACATAAATGGGAGCAGCGGGTGAAGCTGGTCAGAGACGAAGGCAAACCGGCCACCGGCGATAAAGACGCCGACCGTGTATACACGTATGCCGGCAATGTTCGCGATTACTTCAGCAAAGTGCTCAAGCGCAACTCCATCGATAACAGCGGCATGGATTTGATTCTCAATGTTCATTACGGCCAGGATTATATGAATGCCTTCTGGGACGGGGATGAAATGACCTTTGGTGACGGAGACGGTGAAATATTTATCGGTTTTACCGAGTCGCTGGATGTCGTGGCGCATGAGCTGGCTCACGGCGTCACCCAGTTTACGGCCGATTTGGAATACTCCGGCCAATCAGGAGCGCTTAACGAGCATTTTTCCGATGTTTTCGGCAGTGCTATAACCCAGTACGTTTTGAAGCAGGATGCCGGCCAGGCGGACTGGCTGGTGGGAGATGAAATTATGGGGCCGACCTTATATGGAGAAGCACTGCGCTCCATGCAGGCACCGGGGACGGCTTACGATAACAATCTTCTCGGCAAAGATCCCCAGCCGGCGCACATGAATGATTACTATGCCGGCAATGACGATAACCAGGGAGTGCATATTAACAGCGGAATTCCGAGCAGGGCCTTTTACCTGGTGTCCATGGAGGTCGGTACGGATAAAGCCACCTTGATCTGGTATGCGGGTCTTCAGAAACTATGGTCCACTGCGAAATTTAATGATGCAGTCGAGGTCATTGTAGATTCGGCGCGCACGCTTACCAAACAAAACAAAGTGCCGATAGGCTCGACCCAGCGGGTTCGGGCGGCATTCCGCGAAGTGGGCTTGCCGCATTTAAGCTGAGGTTCAAAGGTTACCAACAATGGTTTCAGGTGTCAGGTTTCAGGTCTGCAAATATAGGACTGAGGACTGAGTGCTGAGGACTGAGGTTGCCGGGACGTAAGGGATGATTGTTTGCTCAGTCCTCAGTCCTCAGCACTCATGGCTTATCTATTGACCCTGACACCTGAACACTGAAACCAGATAAGAACCGAAGGAGTGTGAGAGATGCGTATTGAGTATAAATGTTCAGGCGGTTTCGGAGGATTGCAGTTCGCCTATCGCGCGCCCCGGCAAACCTGCGTCGCCTGTCGGTTCATTTGCGCAAACTCGCCATCCAACAGCGAGGCAAATAAACCGCTGGTCCTGTCTTTTTTTCAGATCCCTATTTTAGCATGCCCATGCACTGATTTTTTTCTTGAGACAAATTTCTTTGGGCTGTGTTATACTAGTTTTGTAAATCAGCAGCGATTGGATTGACGATCAGTGGTTATAAATTTCAGATGAATCCCGGGGCAGCCGAATGAAAAAGTTTATTATCCTTTCAGCCGCATTTCTGATCCTTATCGGAGCTGGCTATTTTATTTATTCCGATTTGATTTCACGCAGCAATCCTTGCGCAGGCGTCTTTGAGCAAACCGTCGCCAGCCTTGAGGAGAAAATTAATGCGCTGAAAGAAAAGGGCGGGCCGGTTTTAGACGGCGAACAGATTCGGAAATTATCAGATCAATCTGAACAAATCGCGATGGATTTAAAAAGCTGTTGCTTTTTATTTAATGCAAACCAGATTAATCTGGAGACGTTTCTAAAATGTCAGGACAAATTTAGTCAATATGAAAGAGGCATCGATCGCATCAGCCAGCTTGTGGATGAAACTGAAACGGTCAAACAGCGGAAACGATATGATTTGGTCAATTTGATGCTCAACCATATTGAAAGAAATATAAACGACCTGCAGCGGATCTCAGGTCGTTCCAAGCAGCAGATAGCGGCCTTGGGCAACCGTTCGACCGAAGAAAATAGGGAATCGATGGGAGATGTTAAAAAATCGGTCATTACCGAAAAAGAACCAAATGATTCCTACAAGCAAGGTATGGAGATTCCCAGCGGAGTGGTGAGCGGGGCGCTGTCCGAGGATGATCGGCAGGATTTTTTTCGTTTTGAACTCAATGCCGGACAGGTATTGAATCTGAATTTCGCTCCCGCTGATGGGAGCGAAAATATTAGAGTCGCCCTCAGAAATTTCGAAGGTAACGAGCTGTGGAATTCCGGTCAGACAGCCCCGGGCACCGTCAAATCGGCACGCATTATGATGAACAACGTCTCCGGCGGCATTTACTATGCTGTTGTGCATTCGGGAATCGGTCCTTACCGGCTGGAACTTTTTGTCGAAACCCAGAACGACGGCGGTTCGGGAGCAGATGCCGGCGATCAAATTACAAATGCGCTGAACATCGAACCGAACGCTTCCTATTCCGGGGAATTGGGCGGCTTGGATGAATCGGACTGGTACCGTTTTGATATTCCAGCCGGCCATATTCTTAAACTCGGATTCACGCCGAATGAACGCGCCGAATCCATGAAATTTTCTTTGCGGAATTTTGAGCGCAGTGAAATCTGGTATTCAGGTGAGGTGCCGCCGGGTGCAAAGAGTTTTAAAAGAGTCATGATGAACAATTCTTCCGGCGGGACATATTATTTGGAGGCCGCTTTGGGCAGCGGTCGATATGAGTTTGAAATATTTTTGGAAACGCAAAATGATGCGGGTTCCGAAACCGATGCTGGAGATAAGATCTCCGAAGCGCTTAAAATTGAACCGGGACATACCTATTTCGGAGAATTGGGGGGCTTTGATGATAATGACTGGTATCGTTTCAACGCACCGCCCGGTAGTGTTTTGAAAATCGCTCTCTCGACCTATGAGGGTGGAGAGCCGATAAAATTCTCTTTCCGGGATCCACAGCGCGCTGAAGTTTGGTTTACAGAAGAAATACCTTCCGGTACAGCGGAATCAAAACGGATTATGCTTAACCGGTCCTCGGGTGGCACCTATTTTCTTGACGCCTTTTATGGCAGCGGTCCTTACGGATTTGAGGTTTTGTTGGAAAGCCAAAATGATGGAGATTCCGGAACCGACGCTGGCGATAAAATAACCGAAGCGCTGGAGATTAAACCGGGGCGTTTGATTACCGGAGAGCTGGGCGGGCTTGATAGAGAAGACTGGTATACGTTTTCGCCGCGGGCAGGAAAATCCATCCAATTTACTTCCAACAGCGATGGAGAACCTTTGAAACTGTCTATGGGAAGTGCCGCCCGCGGAGAAGTGCTGTATACTGCCGAGCCGACGCCGGGAATTTCCGAATCATTCGAGATCCCCAAAGATGTGCGGGCGCCATATTTTTTAAAGGTCTATGGCGGCAGCAGCCGATACAGTTTTCAAATCAAATAAATGCAATTGAGCGGTCCGCTCAATTAAATTTGACCTGAAGCGGCTTCAAAGCCTCAGATTACGTTCGAGGACAAGGCGTCGATTCGATTCAAAAGCGGAGCGTACACGATAGTACGCGAGCATTTTGGATCGGATCGCAACGCAGTCATCGAGTGTTAGATGAGATTTTGAAGCCGCTTCACGAGGCGATGATGACGGCCTTAGACTGCTTACCATCGATCTTTATGGTGAGCGGCTTATTTAGAATGATGTGCTTCAGATGTGGAGTTTCTTTTTTAGCCGGCAGCGACTGCAGCCATTGCCAGTCGATAAAATCTTCGCCTGTTTCTGATGTGTTCAGGTAGCTGATGCCTAAAGACGTAATGTTGTGGAAAAAGTGAGAGCCCTGGGAGGGATCCGCCTTGAGGCTCTCAAAGGCTGTCTCGACGATTGCACCTACATTCGAGATATGTGTCCAGCGTACAGGGATTCCCAGCCACCGATCCGCAGAACCCCAGCGCCCAGGTCCGATAAGCAGGTATTTTCGATTGTGCAGGGTCATTTCTTTATTTACATCTCCGATTTCTGTGGCGATTTCGATGGTGTTAGCCGGATCAAAGGTATCCGGATTAACGAAAATGATATCTTTGATTTCTTCAGATTGTCCGTTCCCCAAAGCCATGGTCGAATAACAGAAGGCTTTGGAAATGTCCGTATCACTGATTTTGACTTCCAGATTAAATTGAGTGACAGCCATGGGCCTGATCTGCAGCAGATCAAATGAAGGCTTTTGGCCTTCTTTAAACGGCAGATTGACTGCAAATTCGATCTCCACCGGACAGCCCATACCGTGGCGACCGATGTTTAGAATTTCCGATAGGATTTCAGCCAGGGGCAGTGTTTGAAATTTTAAAATATTGGCAAAGGTGCACACCGGGTACCCGGAAGTTTGAACACCATCTCTGATGCGAGGATCCTGAGGTGAATAGGTACTGCACAGATACCTTACCGGTGTTTGATTGATCTCTTCATCAATTTCAAGTTTTTCAAGAGTGGCGTCATCTTTGAAGGGCAGATCATCCGGAAAATCATTTAGCCTGAGTGCATAGAAAAAACGCTGGGCATTTTCAAGGATGTCATCCACCGTCGAAAACTGGGGAAGAAATTGGGGGTATTTGGGAGAAAAGCGCAGGGCGGTACCGCCTTCCACTACAATTTTGCCCAGTCCAATGGCCAGGTGCGCAAGCCCGTCTTCGGGCTTCATATATGAGATGGGATAGTAATTGTAGGATTGGGCCACTCCTGACATCGCAGGATAAAAATAATCGCCATATATTTCTCCGGTCAGTTGTTGGATCACCACCCCCATTTTTTCGTCTTCCGTTCGGTGAAACGTGTTTTTGACATATGCCCGGGCGCTTTCACAATAGGTTGAGGCGTAAACCAGCTTGATCGCCAGAATCAGCTGTTCGAGTCGTTTGGCTGAATCCTTATGATTGTTGGGAATCATAAATGTCTTGTATATCCCTGCGAAAGGCTGGAACTGAGCATCTTCCAGGAGACTGGATGAGCGCACCGCCAGCGGATAACGGGCGTAATTCAGATATTGCTTTAGGTTCTGCTCCAGCCATTCGGGGACCCTGGCGCTGGTGAACAATCGGATATTTTCTTCATCACTGAAATTCCCGGTAGCCACATTGCCGAAGTTGTTCTCGTTGATAAAAGAATCAAATCCGTCGGTGGAGATGACCAGTGTTTTGGGGACGATGATATCGACAGCTTCGAATTTGCGCTGAAACTCAGGGCTGTTTTTCAGGCGGGTGGACATAAATGCCAGCCCTCTGGCTTTCCCTCCGAGCGAACCTTTGCCTATTTTTGTAAAATCGGCATCCGGATCAAAACGTTGCGAATCGAATGCCGTAATGATGCCTTTTTGGCGCCCCACGCGGCGATCATGAATGATGGAAACCAGATATTTTTTGGCGTCGCCGATACTCTCAAAATCACTGATTTTAACCGGTTTTATTTTCGAAGCCAGCATGATTTCCGATCGTGCCATTAACCAGCTTGAAAAGTGATTATGTGTTGCATGATAGTAGACAGATTCATCTGGAATTGTCGGCAAGATCTGTTCCATTTCGCGCAAATTTGAGACTCTGCCGATCTCTTTGCCGTCCGGGAGTCTGAAGACAAATTCTCCAAATCCTAAAAATTGCATAAAAAAACTGCGGATCTCTGAATGCAGCGTTGGTGAGTTTTTGTTCAAAAAAACCGCTGGAATTCGTTTGGCAAGCTCACGGTTAGATTCTTCGGAACTGAAAATTAAATTCGGCAGATCCGGGCTTTCCTTTGTGATCATCGAAAGCAGTTTATAGCCGGCGGTATTATCCAGTTTTCCGTCTTTGGGAAAACGGACATCGGAGAAAACGCTCAGCAGATATGGCTTGTAGTTCTGATACAGCTCAACCGCCTCTTCGTAGGTTTGGGCAACCAGAATTTTGGGACGTGCACGCATCCTTAAAATGCGGTGTTCATCATTGAGGGACTCTTCCATGACCGCCTGGGTTTGCGTGACAATTTCTTTATACAGCAGCGGCAGCAACGATGAATAATAAATGGGCGAATCCTCGACAATGATTATAACCCTCACCCATGCGCGCCGGGTGTCGTAAGCCACATTCATTTTATCTTCCAGGTTTTTGATCAGGGCCAGCAATAGATCTGAGTTCCCATACCAGACATACACCCGGTCAATAGAATGCTGGTCCGTAGAAGCTCGCTCAAGCAAGTACCGACGGGTGTTTTGGATCATCAGAAAAACAGGCAGATCTGTGAATTTGCTTTTGATCTGGCGGGCGAGTTCATAGGCATCGGTTTCATCGACCTGGGGCATGGTAATGACCAGATCGAATTTTTTTCGGGATAGG
>JARRJQ010000256.1:0-9208 GCA_037388985.1 Desulfobacterales bacterium | reverse complement strand
ATTTGCCGGGATTGCCGACTTAAAAGAGCAAATCCATCAGGATATTAAAGCAGCCCATAAAATCCTGGCAGCATACGACTCTTAAAACGCGCATCGAATAGAATTTTTAATGTTTTGCCGCAAAAGCATTTAGGCTATCTTAAAGATACCCTACCACAAACGGGTTGAAATAACTCCGATTTTTATGAGATAATGAACCCATCATTTGCAGATGGGTATGATTCCATCAGTTTTGCATATTTTAGCACCATGTCCATGCTTAAAATACTTTCATATCCGGATCCTACATTACGCCAACCCACCAATGAGCTGGAGCGTATCGATGGCGACGTTCAAAAAATGATCGATCAAATGACTTCTATCATGTATAAGGCGCCAGGCGTCGGGCTGGCGGCCATCCAGGTAGGCTGGGATAAAAGCGTACTCATTTATGATGTATCGCCCCCGGAAGAAGGCCGATCACTGAATGTCCTGATTAACCCGCGCGTTGTTCACCAGGAAGGCGAACTAGTCTCTGAAAATGAAGGCTGCCTGAGCGTTCCTGAATTCAGAGCAGATGTGAAACGTTCTGCTTCGATCCTGGTGGAAGGAGTCGACCGCGAAGGTCGCCCGCTGAAATTGGAAGCGCACGGCATGCTGGCAATTGTCCTGCAGCATGAAATTGATCATTTAAACGGCAAATTGTTCATCGATCATATCAGTGCTTTGAAAAAACAGCTATACACGCGCCGGATAAAAAAGAAACTGCGCTCAACGTGAAGCATACGTATTCTATCATTTTCATGGGTACCCCTTATTTTGCGGTGCCCACTCTCCAGGCGTTGGTTCAAAACGGCCATGATGTTGAGCTGGTTGTCACCCAGCCTGACCGCCCCAAAGGACGGGGCCGCCAACTGACTGCATCGCCGGTTAAAGTCCACTCATTGAAGCTAAACCTCGATATCCTGCAGCCTTCAACGCTTAAAAATGAAGAATTTATCGAACAGGTCAGGCATATTCAGCCTGATTTTTTTGTCGTCATTGCCTTCGGTCACATACTGACGGAAAAAATCCTGCAAGTGCCGAAATTGGGCGCCATTAATATCCACGCCTCATTGCTCCCAAAATACCGCGGCCCGGCGCCCATCCAGTGGGCCATAATTAATGGAGAGCGGCAAACCGGTGTCACCACAATGCTGATGGACTCGGGCCTGAAGCCGATTCCGCAGGATCACAGCCAGGCTACCTATGCACCGTTATTGAAAAAACAGGATGGTCATATCGACTGGCAAAAGCCCGCCAAAGAACTGCAATCTTTTATTCGCGGAATGACACCCTGGCCCGGGGCTTTTACGTATCACCATCAGAATCGTTTAAAAGTGCTCAGAACAGCTTTGGTACGTGGAAACGTCCTGCAAGGCGCAGGAACAATTCTACCGGGCTTTGCCGATGAGCTGCGCGTGGCAACCGGCAAGGATGCATTATCGATTATAGAGATCCAGGGTCCATCGGGCAAGCGACTGGCCATTGCCGATTTTTTGCGGGGGTATCCATTGCCGCCGGGAACAATCTTGAAGTAAAATGGTTTTTCCATAAATGGCCGATGCGCGAAATACATCTCTAACGGTACTCAATAGGCTGGAGAAAGGCCACCAGACGCTCGACAGCATCTTGGACGATATGCCCCGCAACAGCGACAATTTGTCAAGGCGGGACCGATCTCTGTTTAACGCTCTGACATACGGTGTTTTGCGATGGCGCGGCCGATTGGATTATATCATTTCCCATTTTTCAAATACTCCCTTGCAAAGAATTGAGCCTGTTATCTTGAATATCCTGCGCCTGGGATTATTTCAGATTATCTATCTGGATCGCATACCCGATTCTGCCGCGGTAAACACTTCCGTTGAACTCAGCAAGCAGGCTGGCCTTTCAAGGGCATCCGGTTTTGTGAATGCCCTGCTGCGCAGGGCAGCTCTAAATATCAGCACCTTTAACTTTCCAGCTTTTGAAGCCGATCCGCTCACTTTTCTGACTGCCGATCAATCGCTGCCAACCTGGCTGGCGCATCGGTGGCTCAATCGCTTTAGCCAGCAAGCACTGATGAGGCTATGCGATACGATCAATTCGGTTCCACCGCTGACCATCAGGACAAACACGCTAAAAACCAAACGCAGGCAGCTGATCTCAACACTCGAGCAGGCGGTTGAACGTATTGAGCCCACACCCATTGCCCCTGATGGGCTCAGCCTGATTAATCCCAACCAATCGATTGCTGACTTTGCCGCATTTAAAAATGGCTGGTTCCAGGTTCAAGATGAAGCTGCTCAGCTGGTTTCGTTGTTACTCAATCCGCAACCTGGTGAATCCGTGTTGGATGCCTGCGCCGGACTTGGCGGCAAAACCGGACATATTGCCCAATTAATGCATAACAGCGGCAAAATTACCGCCATGGATAAAGACCAAAGTAAGCTTAAAAAACTTGATCTTGAGATGCAGCGGCTTGGTGTATCGATTGTCCATCGATGTTGTTTTGATCTGGACTATCCGCCAGAAAAAAGCCGACAAGCGTTGTTTGACCGCATACTTCTTGATGCACCCTGCTCCGGTCTGGGAGTGTTGCGGCGCAATCCGGATATCAAATGGAATTCGACCGAGAAAAGCTTGAGACGTCACGCCGAAAAGCAAAAACGATTTCTAGATTACCTTGCTACGCTGGTCAAACCCAACGGAATTCTGGTATATTCTGTATGCAGCATTGAACCGGAAGAAAACGAGTCGGTAATGAATGCCTTTTTGAAAAAACATCCAGAATTTGTTATAGATACTAAATGGGAAAAGCTTCCTGAAAGGGTGGCCTCCTTGTTTGAATCTGTAAATTGGATTACAACCCTTCCAGTGCTCAATAATATGGACGGTTTTTTTATCGCTCGCCTGAAACGATTAAATTGATTACCAAAATCGCAAAGATAGTTGGTCTAGCGCTCGTTTTTATCTTCGTGGCTGGAATCAGTGCCTATCTTTCACTGACGCTGATTATTAAAAGTGAAGACACGGTTATTGTGCCAGATCTTGAAGGTAAAGATGTCGTTTACGCCCTTGAGCTTTTGACCGAAATGGAGTTGAATACCAAGGTCAGGGGATCGGAATACACAAACGACGTCCCCAAGAATTACGTTATATTTCAGGATCCGCAACCGGGTGCCGAAATCAAAAAAGGCCGAGACGTCAAAATTATTCTATCCAAGGGCCCGAAAACACTTTTCATGCCTAATCTGCTGGCCTTTTCCATTCAGCAGGCGAATATTATTTTAGAAGAAAGCGGCATTTGTCAGGGCGAATTATCACGCACATACCACAGCAGGGTAGAAAAAGATCACATCATTGCGCAAGTTCCGCCACAGGGAACGATGATTTCCCGGGGTGAGTGCGTCGATATACTAGTGAGTATGGGCGCGCAGCCCAAAGCATTTAAAATGCCCGAGCTGATCGGCTTGACCCTTGAGGATGCATTGCAGTCGATTGAAAAATTAGAGCTGGTTATGGGTGAAATAAAATCCGCATTTCAAAAAAATAGGCCTCGAAACAGTGTCGTTAAACAGTCACCCGCACCCGGTGACCGGGTGATTGCCTTGAGTCCGGTCAGCCTATTGATTAATCGAGAACCGCAACAGAAAAAACCCGGCCAGTTGCATGAGCAGTACGGCGGCAGCCTTTTCAGTTATCGGCTGGACAGCGGCTTTCTAAAAAGTCATATCCGCGTCAGCATTAACAGTGCAGGGTTTACCAACGACCTTTTTAATGATTTTGTAAAAGCCGGTAAAGAGATCTGGCTTCTGATTCCGCGCGATCATGAGGCGACCGTATTTCTGTATGAGAATAACCGTTTGATCAAGACGCAAACCTATGACGCATACTAGCGTGGCAGGTTTCAGTGTTCAGGTGTCGGGCAAATTGCCTTTAAGCTCATAGGCTGGGAAGCTGGAAGGCTTGAAGGCTTAAAATATTTCGAACTTCGAAACTTCGCGATCTTTTGGAACAATTACCATGATTTTACAACGGACCACAGACAACTGACAACGGACATTTTCGGAGAAATTGATGAAACTGATTGCACCATCGATCTTATCTCATGCATTTGCCAAGGCCGGGGCTTCGTATATTTCAGCACAGGTTGAAGCTTGCATCCATCTTAATCGCACGGTTCAACTCATAAAGTCCTGCGGCGCAAAAGCCGGAGTTGTCCTGAACCCTTCCACGCCCGTTGAAAGCCTCTCATGGATTCTTGAATATGTGGACTATGTCCTAATTATGAGTGTAAATCCCGGTTTTGGAGGCCAAACATTCATTCCAAACAGCATTGCTAAAATCAAAGCACTGCGTCGGCTGATTGAGGATCGCGGCTTGTCGGTGTTAATCGAAGTTGACGGCGGTATAAATGAAAGCACGATTGCCGAGGTCGCCGCTTCCGGTGCAAACATCCTGGTCTCCGGCTCGGCTATTTTCGGCAGCCAGGACTATTGCAAGATCATTGAAAGCTTCCGCAACAAAATATCAACAGCCCTCAACCCCATCCGGTAGCAGTCAACAATTATTGGTGAAATTCTTCGAAAGATTGCTTCGTCATTGACACTCCTCGCAATGAACCTGTAAGATATTTATTATGTCATTGCGAGCAAAACGAAGTAATCTAAAAAGGCTGTGCGCAGCGTGAATTGCCGGGTTGCAGCGCATAAAAAAGGCAGGGCTTTTATTATTCTACCCTGCCTTTAATGTTGTGGAGTAAAATTGGTGCTCTCTGGTGGTGTTATTGTGATTTTCTTCCCAGAAAAACACTGCACCAGTTATAAACTCGCGCCCAGCCGCTGCGGCGTTCGCCGGATTGCCGCCTTTCTTTTCCTTTGCGCCGCTCCTTTCCGCCTTCAGAAAAATAATCCAGGTTATATAATTTGCGCTTGTCATCGCCTGAACGTCGATCAAACAGCGAACGTCTTTTCGGGGCCTTAAGCGGTTTTGGCTTTGAGTCGGATTCCTTTAAAGAGTCAATATCTTGCATGGCACATCTTTCATTTGAATATCATAGGGTGTAATTTTAAATCCAACAGGATCGGCCAATCCGGTAAGTTACTATAAAATAAACAAAATATCATGTCAAATCCTATTGCAAAAAATGAATCAAAATCATTGTTGTGGACAAAAACCGCATAACGTAATAATCTGGTACCAATTAACTTGAAAATGATGGGTAAGGACAACCAATGGAGGGCAAAAGTTCAATAATACAGGGCCTGCCGTTTATCACTATTATTCTAGCGCTGCTGTTTTTTATCATCTTGAGAGTTGTATCCCGTGTTAGAAAACAGGCCCGTGGGGATGCCGGCAGCAAGAACTTCGTCAATTTCCAATTTGAAGTAAAAGATGCTATAAGGCAGCCTGAACGAATTCAGCTTGGATGCCCTGCGTTAATCGATAGATCCGAAGGTGTGATGAAAGTTGGCATAAAAGAACTCACAACCAGCGGCGCTTTTATCACCTGCCCCCACCCCTTTCCAATTGGAAAATCTTTTGCAATAAAGCTTCTGTTAGCCAATCGCAGCCCGCAAACGTTTAATGCCGAAGTGGTGTGGAATAATCAAAACGTGCTTGAAGAAGAAATCATCACCCGGGGAATGAAAGTGAGATTTCTGCAGCTGTCTGAACAAGATCGTAAAATTATCAATGAGATTATTTCGCTTCGCTCGCAGGTAAAAGCCTTGTCTTAACGCTTTTCCAGAGTTTTGCTTTCCTTCTTTTTCCCATTTAACCGGTACTATCTTTATGGGGCTCAATTACATTATCCACCCCATTTAAAAATATCACGAACAGACTCACTGTGGATAAGTGAGAACGCAATATTATTTCAAAGGAGCAAAGAGACATGAAGACACGAACGTTAGGTAAAAGTGGATTAGTTGTTTCAGCAATGGGTCTGGGTTGCATGGGGATGTCCGAGTTCTACGCCGGGCGCGACGAACAGGAGTCAATTGCAACTATCCATCGCGCATTGGAGTTAGGCGTCAACCTCCTCGACACGGCAGATATATACGGGCCGTTTACCAACGAGGAGCTTGTAGGGCGCGCCATAAAGGGTCGCCGAGACGAAGTCATCCTGGCAACCAAGTTCGGTAATGTGCGCGGCGAGGATGGCAGCTTTATCGGTGTGAACGGTCGGCCCGAATATGTTATTGCAGCCTGCGAGCTTTCTCTGCGCCGACTTGCGGTGGATACCATTGATCTGTACTATCAGCACCGCGTTGACCCGAACACGCCAATTGAAGATACGGTTGGCGCGATGACACGACTCGTCGAGCAAGGAAAGGTCCGGCACATCGGTTTATCAGAGGCCGGTATTGAGACAATCCGGCGCGCGCATAAAGTTCACCCAATCACGGCTCTGGAAACTGAATACTCTCTCTGGAGCCGCGATCCGGAAGACGGCATTCTCGATGTGTGTCGTGAGCTTGGTATAGGCTTTGTCGCTTACAGTCCACTCGGACGAGGTTTTCTCACCGGTAAAATTAAGCGCTTCGACGATTTGGCGCCGGATGATTACCGCCGCAACAGCCCGCGCTTCCAGGGAGACAATTTTGAAAAGAACCTTGAACTGATCCAGCAAATAGACGCAATGGCGGCTGAGAAAAAATGCACTCCTGCGCAACTGGCCCTTGCCTGGCTGCTGGCACAGAGTGAAGATATTGTGCCGATTCCGGGAACGAAGCGGCGCAGGTACCTGGAGGAAAATGTCGCCGCACTCGATGTCGTGATAACGCCGCAAGACTGCAAACGCATTGATGAGATCGCACCCAAAGGCGTGGCAGCAGGCATGCGTTACCCTGAATCGGCGATGGCAGCGGTCAACAGGTGAATCCGGTATCTGCATGCTTTAAAAAGGCTCAAAGATAAATGCAGTATGGATTCAGTGTGCCCTTCTGCGGCCTTGGCGGACCACTTTTCGTCTAAAGGGTCTCAACGGGAAGTTCGGAAACAGACTGAACATTGAAGCCTTGATTTCATCAGCTGCGAATATTTTTTGAAAAAATTTCCCACGTTGCTTGACATGAAAGTTAAAAAGGACTAAATTATGACTGACCGGTCGGTCATTTTATTATTTTACTTCGTATATTTATTACAAGATACTTAAATTTATTTATTTTTTATTTGACTAATTAGTCGGAAGCAAGGATTACCCCAATGCCTGACCTTCGTAATCAAAAGAGCGCTAAAAGGAATCAGATCGTCGAGGCGGCCGCCCGGGTGTTTGCGCGCAAAGGCTATGCCGGAGCGGTGGTGGCCGATATCGCCGTTGAAGCCTGTATCGGCAAAGGAACCGTCTATGAGTATTTTAACAGCAAGGAGGATCTGTTTTTTGCGGTGTTTGAGTGGTTTCAAAAGAAAACTGAGGAAGCCGCTGCAGTAGGAATTGCTAGCCTCGGCGGCAGAGCGTCCGAACGGTTGGGAGTTTTAAATGAAAGCCTGATGGGTTTGTGGGACCAGATCAAAGATGCATTCGTACTGACCATGGAATTCTGGGCGGCCTCTTCCTCGGCTATCATGCAGGATCGGTTTAAGGCCGCATTTAAACAGCTTTATGATAATTACCGTGGGTTGGTATCATCTCTGATCCGGGACGGCATTAACAGCGGGGATTTTCGTGCAGATATCCATCCGGAGGCGATTGCAGCCGCACTGGTGGGCACCTGGGATGCCCTCTTCCTGCAGGCCTGGTTTGACGACGGCTTCGATCCGGCTGCTACGGCCCGGGAATTCCTGGATACTGTCCTAAGAGGACTTAGGGTCGCAGACACGCAAAAATAAGAATGCGGAGACAACATGCGATTCAAATTATTAAGCATTATAGGGCTGTCATGTTTTTGGAGCCTGAGTCTGATTCGACCTGCCTGGGCGCTGGATGCAGACAGTATCGTCAAAGCCGGCTTTGATTACTGGCGCGGAAAGGCATCCATAGCAACGGTTCAGATGCTGATCCATCGGCAAGACTGGCAACGCACCATGACCCTAAAGGCCTGGACCCGCGGTCAAAAAGAAAGCCTGTTTTATATTACCGCCCCGCCCAAAGATTATGGAAACGGCACCCTGAAAAAGGGCCGTGAAATGTGGCTTTTCAATCCGAAAATCAACAGGGTGATTAAAGTCCCCCCCTCCATGATGAGTCAATCCTGGATGGGTTCGGATTTTTCAAACAATGACTTAGCCAAATCCGACAGCCTGCTGCTGGACTACGACCATTCTATAATCGACACCGAAACGCATGAAGGCAAAAAGGTCTATGTCATCAAATCCATTCCCAGGCCGAATGCGCCGGTGGTTTGGGGCATGCAGCGCCTTAAAATCCGCGAAGATCAAATCTGGCTGAGCGAAGAATTTTTCGACGAAGATTTAAAGCCGGTCAAAATGATGACCGCCATGGAAATTCAGATGCTCGGCGGCAGGTTGTTCCCCAAAGTGTGGCGAATGCGAAACGTGGATGAGGAAAATCGCTATACCCAGTTATCCTATGAGTCACTGGAATTTAAGTCCAGTTTGCCCGATCGGTTGTTTACCCTGAGCAATCTGAAACAACTCAGGAGGTAACTCTTTGTCCATCGAGACCAAAATGGCCTGGCGCAATATCTGGCGTAATCCCAGGCGAACCATCCTCACCGTATGCGCCATCACGTTTGCCAGCGTGCTGCTTGTGTTTATGCTGTCTTTTCAGTTCGGCAGCTATGAGACGATGATAAATACGGCGGTTAAAATAAGCACGGGCCACCTGCAAATCCAGGCAGAAAAATATCTGGAAAAAAAGAGCATCCGCTTTGTCATTTCCGATCCAGACAAAATCACCGCCGTTTTGGATCATATTCCCGGCGTAGCCGCTTATAGTCTAAGGGGTCAGGCATTTTCACTCATTTCTTCACAGAATAGAACATATGGGGCCGTGGTAACCGGCGTTGATCCGCAAAGAGAAATAAGAGTCTCACGAATGAAAAAGCTGATTCGCGAGGGTAATTTTTTAGGCAGATACGATACCAATCAGGCTGTCGTCGGACGGCTGCTAGCCAAAAACCTGCGGGTGACAATCGGTGATGAATTGACCCTACTCGGTCAGGGAAGAGATGGATCGATTGCCGCCTCGGTGGTTCAGGTGAAAGGAATTTTCAGCACCGGCATCGATGAGTTTGATCGCTCA
>JARRJQ010000255.1:0-5133 GCA_037388985.1 Desulfobacterales bacterium | reverse complement strand
GACAGTTTATTTCAACCATCAAGGATTCGTCCATCGTCTGGGTCATTTCAATCCAGGAATTAACTGTCCGGCCAGCGGCGGCAGAATCCGTTGAATGGCCTGAGGCAGGATAACCAAACGCATCCGCTGCCATTTTGACAATCCCAACGAATCAGCTGCTTCCCACTGGCCCTTTTCGATAGATTGTATTCCTGCCCGAACAATTTCGGTAATATAGGCGCCTTCAAAAATGGAAAGGGTAATCAAAGCAGAAATAAAGGCGCTGAACAAAGAAGGCCTCGCAAATAAAAAGGTCATCAGTGCCTGGGTTTTCTCGCTGCTGGTTCTGATAAACTCTTCCATACCCAAGATCGGCAGAATCTGGTTGCTGATGAAGAAATAGAAAATAAAAATTAGGACCAACGGAGGCAGATTGCGGATTAATTCAACATAGGTTCCCCCCAGCAGGCGTTTAAAATGACTCTGACTGACTCGAAACAGCCCCATCACAACGCCGAAAAAAGTAGCGAACAAAGTTGCCCAAATGCTTAAGCGGACCGTGGTGAGAAAACCTTCCACAAGAACATTCGGCACCCAACTGCCGGTCTCAGGGTCATAACGGAAAAAATATTGGGGGATAGCACTCCAATTCCACGAATAACTGAGCCCCGCTGAAACCTTATTGATCGTATAAAGGCCGAACGCAATGATCGATGCGCCCAGCACCAGATCGATTATCGTAATTTTGGGCTTAACCTTGGCCACTTTTGACCTATTGAATTAGATTTTCCCAGTCCCGGGTCTCAAACCAGTAATGCTTTCGTTCGGCCAGCCAGTCTTTTGCATCCATCACTCGGATCCAGTTGTTAAAATAATTAAGGGTGTCGAAATCACCTTTGCGCAAGGCAAAGCCGATGGGTTCTTTGGTGAAAGTGCCTTGTAAGGGCAAAAATAGCCGGTCGGGATATTTTAATGCCTGAAACGCAGGCAGCGGCGCGGAAGCCACGGCGGCATGCGCTCTGCCGTTCAGAACTTCCTGGATAACCTGCGCTTCATCATCAAAAAATTTCTTCTTAGCTTTCGGCATGAATTGATTGGCGGATTCGGCAGCCGTTGAACCTAGCCTGGCGGCGATCGTCACATCGGGTTGATTGAATTGCTCTAACCGGTTAAAACCGGCGGCAAGTTTTTTGTTCGCGACAATGGCCTGGCCGGCGTAATCATACGGGATACTGAAGTTGACCTTTAAATTGCGATCCGGTGTGATACTCATTCCGCCGATAATCACATCAAATTTAGCCGTAAGGAGTGATGGAATAATTCCCGCCCATTTGGTCGGGACGAATTCAACTGTTACCCCCATATCTTTGCCCAGTTGCTGAGCCACATCGATTTCAAAGCCGATGAGTTTGCCGGTTTTATCTTTCATGGCCCAGGGGACAAATGTGGACATACCTACTCGCAAGATTCCGCGTTTGATTACCTGCTCGATGGTGCTTTCCTGGACTAACTGCTGCTGAATGTCCCCGGCAATTGCCCGATGTGCATGGCTTGTAATAACGACCATGATAAAGATCAGTACAACCGAAATTGCAAATTTTTTCATGACTACCCTCCTTTTTATGTATATCCAAGCCGGTTAAACTGAAATCGAAAAAATTATAAAACCACGAAAGCGTAAAAAAAGTAATTTTGTGCTTTTATTATTTCGCTTTTTCGTGATTAGAAGCGATTTGCACTTTTATGAATATTACGCCTGCATTACGATTCAACCTGCAGGCGCTTTTCCATATAAAAAACAGTCGCCGAAAGGACCAGGGTCATCATTAAGTAAATCGCGGCAACCGTAAACCAGATTTCAAAAACCAAAAAGGTTTTGGCGATTATCGCTTGACCCTGCATCGTTAAATCATAGATAGCGATTGTGCTAACCAGCGCAGAATCTTTAATCAGAGAAACGGCCTGGCTTGTCAGCGGCGGCAAAATCCGCCTGAGCGCTTGAGGCAGAATAATCAAACGATAGGTTTGATAAGTATTCAGGCCGACACTATGGGCCGCTTCCCACTGCCCGCGCTTTATCGAAAGAATTCCGGCGCGAAAGATTTCAGACGCATAGGCTCCCTCAAATAGACTTAAGGCCAACACGGCTGAAGCAAACCCTCTGAAACCCATTACGGGAGATACCACGAAATAAATGAAAAATAGCTGAACCAGTAAAGGAGTGTTGCGCACGGTTTCAAGGTATCCCCGGGCAATGACTCTGGCGAGTAACGACCGTGACAGGCGCATGAGTGCGGCAGTTAATCCGAATACAAAAGCTAATACCAGACTGATGGCGCTTATGCGAACGGTAATCAACAGCCCTTGGATCAAAGGGCCGATCGTCAGATGGTCATCTGCCATGGAAAAGATATATTTCGGCACGCGATACCACTGCCAGTGGTAACCGAGCTTTTGAGTCCCATTGATCATCAACCAAGTCACGGCTGCCAAAACAACCAAGTACTTAATCACGTCCTTGATCAGCGGCCGCCTTAGTGCGGAAGCTATCAATGAAGGGTTTGTTTGTCGCAAAAGCGCCATGGCGGAGCACCTAAATTACCTACGATCAATCATGCGATCGATAAACGATCGCGATCTGGCCATGATCGGAAATGTCTAGAAGTGATTTCAGTTTGTCAGACTTTGAATCGGTGCAGGTATTAGGCCGCCACGCCGGACAAAAAAATTTGGATTTTCGCCATTGTTTACCGGGAGAATTGTGGACTGACCCAGCAGCCCACCGAAATAAGCACTATCGCCGGCTTTTTTGCCGGGCACCGGAATCAATCGCGCAGCGGTCGTTTTATTGTTGATAACACCTATAGCCATTTCGTCGGCGATAATGGCGGCAATGCTTTCTTCGGTTGTATCACCGGGCAGGGCGATCATATCTAAACCCACCGAACACACAGCAGTGATCGCCTCTAGTTTGTCCAATCCGATGTGGCCCTCGCGGGCAGCTTCAGCAATATTGAGATCCTCACTTACCGGGATAAAAGCGCCGCTTAAGCCGCCCACTCTGGAGCTGGCGAATGCACCGCCTTTTTTTACCGCGTCGTTAATAAGTGCCAGAGCCGCAGTGGTACCGGGCACGCCGATGCTCAACAGTCCCAAACTTTGGAATATCTCCCCAACACTGTCGCCGATATGGGGTGTCGGGGCTAACGACAGGTCAACAACGCCAAATGGAACATGAAGATTATCAGCAACTTCCCGGCCGATCAATTCTCCAACACGGGTAACTTTATAGGCAGTCTTTTTAATCAATTCTGAGAGTTGGCCCAAATCAAGCTTTGCATCGGATTCAAGAGCGCGGTCAACAGCTTTTTTTACAACTCCCGGGCCGCTCACCCCGACATTAATCACGGCATCGGCTTCGCCAATACCTAAATAGGCGCCGGCCATAAAGGGGATATCCTGGGGGATATTGGCAAATACGCAAAGTTTTGCACAGGCAATTCCATCATTTCTGGCGGTAAGCGCCGCAGCATATTTGATGGCTTTGCCCATTAAAAGAACTGCATCCATATTGATGCCGGCCTTTGTCGATGCCACATTGACCGAAGCACACACACGTTTTGTCTCAGCTAGGGCATGCGGGATTGCTTCGATCAGGGCCATGTCACCCCGTGCGATTCCTTTTTCAACCAGAGCCGTAAAACCTCCGATAAAATCAACGTCAACTTCTGCAGCTGCCTCATCTAAAACTCTTGCGACATCGACCAGTTGAGAAGATGACATGGCGGCTCCTACCACAGCAATCGGGCTGACTGCGATTCTCTTGTTCACAACCGGGATTCCATATTTCTGGCCAATCTGATTGCAGACCGCAACCAAGTTACGTGCAAAATGCGAAATTCGGGTGAAAATTTTATTTTTAAGTTTTTCCAAATCATGACTGGCACAATCCAGTAAATTGACCCCTAGCGTGACCGTTCGCACATCTAGGTGTTCACCTTTTAGCATTTCAAGGGTTGAAAGAATTTCTCTTTGGGTGAGCATTTTCCCCCGCTGTAATCTGTTTTATATTATATCCGGTTGATGGCCTCAAAAATTTGGCGGTGTTGCATGTCGATCTCCAGTGATAATGCATTGGCTCGCTTTTTTAATTCTTGGTAGAGGACTTGCTGATCCGTTTGGGGAGGTAGATCAACTTCATAAATCATTATGTTGTCACCAGGATCATCGCCGCCTTTAAAAACCGCTTGCAGGTTGGTAATATTTCCCTCGAACCGGGCAATCACTTCGCTGATTCCGGCCACCAAACCTTTGCGATCCGGTCCTCTGGTTGTAATGATGTATGCCTCGCCTTGCGGGTGTGTGACAGCAGCTGTCGTCGGCTCAAGCAATGTGATATGGATATCAAGGCCCAGAGCAGTCATCTGCGGCGCTAAATGCTGGTGCAGCATTTCCGCTAAAAGGTCCTGAGGCATCGATACGATGAATATGCCGGCAAATTCGGATTGAAGTGTTGTCTGGCTGATGTTTTCAATATTGCAGTTTTGCTCGTAAAGCACTTTGGAAACGGCAGCAACAATACCAGGTCTGTCCTGTCCTAATATTGAGAGAATCGCTTTGGGCATCAAATCAACTCCTCGCATCAAAGATGCGTTCTGGAATTTACCACGATCTTAACAATTTGATTCGCAATGATTCCAGTTAAAAATTTCTTTTTATATCAAATCCGATGATTTTTACAAGAACCGATCTCAAAAATGCGTTTTGCCCGCTTAAAGCGTTCAGATGCCCACGGGTTGCATCCGTTGACCCGTCTTTTGATTGAATAAATAGGATATTTTTCTTGTTTCAACAACAACGGCTGCCTTGATGCCGCCATCGGCAGATTCAGGCTAAAGATGCGATCGCCTATTTTTAAGATCCTTCAAGATTGCTCGAAAAAAATATTATTGAACTGTGTGAAAGCCATTGCGGGTGATAAATGCAAAAGAAAATGGGCCGGCAATTTCATCGTTGATTTCACTTTGTCTTTCAAGGTGACTTTTAATTTGCGATAGTATTCCATCTAGATTTTTATTTGCCTTGCGCAGATGGTTCAGCTGATACTCAAGGTTCATCAGTCGAGGTACACTGTAAGCACCAGATATTTCATCC
>JARRJQ010000254.1:0-5139 GCA_037388985.1 Desulfobacterales bacterium | reverse complement strand
ACATACTATGCGTATGCTGCGCTTTCTCGGTCGGCCTGCGCCTTGCCCTTGAACCTGATATGAGTTTTTGAAACCACTTCTAACCATGAAACATGAATTTAAAGTTTTTTGAGTAGCTGATTTGCAGCCGTCAGCATTGGATCCCAAACCGGGCTGAAAGGCGGGGCATATGCCAAATCTGTTTGATAGAACTCTTCGACCGTCATGCGGCTGTGCAGCGCAACAGCAGGCGCATCGATTCTATGGGCCACCCCATCTTTGCCCACAAGCTGCGCACCCAGCAGGCGACCGGACAATCGATCTCCGATCATATTGACGTGTATCTGTGAAGATCCAGGATGAGCATGGGCACGGGAGCGACCCGTTATGGTGATTTCATCAGGATCAAAACCGGCATCTCTGGCTTCATTTGCCGTCAGGCCTGTCCGTGCAACTTCAAGGTCAAAAACCTTGAATACCGCAGTTCCGGCAATGCCCTGCAGTTCAGTATTTAAACCCGCTACATTATCTGCAACAGCCCATCCACCCCGATTGGCTCTAAGCGCGAGGGGGATCCACACGCGCTTTTCTGATACCACATGAAAAGCATCGGCACAGTCGCCTGCCGAAAATATATTGTGATCGGAAGTCCTCAGCATTCGATCTACGGCGATGGAGTGGGAAGGACCCAAAGCTAAGCCGGCATTTTCGGCCAGCTGGCTATTGGGCCGTATGCCAATAGCCACCAGTACCAGGTCGCCTTCAAGGATCAAATCCTCGCAAACAACCTTAAGTCCCGAATTTTTCTTTTCGATACTTTTCACTTCATGACCCGGGTAAAGCCCCACCCCGTGGGCAAGAAGTTCCTTTTCAACAACTTCGGCCAGAGCAGGTGACAGCCATGGAAGAAGTTGGGACCTTTCTTTGATCATATCCACTTCTATCTTTCTGGCGCGTAAAGCTTCAGCCATCTCCAGGCCGACATACCCCATGCCCAATATGATTACCTTCCTGGCTTCCTGAATTTTTTCTTTGATATTGCGACCATCTTCAAGGCTTTTAAGAGTCATGATTCCGGGCAACTCAAACCCGGGCAGGTCGGGTATTATGGGAGAGGCCCCCGTGGCAATTAGCAACTTATCATAGTCAAAGCGAAAATCCTCGCCCCCTATCTTTTGGCCCTCTATCGTTTTAGTTTTAGGATCAATAGATGTCACGCGATGGCCGAGCTTTAAATCAATATTTTGTTTTTCTCTAAAGGCTTGGGCGGATCTTACGACCAAATCATTCATTTTGCGATCCGGATCAGCGATATTGTAAGGCATGCCGCAAGCGCTGTAGGATACATCCTGGCTCTGTTCAAAAACGGTTACTTTCAAATCGGATTGATTTCTTTTCGCTCTGCTTGCAGCACTCATACCGGCTGCATCGCCACCGATTATCACAAATTTCATGATCCGCCTCCTTCAATTACCCCGACATCTTTAATACTTTTTGGCCAGTTCATAGCCTGCATGAATGGAAGTAAAAATATCCTGGACCTCATGGGCATCTCCGATGACTTCGATAGTGGAAAAGGCCTTTTTGATCTCTTCATCAGGTCCCGGCGCAGAACGCATACCAGATGCCAGGATGACAGTCTGGAAGGGCTCCAAGGCTATCAACTCATTGTCTTTTTCCACCTCAACCCTGTCCGTTTGGAACGCATTTACGGTTGTGTGCGGCATAAGCGTTACATTCGGCATCTGATCAATCCGCATCAGGGCAAGCTTTTTGGTAATCATTTCCATCATGCTGCCGATGGGATCCGTGCGTTTCGTGGCGACCACCTCATATCCTTCCCGGCCCAGCTTTTCCGCAATTTCAAGTCCCGCTCTGCCGGCACCGATCACAAGCACCCGGGGACCGAGTACCTTTTTATCTCCTTGAAAATACTCAACAGCGGTTAGTGTGTTCTGACCATCCAGGCCTTCAATATTCGGAATGTTTTGCACGGCACCGGTGGCCCAAACCAGCAAATCAGGTTTGATTTTATTGATGAAATGGATGTCAACAGCTTGATCGGTCAATACGGAACCTCCTGTGGTTTTAACTAAATGTGTAACACCGTCCAACCCATCTTTCATTTTTTCCTTTCCAGGAGCTTGCCAGGTAAGATTAAACTGTCCGCCAAGGTGCTTTTCTTTTTCAGCCAGCGTTACCCAATGACCGCGTTTGGTCAAATACATCGCCGCGCTCATTCCGGCAGGGCCGCCGCCGGCTACAAGAATTTTCAGGGGTTTGGTTGTCGGCTTCAGCTCAGGCAAACCCAGTTCGGGGTTTAAATTACACCCCAGAGGTTCGCCGGTTTTTAAGCGATGCAGGCACCCCTGCAGACAGTACCCGCAATAGATCACTTCATTGTATTTCTTCCTTTGCCATTTGTCCAGAAGCTCCGGATCCGCAATAAGCGGTCGTCCCACGGCGACCAGATCCGCCAGATCGTTGCCCATGATTTCAAGAACCCTTTCTTTGCGGCCCATTCTTCCGGCAACGATTATCGGCAGAGAAGTCTGTGTACGCAACCAGGATAATGCCTCTGATTGCGGTTTGTCCGGCAGACTTGCGTGGTGAAAATACCAGGGCGGGCTGAAGCAAGAACTTCCCATACCTACGTGGATGGCGGCGATTCCGGTTTCTCGAGCGACATCAAATAACGGCTGAAGGTCCTCGCGCTCGATGCCGAATTCCGAGGACATTTCATTGCCCGAAATTCTGAGAATACAGGGCAAGCCAGGCGCGCTTTCTTTTACCGCCGAAATAACTTTACGGGCGAACAATAATTTGTCCCGGCCAAATTGGTCCGTGCGTTTGTTGATTTTTTTATTTAAAAACTGGGAAACCAGATACCCGTGACCGGCCTGAATTTCAATCAGGTCAAAACCAGCCTTCTGTGCAATGAGAGCCGCCAAGCTGTAACCGGCAATGATCGTCTCTATTTCTTGTTCATTCAGCGGTTCGGATTTTTCGCCGGTTGTTGGGCAGGTTACCCCTGATGGTGCTTTGGGTGTCGTACCGGCCGCCTTGGGGTTGGCGGCGGCGCCGGCGTGATTCAAATGAAGACAGGCCAAACGTTCTTCTGCATGAATTGCATCGACAATTTTTTTGAGCTCCTTTGCACTATCCGGAAAATGCACGCCGAGTTGTCGGGGATGCTCCCGGCCATCAGGCGTCACTGAGACCGGTTCTAAAATAAGTAATCCGGGACCGTTTTTAGCGATTTGCCGGTAAAAAATCAACTGGCGCTCTGTTACGCTGCCCGCTGGACTACCATAGCCTGTTTTAATGGGTGGAAATACGAAGCGGTTTACCAGCTTCAGACCATCTAATTTAAATTCATTGAACATCCTTTCCATAACCCCCCCTCTCTTTTGGGCTAATTTAAAGCCTTGTCTATGGCGTCTGACAGTGTTTCTGCCGGCTGCAACCCGATGAAGCGTTGGATTTCTTGACCATTTTTAAAAAGGATCAGCGTCGGAATGCTTTGAATCCCAAGGCGGATGGCTATTTCCCGGTTTTTGTCGACATTGACTTCACTGACAAGAGCTTTGTCTTTAAATTGTTTGGCGATATCTTTGATGATAGGCTCCTGGAAGCGGCATGGCCCACACCATGGCGCATTAAAATCGACCAATGCCACACCATTCGCTATGGCATTCTGGAAGTCCTTTTCTGATGTTAATCTGACTGTTTCCATACCTATACCCTTTTTGTTACAGATAATGTCGTTTTAATTTTCTCTCGGGTGGTCCTGATCGCCCAATTTAGATATTTAACGATACCCTAAACCGGGCAGCGACAGGTCCACCCGGTTATAATTGTCTGCGGTCTCAATTCTGCCTGAGGATATTTTCATTCTATAGCATCAACTTTTATGCCAAACGGTTGCGGAAATGTCGCCCACCAAAGGACATCTTCATAACTAACTGAAATATAAACTGTTCCTTTTTTGCGGAAAATTAGAAAAGGCGCCACAAAAGCCGGAATTTTCTATTAAACCGGAATTCTTTGTGCTATATATTTCCAATAAGTAACGTTACATAACGTTACCGTATCGCTTTACTTAAATTTCAGTGGAGGGATAACCATGCGGACGAAAAGCCATGAAATCTGGAACGCATATTTTATCAATCAGATTATCGATTCCATGGCCGACGGTGTCTTCACCATGGATACAGCGGGGCGCATTTCCTCCTGGAATCCGGCCATGGAGCGGATCAGCGGCTATTCGGCAGAAGAGGCTCTGGGTAAGACCTGCAAAATTCTGCAATTCAGCCGCTGCTTTGGCAAAAAGTGCCCGGCGAATCTTGAAGCCTGCGGGATTGTCAAGCATGGTTTTGCAGAGGTTAAAGAGTGTATCCTGCAACATCAGCACGGCCATGAAGTACCGGTAATTAAAAATGCCAATGTGGTCAGAGATGAAAATGACAAGGTAGTCGGTGTGGTGGAAACGGTTACCGATCTTTCCGAACTAAACAAAGCCCGGCAGGCAGCAGAAGAAGCCCTGCTGCGCCTGAGGGAATTACATCGGTTGGACAACATCATTGGAAAAAGCCACGAAATGCAAAAGGTGTTTGAGGCGGTTAGGTTCGCTGCTTCCAGCGACGCAACCGTGCTGATTCAGGGCGAAAGCGGTACCGGTAAGGAATTGGTCGCCGGGGCGATTCACTATCGCAGCAATCGCGCCGGTTGCCACCTGATTACCGTAAACTGCTCTGCGCTTCCGGAAGCCCTGCTTGAAAGTGAATTGTTCGGGCATGTAAAAGGCGCCTATACGGGTGCGATCCGTGACCGGGTTGGACGATTCGAACAAGCAAACGGCGGAACGGTGTTTCTCGATGAAATCGGCGAGCTCAGTGCACACATTCAGGTAAAACTTCTGCGTGTATTACAGGAAAGAGAAATCGAAAGGGTGGGTGAATCCCGTAAACGAAAAGTCGACATACGTGTGATCGCCGCCACTCACCAAGATCTGTATCGTAAGGTTCAGGAAGGTCAGTTTCGGGATGACTTGTATTATCGGCTTAAAGTTTTTCCCGTTTATCTTCCACCGCTTCGAATTCGAAAAGACGACATCCCGCTGCTGGTAAGTCATTTTATTCAAAAACAAAATGAGAAGAC
>JARRJQ010000253.1:0-8390 GCA_037388985.1 Desulfobacterales bacterium | reverse complement strand
GAGGGTAACCCTCTGGGACACCATATGTGGCATGGTCAATTCCGTCGTGGAAGTTTGCAACGTAATTATGGCATATAACATGACCTGCTCCTGCGACCTTGACCGCATATTCGGAATAACATTTTTCATACGGGTAGGGTGAGCTAAGCGGCGGAAGACCTGTCCATCCGTGGAGCTCGGTCGGATCGTTTCTGCCTATAAACACGTTGTCAGCAATGTAGAAATACTTGTTGCCTCCCCAATCTGCGTAAATGCCCCTGTTAATATTCTCGAAGCGGCATCTCTTAACGGTCAAGCCTTTAGAACCTGCAATCTTTTTGTGGCCTGCCAAGAAGCCGATTTCCGTATTACGGATTGTTAACCCCTCGAAGTAGTGATAGTCTGCAGCCAAAAGGTTGAAGAGGTTCCAGTTGCCATTGCCGTCGAAAATAACCTCGCCGTCACCCGCACCTTTTATCGTAATAGGCTTCTCAGGTGTCCCTTTGGCAGTTAAATAATATGTTCCGCCTATGATTGTGCCCTGGCCTACTCCCCAGATATCAGCGCCATAAAAGGTCGGATCATCTTCGTAAACGCCGGCATGTACAAGGATGGTATCCCCAGGTTGAACACGAGGAGGCGATACATTCCACCAATCTGCTTCAGCCCAAGCGGTATAGTAGGCATACATAAGGTTAGGGACAGATGGCTCTTCCTTTGACCCGGTATAATCAGCAGGATACACGTGGTAAACATTCCCTCCTTCATAGGGTGTCGGCTCAGGACGTGTGCGTACGGTAACTACTTTCTCCGTCTGCCGTTTACCTCCAAAGACACCGTCCGGGTCTTTCATTATTAGCCTACACTGATACTCTGTATCAGGCTCAAGATCTAATATGCTTCCCGCAAATAGGTTTGGAGTAACATAGTCGATATAGTTGGTTATAAAACTGAATATACTTTCCTCATTTTTGATTCGAAGAAGTGGCAACGCCTTTTTCCAGACATAATCTCCTTCTTCCCGGTACCAGACTTCCACGGTGGCATTATGGTTGTTATCTCCCTCAACATACCATTCAAATCCCAGAGATATGAGGGTTGGCGGTTCTACAACGAACTTGTACGGCTTAACTGCGTTGCTTTCCCACGGCGGCCGCGCCAACGATGAAGGTACGAAGAACGTCAGCAAAGCAGAACTGATTAGAAAGAGGAAGCTAACAATTGCAAATAGATACAATTTTCGGTTCATGTGTAACCTCCTGTTATTTAAGGGTTCGGTGTCGTATTTTTCTGGTAAGTGATTCTTGTAAAAGGTGTTACTTATGACGACTTTCCCTGTCAATGCCTCCCCTGTGTATAAGGGGAGGCATTGCAGTCCCTGGTGAAAGGTTTACTGAAATTACGGCTCTACCGAAATCTCCCTGGTAGCAGTGCTGGAGGCTCTCTCTGTATCAGTGAACGTCAGTGTTATCGTATAAGTTCCTGGGTTTTCGTAAACGTGATTTACCATGGGCCCACCAATTGTGACAGGGGTTTCATCTCCCCAATCCCATGTGCTGCCTGCCCAATAAGGCACTCCTGGATAATGATAGGCAGTCTTGTCATCTCTGTAAAAGTATGAATCATTCCACACAAGCACAAGATCTCCCACTCTTACCGTGCTTGACAATATTTCGATTCTTACCTCAGGAGGTGTATTTGGGCGAGTGGGGTCGATGTTATCGTATCTGAGGTATCCCTCTGCCGTAGCATCGACATTCTCAAGAATTTCAATATGTGCTAAATACGCACGGCGCAGTTGATCCAGCGTGATTTTTTCTGGCGTGTCAAGTATGGAATGATAATAGATTGGGATAGTTGCAAAATTTACCCACGGGCTTGTCGTAGGTGCCATACCCCACTGAGGGCCACCTCCAGCTGATCCAAAGCGATTCTGGGTGCAGACAAATCCATATTTGTCCATAGTAAACGCGCCAAGTCTTGTAAATGTATAATTATTTGAAATAATGTAGAACTCATTGTCCTCGGTCGTAGGTACAATTTCTCCTGAGGTTTCATCGAAAAAGTACCTTGTGCCAGCGGCTGCATGGTCCACGTCCCATACTATTGCCTTTTTTAGTTGTTCCTTATGGGCTTCAGCAAATTGGTAGTGGCCAGTATTATTGTCGAAATCATGCCCAAAAAGCCAGGCGAAGATCATGTCACGGTTCCTTGACGCTTTAGGCTTACGATGAAAGTACTCTGCCCACGCTATCATTAGTGCTACGCTGCCATTGTTATCAACCGCGCCTGTAAACATTCCTGTATCGTAATGTGTACCAACTAGAATAACTTCTTCCATGCTACCGTTCCCCGGCAACTCAAAAACTACATTATATGCGTTAAATGCCTCATGTGGCACGTCAAGGACCATCTTAATAGCATGATTCATCCCTGATAATGCCAGATTTCTCAAATAATCACCCTCGCTCTTACCAACAGAGAAAACTGGAATCGGAAAAATGTTAGGTGGTCTTGTTGGGTCATTCTTTTGAAATTGTGGGCTATCTAGTTGCATTCCTGCCCGAATAACCCCAATGGCTCCATTATCCTTAGCGGTAATCACCGCATTATTCGCACGGCCGGTCGGCGAGTAGCCGCGCATCATTTTTTCGTCTATAAGCGCAATCTTACCGTTAACATTGACTTGATCAAAATAAGATGCGGACCCATCTCCTACATATGCTAGTTCACCGGTAATGCCTTCGGGTGGAGTTCCCACGGTCCATTGTAGCGGGAAACAAGTTATCGTCCTGCTCGGTTGACCTTCAACTTCGGCTGTCATTTCAAAATTTTTAGGATAAGGACTATTTGCCGTAATTGGTTCCAATTTGGCGCGTACTCCACGCCTATTAAGTGCTTTGAGAATATAGTTGGCAGCTTGATCAGCTTTCGGCTGCCTGTTTGTCCCTGCATGAATACCATAACCAGCTATATCGCAAAGATCGTACAGCATGTTCTGGACTTCCTGTTCTGGCGATGGCGGAGTCGAGGATGCATCTCTCAATCCGATTACCCCTATGAGAGAAGTTAAGACTGCCAGAACAATGAAATAACGTCTAAATTGAGTCTTCATAAACCACCTCCTGTGTTTTTAACCAGCTTTAAAAAGCGGGTGAAATAAGCCAAGCAGAGCTTTCCGCTTTTCTCCACCGGCATCCAATTCAGATAAAATTTACGTATAGTGGAGTGCTTGCCAGCTTTCCACTACGAGTTTCATGATCATTTTAAAGCTTCTGTCCAATTGATTCAGATCATTTATATCGCCTTTTTCCGGACTGGATTAACAAGAAGATTTGCTTGACCAAAAGATTAAAGCTCCTAAAAGAAAGATTAATGTTCTCTTAGGAGCGAGGTCGGCACAATTTGAGAGGTTTTTCCATTGAAACTTCGCCTAATTTTTTGAATTAATTTTTACTAAGGAGATCAGCATTTCTTTTAGCAAGGAGATTTAGGATACGCAGTAGCTGCAGAGGATGGATGATTTTAGCTCAGCTTAAGATCTTTTCTCAGAACAAAGATAGACTGAGTGTGCAATGGATTTCATATTCCTTAGATAGTTATCTATAAAACTACAATTCGAAAAAGTCAACAAAATTTTAAATAAATTTAATAACTTAGATTTAAAAAATTAAATCAACCATAAATTTAAATTACTTTTTAGAAAAGATAAATTCCAATTAAATAATTGAATAAGTATTTATCATCTCGGTTGAAGCCGTATGCTTAAAACCAAAGGTGTGATTAACGGAAGGAAAACCAAATATCAGCTAAATGCAGATTTATTGAGATACAGTGCTGTCCGGTTAAGATTTTAGAAAACTTTACAAGCATTTGATATATTTATTTAAAATGACGAAATTAGGTGGGATCGACTTGAAATTTGGTTAGGCCTTTTGATACATCCTTTCGATGTTTTAAATGAAACAGCGAAAGGATATAATCAGTGTATAAAGGTCAAACCGTATTTTCTCAAATCATGGACTTTGTCCCTATTAAAAAATTTCGTCGCTGCGTTGACCGCTACAATGGTAATTTTCGTGTTCGCTCTTTTACATGTTTTGATCAGTTTCTTTGTATGGCTTTTGCTCAGCTAACTTACCGCGAGAGTCTGCGCGATATTGAATGCTGTCTACGTGCTATGAAAGAAAAGCTTTACCACATGGGCATCAGGGGTAAAGTCTCCCGTAGTACAATTGCCGATGCCAATGAAAATAGGGATTGGCGCATATATTGTGACTTTGCTCAAATCCTTATTCATCAGGCCAGAAAGCTTTATGCCGACGAGGATTTTGGTCTTCAGCTTGATGAAACCGTTTATGCCCTGGATGCGACGATCATTGACTTATGTCTGTCGGTTTTTCCCTGGGCGCGTTTCCGTAGGCGCAAAGGCGCTATTAAGTTGCATACGCTATTAGATCTGAAGGGAAACATCCCGTCTTTCATCGCGATAACACCGGCAAAAGTTCATGAAGTAAACATTCTTGACGAACTGATCCCGGAAGCCGGTGCGATTTACATTATGGATCGCGGCTACTTGGACTTTGTACGGCTATTTGTGTTCCACCAATGTTCTTCATTTTTTATTGTACGTGCAAAAGCCAATACCAGTCTGCGGCGACTCTATTCAATGCCGGTGGATAAGTTTTGTGGGCTTAGATGCGATCAAATCGTTGTACCAAGCGGCTTTTATGCCCGAAAGCATTATCCCGAAAAACTTCGCCGGATAAAATTTTTCGATGCAGATAAAGATAAGCACTTAAATCTTTTGACGAATCAAATGACATTGCCGGCATTAACAATCGCAGAACTGTATCGCTGCCGCTGGCAAGTGGAACTGTTTTTTAAATGGATCAAACAGCATCTGCGCATAAAGGCCTTTTATGGGACCTCTGAAAATGCAGTCAAGACTCAAATCTGGATTGCAATCTCGGTGTATGTTCTGGTAGCCCTAATCAAGAAGCGGCTGAAAATAGATCTAAGTCTCTACACAATTTTACAGATTTTCAGTATTACTCTTTTTGAAAAAATGCCAATTTTACAAGTGCTCACAGAGATTGAATACAAAAATAAAATTACTAGCGGCCATATTCAACTGAATTTATTCAAATCTTATATTACTCTTTTTGAAAAAATGCCAATTTTACAAGTGCTCACAGAGATTGAATACAAAAATAAAATTACTAGCGGCCATATTCAACTGAATTTATTCAAATCTTAACCGGACACTACTGAAATGTAATAAGATTAAAAGTGGTTCAGGATTCAAATAGAAAGAAGAGAAACTTCAGATAAAATTTTAATATCAGAATGTGACGGGAGCTCGTAAGGTAAATACTCTTTTCTAAACATCAAAGTGAAAACATGAACTTGCGATACATTGATAAGGTTTTGCAATTTTACGGATATAAATCCGATATCACAGCTTTTTTTGAATTTCAAAAATACCGATTAGTTGGAGAAATCAAAGATTTTGGTATCTAAGAATGCAGCGGTATAGCGCATGTTCATTCTGCGCTTGTGAGATGATAACGCCGTTCCCCCCACGCTGTTTAGCTTCGTACATTGTTACGTCGGCACGATGTACAAATTGCTGATGTCCTTCATTAATCATAAAAACTTCATTTGCAAATTTAGATAATATTCTATCAGATACAAATTTAGCTTCACTCGCAGTTGTTTCCGGTAATATTATCGTAAATTCATCTCCAGCAAATCGATAAGCACTATCGTTTGATCTGAGGCAGGCATTTATTCTTTTTGCGATTAGAGCCAAAATTTTATCCCCAATCATATGCCCGTGAGTATCATTAATTTCTTTAAAGTTATCAATATCAATAAAAATCAATGATATTGGATGTAAATAACGATCTGATCTTTTAATCTCCTTATCTAGTTGGTCGAAAAAATGCCTTGAATTATATAGGCCAGTCAATGAGTCTTCTATTGTTAATCGCTTCAGTTTCTTTATCATCCTATCACGCTCGTCTAATAACAACCGTTCTTTTATGACTCTGCGGTAATTTTATATCCGTTAATACAATATTTATTTCTTCACTTTTTAAAATATCTTCAGCTTCTTCAGCACTATTTGCACTTTTAGCATTAAAACCAGATTTACTGAGAAACTCCATCAATGTAATTAAAACATCAACATCATCTTCTACAATTAATATTTTTACTGCCATCTTAAATTATCCTTTGCTTGACAATTTTTATTTATTGTAAATTATCGAATTATATTTTTACTTCTTTTCTCAAATCGCATTACTATGTTTTCCCTTTTATTATAGTTCTTATACAACTCTACTCCGAATCCTTCTTTATTTCTCCATAAGATTTGACCTTTGCGTTTTTTATTTTTTCCGTCAGGGTGAGGATCTATAACGGTGATCATTTCCCCCACTGGTAACATCTCTTTTGTTTTGATAAAAAGACCATTGCGGCTATAATCTTTAAGCTGGCCTTCATAAAGCCGGTTTTGAGTTGCAAAAAAGATTTCTTCTGAGCAAGCATTTCGTTTATCAATCCTACGTTCAATAGTCCTATACATTTTTAATGCATTCATTCCACACCTCTCTGCAGCGATTATCGGCAAACGATTGTTTTCTGTTTTTAGTCTGCCCTAAATTTAGGACTCTCCTAAAGTGCTGTTATTTTCCCCGGCGCTGCCCTTCTTAAATGAAGTAACAGCCCAGCAGAAAAGATGCACGTTCACTCGAGAAATCTTTTTAATTCCACCTCAAGATTATATTTAATAGAAATAACCTTTGGTGCCCAAAGCCTTACATTTTACTTAAAATCCCCCCTCGACTATGAGCCAAGCTGAAAACCTTGCAGTTAATCACTCGATGCGAAAGGAGCAAATAGAAACCCTCGAGCAACATTAATTAAGAGCAATACCTATGCCAAATCCTTTTAATGGTAAAATTCTAAATAAAATCAAATAGTTTAAGTAAATTTCAAGGAAATGCAATTCATTTGAAATGTGAAAAGAAGTCGTGAATATTGTGGTTGGAATTTCTTAATACTAAAGTATTAGAAGCGTCCAATTGATAAACCATATGCCAGATCAGCTTGATGTAGATATATTGAGATAATCTGTATTTCGCTAAAATTACAGATATCCTAATCTGGTATCACAACATTTTTATGGTCTTAAAAACATTTGATAAGTTGGAGCGAAGTTTGTGTAAACGGTATGATACCGGTATTTTTCTCGTTTAAAAATCCAGGGAAAAGCTCATCGACAATTCCGTGAACCCGGTTCTTTACTTCCGTTAGCATTTGAACCAGCCGACGCCGATGGCGAACCAGGGTGCGAAGATTACCATAGATGCCCGATTGGGCCCGACAGCAATTGGCACGACAATTGAGCAGCATGGTGGCAATGCCCATTAAATCGATGCGGTCGGTGCTGGCTTGCAAATTGACACGCTGCTTTTTGGCGTCATGCGCATTGACATTGGCAACCACATAGCCTTTGCAACGCAGCGTGCTGACAAAATTTTTGGCAAATGAATTGGCATCTTCACCACCAAAGAAAACGTGCTTCTTTTTTATACCACGCTGGCGACAGAAGCGCGTGACTTGCTCATCAATATAGGCGATGCCTTCTGGCGTGTTTTTCACCGAAAACGGTTTTCGCAGGATATCACCATGTCGGTTGCAAAACATTACCAACTGATCACTTTTGGCATAATCCATCGGCACGCATATTACCTTTTCGCTGCTGCCGGCCTCCTCAAAAAGCTGAAGTAACTGTTGACTTTGGTTCTGATAAATGTTTGTTTTCTTCATGGGTGAAACTCCTTTCGTTTCTACAGCTGCTTCATTGCAGACTGCCCATCAACTATGCCACAGGCCAAAACCTGATGGCTCATTAAACGGGGGAGTTTCACCTTTATTTGTTGAGAGGAAATAAATCAGGAAGAATTTAAGACTTGATATCCCCTTTAAATACAATTGGGCAGGCTACGCGAGCTACACCCTGCGGGCTCGCTCGCCTGCCCCAAATATACCTGCAGGATAGGTACCAGTAATCTGCACTATCGAAATTTGAAAAATTTCCTAATTTATTAATGCCAATTCATAAGAAAGATCCAAAGATTTGACAGGAATAAAATCTACTATCTCAGCAAACCTATCAATTGAAAATCCTATGGTTTTAAGTCGTGAGGCCAGAGCCTCCGTATTTAAGCGCTCCAATTCTAAGCTTGTGTTGAATCTGGACATGAGAAGATCTGCCAAATAGACAATATGCACGAGGTCAGTGTTTTGAACCGCGTTTTCAGGCTTGTGATGATACGTGACGATCTCAATAAGAGATTCCGGTAAAGACCAACTATGGGCGAGCTCGCTGCCGGCTTCGG
>JARRJQ010000252.1:0-5159 GCA_037388985.1 Desulfobacterales bacterium | reverse complement strand
ATCGGAAGGCGCGTTCAATTAATCGATTCCTCAATCAGTGTGTCAGGTTGCGTTAAAGCGTTTCTGACCCAAAACGCCGACGTGGATCAGCAGCTTGGGCAAAATGGAACTCTCATGCTTTTTGTCTCTGATGTGACCGATCAATTTGAAAAGATTGCCATAATGACCCTGAAAACCGACGTCACCTTTACCTGTGTGAAATTATAGCTCAATTTATGCAAGATCAGGAAAAATCTCGGCAGCAGCTTATCAGAGAACTCATGGAATTGCGGGAAAAATCTCGGCAATTAGAATCCCAGCACCGTCGTGCGGAAGAAGCCTTGAAGGAAAGTCAGCAACAGCTGCAGCAGGCTCAAAAAATGGAAGCGCTGGGCACTCTGGTGGCCGGAGTTGCCCATGAAATTAACAATCCGATTAACCTGATTATGTACAATTTACCATTGATCCAGAAAATCTGGTCTGACCTTCTACCCGTACTGATAAGAGAAAAACAACAGGTGCCGGACCAGAAGTTCGGCGGTTTTACTTACGCATTTTTGGAAGACAACCTACTGCGGCTGATTGCCGATATGGATATGGCGGCCAATCGGGTGGCCAAGATTGTCTCTGATTTGAAAAATTTTTCGAAGCAATCAAATGTTGCTGAAAAGTCACCCATTCAGGTGAATACGGCCGTTAAAAATGCGTTGAGCCTGGCGCAAACGATCCTGAGAAAATCAGGTGTGCAGATCGAGTTGGAACTGGACGAAGAGCTGCCGTTGATGGAGGGAAATCTTCAGAGCATTGAGCAAATCATTTTAAACATCATTATCAATGCCATACAAGCAATTGATCACAAAAATGGCATCATTCGGATACAAACCGGGTTGAGAATAAAGGACGGGCGTATTTTCATTGCAATCAGCGATAATGGTCGCGGCATATCACCGGCAATCGCCGATAAATTATTTCTGCCCTTTGTTACCGATAAGCAGGCTGAAGGCGGGACCGGCCTGGGCCTTTCGGTTACCTATGGTCTTGTCCATGCTCATGGCGGTGATATTCAATTTGAGACCCGCAAAGACAAGGGTACAACCTTTATGATTTCAATGCCGACGGGAATTGAGCGTAAAGCCGCTAAAATTTTGATTGTTGATGATGATCCAACCATAAGAGAAATGCTGATCGAAGCGCTTGCTTTGAATCGGAACCGGACCTATTTAGTTGAAGAGGCTTCCAACGGGATCGAAGCCTCCATAAAATTGGGTACCTATCGCCCGGACCTTCTTATTCTTGACATCTTTATGCCTGAAATGGATGGACTTGAAGTTTGCCGCATCATTAAAAATGAACCCGAGCTTTCTGATATGAAAGTGATCATTTCAACAGGGTATCCGGATCACATCAAACTTAATCAAATGGCAAAATTGGGCTTTACCAACGTTATTTTCAAACCATTTGACCTGTTAGAATTTGCTAAAAAAGTTGAAGATGTTCTGGCCTACCGATAAGGACGTTCGGGCTTTTTTCTTCGTCAAAAATGCCGCTTGTCCAAAAAGCGCCTTAACTCCTGAACCATTTCGCCTGGGTTCTGGGATGGTTGCTTTTTGTCTGGCCGGGGTTAGGTTTGATCCGAAAAAAATGAGGCTTTAAAGAATTCCCGGTTTAACCGGGCGATGTTGATAATGGAAAGTTCTTTGGGGCATGCATTTTCGCATTCGCGATGGTTGGAGCAGTTGCCAAAGCCGCATGCATCCATCGCTCTGACCATGTTTAAGGCGCGTTTGGCAGCTTCCGGGTAACCCTGGGGCAGCAATGCCAGTTGAGAAATCTTGCCGCTGACAAAAAGCATGGCAGACGCGCTGGGACATGCGGCTACGCAAGCTCCGCAGCCGATGCAGGCGGCGGCATCCATTGCTTTTTCAGCAATTTCTTGCGGGATGGGAATCGCATGGGCATCCGGTGCACCTCCGGTATTGACCGATATGTAACCGCCGGCCTGAATGATTCGATCAAGCGCGCTGCGGTCCATCACCAAATCCTTGACGACTCTAAAGGCCCGGGCACGAAAGGGTTCCACGACAAGGGTGTCGCCGTCAGCAAATTTGCGCATGTGAAGCTGGCAGAGCGTGCTTGCCTTGTGCGGGCCGTGAGCCATGCCATTGATCACCGCTCCGCATGTACCGCAGATACCCTCGCGACAATCATTATCAAAAGCAATCGGCTCCTTGCCTTCCAAGGTCAGCTGCTCATTAACCGTATCCAGCATTTCAATAAAAGACATATGAACCGATATATTTTTAGCGGCTAAGGTTTCAAAATGACCTTTGTCCTCGGGTCCCTGTTGGCGCCATACTTTCAGCTTGATATTAATTGTTTGAGGTAATCTCTTCACTTGTAACTCCTTTGGGACAATTCTACATTTTCGAAGATCAATGGTTCCTTGTAAAGTTTGGGCTTTTTACCGTAACCCTCATATCCCCAGATCGAAACATGCGCAAAATTTTCATCGTCCCGCCTGGCTTCGCCTTCCTCTGTCTGAGATTCTTCCCGAAAATGTCCTCCGCATGACTCATTGCGATCCAGGGCGTCATGAACCATAAGCTCGGCAAATTCGAGACTGTCGGCCAGACGGCCGGCCTTCTCCAGGCTTTTGTTATAATCTTTATCTTTTCCGGGTATCAGCACATTTTCCCAAAATTCATCCCGCAGGTCTTGGATAATCGTAAAGGCCTTTTGCAACCCGTCTTTATTACGGGACATGCCGCAATAATTCCACATGGTTTGTCCCAGCTTCCTGGCAAAATCGTCGACAGTGCGCCGGCCCTTGATGGACATGAGTCTGGCGATGTTTTCTTGTGCCGAGTGAGTCGCGTCGCTCAAGGCCACATGATCGTCGGCTACCGGCGCCAGCTGCGTGCCGGCGAAATACCCTCCAATAGTGTAAGGGATAATAAAATAACCGTCGGCCAACCCCTGCATCAGAGCACTGGCCCCCAGGCGGTTGGCACCGTGATCGGAGAAATTGGCCTCTCCTAAAACAAACAACCCCGGAATCGTGCTCATCAGGTTGTAATCCACCCATAATCCGCCCATGGTGTAATGGGCCGCCGGGTAAATCATCATCGGCTTTTCATATGGAGAATCATCGGTGATGAGCTTGTACATATCGAAAAGGTTGCCATATTTTTTGGCGATAATCTCCTTGCCGTCGCGTTGGATGGCATTGGCAAAATCCAGATACACCGCACAGCGCGTCAGACCGACCCCCTTGCCGGCATCACACTGCGATTTGGCGGCGCGCGAAGCTACATCCCGGGGTACCAGGTTTCCGAAGCTGGGGTATTTTTCTTCCAGATAATATTCACGATCTTCGTCGGGCATATCCTGTGGGTCCCTGAAATCGCCGGGATTGCGCGGCACCCAGACCCGCCCGTCGTTTCTGAGGCTCTCGCTCATCAAAGTCAGCTTGGATTGATGATCGCCGGTATGCGGGATGCAGGTTGGATGGATCTGGGTAAAACAGGGATTGGCGAACATCGCCCCTTTTCGATAAGCGCGAAATATCGCACCGACATTGGAAGATTCAGCATTGGTGGAAAGATAATATATATTGGCATAGCCCCCGGTAGAGATGACAATCGCATCAGCGACATGGCTTTCCAGTTTGCCATCGATCAGATTGCGAACGACAATGCCGCGGGCTTGCCCGTTGACAATGATCAGATCCAGCATTTCCCGCCTGGGGAATAGCCTGACCATACCGGAAGCGACCTGACGCATTAATGCGCCGTAAGCACCCAGCAGGAGTTGCTGCCCCGTCTGGCCGCGCGCATAAAATGTCCTGGAGACCTGCGCCCCGCCAAAAGAACGATTGGCCAGCAAGCCGCCATAGTCTCTGGCAAAAGGAACGCCCTGGGCGGCACAGTGGTCGATGATGGCGTTGCTCAGCTGAGCAAGGCGATACACGTTGGCTTCACGAGCCCGAAAATCGCCTCCTTTAATGGTATCGAAGAATAAGCGCCAGACGCTGTCGCCTTCATTGGTATAATTTTTGGCCGCATTAATTCCGCCCTGGGCGGCAATACTATGGGCGCGCCGGGGAGAGTCTTGAATACAGAAGGTTTTGACACGATAACCCAGCTCAGCCAAGCTGGCCGATGCCGAAGCGCCCGCCAGGCCGGTCCCGACCACGACAATTTCAAACTTGCGTTTGTTAGCCGGGTTGACCAGTTTCAATTCAAAACGGTGTCGGTCCCATTTTTCGGTCAGTGGCCCTGCAGGGATTTTGGCGTCAATCTGCATCGTGTTTACCTTTCAAGTAATTTTTGATTTTTTATTTTAAATTTGTGTTCTTTGTGCTGAACCGGAGACCTAAACGGTCCGGAGAATAACATCTTATCCGATAAACCATATATAAATCGGCAGCATGCCGAATCCAAAACCAAAAATCAGGCTGACTATGATACTCAATGCCATAATTGTCGGCATATACTTGGGATGATTGGCACCAATGGTTTGAAACGCGCTCCAGAATCCATGATTGACATGAAAGGCCACGACAATCATGACAAAGACATAAATGATTATATAGACCGGATTAGAAAAGGCCGATGAGACAATTTCAAAAATTGTCCGCTGGGTTTTGTCGACGAAGCTAAAGTTTAGCAGGTGTAAAACAACAAAAGCCAGAATAATAAAGCCGGTATAAGGCATGGTCACCGAACTCAGGGTGCGCCCTCCGGCACGCCTGTCGAGTTCATAAGGCACAGATCTTGCTTTTAAGTTCTGCACAAAAAGGATGATGCCGATCGTCACGTGAATAAGGGCAAATAGTAGCAGCCCGAATTCGAAAGCGGTTAAGATTGGACCCAGCGCATGGAGCATTTCGGCATAGCTATTGAATGCTTTGCCGCTTTTGTATAGCGTGAGGTTCCCGGCCAGGTGGGTACCCAGAAAACCGATGAAGATTAGCCCGGTGATGGCCATCAGCAGCTTTTTGCCGATAGATGAGCTAAAAGTGCGCAACAACCAGCTCATGTTTACCTCCAATGTCTACATTTAAAGACATAAGTGTATACTTTTACACACAAAATTCTAAAAGTAAAAAATTTTTACTAATAATTTCATTGATCCGTGTCAACATATTTATTGAGCCACCAGTCGTCTCGGTGGGTTTC
>JARRJQ010000251.1:0-5204 GCA_037388985.1 Desulfobacterales bacterium | reverse complement strand
TTGCCGGGCGCAGGCGATGATTTTTTGCTCAGTCCTCAGTCCTCAGTACTCATCGCTTATCTAATGACCCTGACACCTGACACCCGAAACCTGATACCTAAAAAAATGCGATGGAGCGCAGCAACTAACATCTAAAAAACAACTAAAGTATGACAATACAGACATCCTGTAAATATGATGCAATCGTAATCGGTGCCGGTCATAACGGTCTGACCGCTGCCGCCCTGTTGGCCAAACAGGGTCGTAAGGTCATGGCTTTAGAGCGCCGAAGCATCATCGGTGGCCTGGCGGCGGCAGAAGAATTTCACCCTGGATATCACACCGCCGGCTTGCTGCATGACACCAGCCAGGTGCGCACCCGCATCGTCAGAGCACTTGATCTCAAATCCCACGGCCTCAAAATTCTTTCGCAAAGAGCCTCTGTTCTGGCATTGGACCCCGAAGGCCAGGGAATACTCCTGGGCAACAAAGACCGCCATACAGCGAAAGAAATTGGCTTTTATTCACCTGAAGATGCCGGTCAATACTTCAGGTATCGCAAATTTATCAAACGCGTTGCCCGAGTTGTCAACCGCCTTTTCAACGAACTGCCGCCGGCTGTATCGTCACCCGATCGTCGGACGTTCTGGGACCTTTACAGGACCGGATTTGCACTGCGCAGACTGGGTAAAACGACAATGCTCGAACTTCTGCGCATCGCTCCGCTGTCTGCGGCCGACTGGCTTAACGAGTGGTTTGAAACCGCCTGTCTGAAAGGCGCCCTGGCCAATGCCGGATTGTGCGGTAATTTTGTCGGGCCCTTGAGCCCAGGCAGCGCATTTAACGTGCTTTTGAGGGAATGCGCTGCCAAAAGCCACATTGATGGCGGACCTCCGGCCCTGATTGCCGCCCTTGAAAAAGCCGCTAAATCCCAGGGAGTCGAAATTCGAACCGAATCCGAAGTCAGCCAAATACAGGTCTCTGAAGGATGTGTCGAGGGGGTGGTGCTTAAAAACGGCAAGCGCATCCCGACGGCGGTAGTCGCCGCATCCTGTGACCCCCGCCACACCTTTCTGGATCTGGTGCCGGACCATCAGCTTGAAAACTGGCTAAAACGCCGTATTCAAAACATCCGGGGAACTGGATCGACAGCCAAAGTGAATCTGGCCCTTGATACGCAGCTTGAATTTAGCGGCCGTCCCAAAGAAAAAATAGCATTTGCCAGAACGGGCGGTCATCTCGGCCATATTGAGAAGGCCTTTGACGCCTGCAAGTTCGGTCGGATTTCAGCCGATCCCATACTGGATATCCATATTCCCACCGTTTCAGACCCGAATTTGGCCCCGCCGGGACACAGTGTGATCTCGATACTGGTGCATTTTGTGCCTTATGCTTTACGACCCCGATGGGATCAGGATCAGATCGAAAAGTTGGGGGATACTGTTGTCGCGGCTTTAGATCGGTATGCGCCCGGCGTAACCCAGGCGATTGTGGCGAGGGAAGTGTTGTCTCCCCTTGACCTGGAAATGCGCTACGGCCTGACCAACGGTCACATCATGCACGGCGAACACGCCCTGGACCAGCTGGTTTTAAGGCCCTTTGCGGAGTGTTCCCGCTATCAAACGCCGATCCATGGATTGTATCTATGCGGCAGCGGCAGCCACCCCGGCGGCGGAATTACCTGCGGCCCGGGAGCACTAGCAGCTTCCGTCATCGCCAAAGCATGACGGTTCATAGCGGAACCTATGCCTGTTTAATAACGCTAAGCACCCCTCGCAATCTTTTTCCGTTTTCACCTCACTTCAATCCCGTGGATTTAAAATGCGTTTCCCGCAATAACTGAAGGGTTTCGACGCGCCTTCACTTGAAAGATCCTTATAATTTGCGGCTTCAAATTTATTGCCCGCTTCAAATGAGACGGCTTTATTAACCCAGGTTCGTATAATGTGAAAATATAGCCGCTCAAAGGTTTGAAAAGCAACCAATCAACAAATTTGTTACAGATAGGTAAAATTGGGTTGGCAAACGATAACTTCAAAACATTTGACATTCCCGGCGACCGGTATGATCTTATCGTCAACGTCCAATTTTTGAACCGGCGAAAATGAAGATGATGCTTCCGGTCCGGGGTTCCTAAATGCTGCAAAAGAAACTTAAATTCCCGGTTCGCCATTTCAAATCCGCGATCAATAAAATATGCAAAAGATGAGTCAACAAACTCATATTGAATTTGCCGAAGACTACTTTGATTATCTTGCCGAACATTTTCCGGTCATGTGCGCCAGTGATGAATTTCATTTTCTGCCCAGAGCAGAAAATGCCGGTAACCATTATGATAAACTGGATAACCTTGATGCGAATGTAATTTCGGAAACATTGAATACCTTGAAAAAGTTTCAGAAACGATTGCCGGCAATGCGCGGGGAATATGATGACCTGGAAAAACAATTGGACCTCGACCTGCTTAATGCCAATATCAGCGGATTTTTGATTGAATTTGAACAAAAACAAAGCTGGCTGCACAATCCCATACTCTATCTAAAAATCGCCTTTATCGGACTGGATCATGCGCTGCATAAGCCCTCGGCGAGTCTCCAAGAAACCATAGAAAGAACCATTGCGCGGTTATCCGAGATTCCCCGAATTTTAAAACAGGCCGCCGACAACATCGGCACTGTACCCGAAGCCTATTATCAAGCCTCACTGTATATGATCGATGATTGCAGGCAATATCTTGAAGAAACCTGCAAACCTTTAACAATTAATCAGTCCAAAGCGACCTCAGCGGAGATTTTCAAAATGATGCACGCTGCGGCTTTAAGCTTGGATTCATTTCAACGTTTTTTAAATGACTTAACACCAGCCCCCGATCAATTTTTTGCCGGTGAGACTCTGGAACGCACCTTAAATGAGCACTTTTTTTGCGTTCGAAGTTTAGACGAAATATTTCAGATTGCCAAAGAAAGCTGGAAGGAAAATCTCGGTCGATTAGAAGAATTAAGATCCCAGATAGATCCCGCAAAATCCTGGCAGCAACTCTATCATGAATACTTTCCCCCGGAAATAAGCCAGACGGACACCACTGCTCTATATGCGCAAGAAATTAAGAACCTGAGGTCGTTTTTCAAACAGAAGGGTTTTGATAAGCAAGCCTTGGATTCTATGGTAGAAGTATCTGAGACGCCTGTATATTTAAGATCAGTGCGCGGGACTGCTTCATTTGCCGCTGCCTATACTTCGAACCTCAGAGAAAGAAGCTATTTCTATATCACAACCCACCTGGTGCACCAACCCGATGATCAGATTCAAAGATCCCTCAAAAAGCGGTTTCATCGTGAATACAGGCTGCTTACGGCCCATGAGGCGATTCCCGGCCATCATTATTTAGACTCAATCAGACGACGGTTGAAAAATCCTATCCGACGACAAATTGAATCACCCCTTTTTTATGAAGGCTGGGCGTCATATGCGGAGTCGCTTCTAGTGGAATACGGGTATATCAGAAGCCCGCTGGAGCTTCTGATTAATCTCAAGCGGGATCTATGGCGCTCCGCGCGCTGCCAGATAGATGTGGGGCTAACCACCGGTAAACTTTCAACAGCGAATGCCTTGGAATATTTGAAGGTGTGCAGTTTTTCACCCGAGGAAGCCCGTCGCCAGATCGACCGTTTTCGTTTGAACCCCGGTTATCAGGTGTGCTACAGTCTGGGCACTTACGAGTTTAGCCAGCTAAAATCAGTATATACTGCCAAGCTGGGTTACAAGCGCTTTCATGAGTATTTATTAGAAGGCGGCGAGCTGCCTTTTCATTTGATCGCTAAAAGACTGGCCCGAGCAACCGGTGAGCAAATTTGAGGAGAAAAAGGTGGAAGATTTTCAAGGGTACCATTCTGAATGGAATCTCGGAAGCCCCGGCGGTTGGGATTACCAACGATTAACGCAAACCATCGGAAAAACCATCTGGCAAAAGCTAAACAAAATCCATAAGTTTGATCTGGATCTGGATTTTGATGATCCGCTGTTCTCTCCGGTTAACGCGTTTGCAAACATGCTTGTCGATTTACACCGATCACGGGAAGGCAGCGCCCCGGGGCTTGTCGCCGTGGTGGCGGAAGAACAGACCCTTGCAAATGTTACCGAGAATAAAAATCTTGCAAAAATACTCAGCACCATTGATGGAATCACCGGCGCGTTAATGGCACCTCAAGAGTTGGATCTGAGGGGAGAGACGGTTAGCTGGAAAGGTCGCCCGGTTTCAATAATTTTCATGGATTTCAATACGGATGTGCTGCTTAAGCTTCATCGCAAAAATAACCTGGACCCGCTGCTGCGCGCAGTGAAAGAGCATCGCGTGATCAACCCGCGCGGCACAGAGCCTTTTAATGTCAAGAGCATGTTTGAAGTGATTACCGGCACCTACATGGAGCGGTTTGATGATGAGATCGTTCGTCGGACGCCGTGGACACGTCAGTTTTACGCGCGATCTACCACCGGGCCGGTCGGCGAAACCATCGCTGATATTGTCGAGTGGACCCGCAACCATTGGGACGATCTCGTATTAAAACCTGAAAGGGGGTATTCCGGTAAAGGAGTAAGGGTCGGCACGGTGAATGCTGATGTGGATGAAGCAATTGAGCTGGCCTTAAATCAAGGCGATTACGTTGTTCAGCAAAAAATCCCCTTGTCCCTATGGTCTGAAGAATTTCCGGTTGTCGAAAATGGAGAGATCCATCTTAAGGCGAACCAGACCGATTTTCGTTGCCTTGTGGGACCTAAAGGTTTGCTCGGATTTGTCGGCAGGTTCGGTGGGGTGCCCACCAACGTCGGCAGCGGTGGAGGCTTTCAACCCCTTGCCATTCTTCGATCAAATGCAAGCGTTCGAGATGCAGTGCATCGCATAAACGACACAATCATGAATATGGAGGCTGACGCCCTATTGCAAGTCGCAGAAGAGCGGGACAAAATGGCTCTGGATTGCGAATTTACCTATCTGCTGGGTCCTGTGCGAATTGCGCTGAGACCCCGGCTCATCACCAGCGGACAAATTAATGCCCTCAGACGATATAGCCAAAAATTGTGGGAAGATTGTCTCACCCTTGAAAAAATGTGGCTGACTGGCGAACTCGATGCGTTTGTCAATATAGAGGAAGAAGAGCTTGAAATTGCGCGCATGAATCCGTGGGGCGGATCGGCGGCAATCATCGCATCCGACGGGCTGTTTAACT
>JARRJQ010000250.1:5221-5973 GCA_037388985.1 Desulfobacterales bacterium | reverse complement strand
TGGGAAATTGTAAAGCAGATGGTTGAGCATATTCGCAAGATGGTGCTCGATATTATTTTTTACGCCAAGGAAAGAGATCTGAGATGGGAGCGAATCGATGCAATGAGTTTTGCAGAAGAAGTCGCCAAGGTATTTGAGCCGAAAATAAGAAATCAAGGGATCGAGTTTGAAAAGGATTTCGATTCAACAATCGGAGAATTTGAAATTGATGCGGGTTACGTCCATTCGGCTTTGCTTAACATTCTGGAAAATGCAGCAGATGCCTGTTCTAGAGATAAAGCCAAAGCAGCGCATAAAATCACATTGCGGGTGATACAGGACAAAGCGCACATTTTATTTGAAGTGACCGACAACGGGGTTGGAATGGATTCGGAAACTCGCGAAAAACTATTTACGCCATTTTTTTCTTTAAAGGGAGAAAAGGGAACCGGGCTGGGGCTTTTTATCGCAAACAAGATTGTTGAACAGCATGGCGGTGAGATAACGGTAAAGTCTAAATTGAATCAGGGCACGTCTTTTAGAATTAAAATGCCCAAAATGCAGTCGGAACCTGTACCGGTTTCTCTGCAAGCACCTTCGACCGGATAATAATCTTTTTTTACTGATAAGTAAGGGAATCTGAGCATGCCTGATAAGAACCGACCCATAGATTATGCGCCTGTGACGCCGAGCCAAATTATGGGACTGAATCCTGATCATCTTATCGATCGACTTCCCTGTGATATTTCAATCCAAGGCCGCGACTTTCGCTT
>JARRJQ010000250.1:0-5207 GCA_037388985.1 Desulfobacterales bacterium | reverse complement strand
CGGCAAATTATGCTATCGGGTTTTAAAAAACTTGGACACTATTTGCCGGTCCTGTCCTGTGCATAGAACATTTCAAGACAAGCGCGAACATATTTCCGAACAAACCTTTCATATTGCAGGTGCAAAAAGCTGTCAAATGATGATTCAAACATCTCCCATTCTGGATGATTCCGGTGAAGTCTCATCAGTCATTACGTTGACAACTCAGCTCCCACCGGCAAAAAATGAACGTCAGGAGCTTGTGACTTTAGGCCGATCGATAGCTCTGGTATCCCATGGTATTAAAAATATTCTGGAGGGGCTCCAGGGCGGCTCTTACGTCATTGATGAAGCCTTAAAGGACAAAGATATCGAGCTGGTTAAACAAGGTTGGAATCTGGTCAATAAGAATATTTTTGATATTACAGATGTCGTTCAAAATATTTTATACTCATCTAAAGACCGACCCCTCAGATACAATTTTGCCTCCCCCGGGCAGCTTGTCAAGGATTCGATGGTTCTGTTTCGGGACAAAGCCGCCGGCTTTAATATTAAGCTCAGGGATAAAATAAACCCCACTGTACCCAAGGTTCATCTGGATGCAGCCAGCATTTGCAGAGTGTTAAACAATATCATCTGGAATGCGCTGGAAGCCTGCCTCGCTGACAAACAAAAGAAAAATCACACCGTCGATGTCAAGCTGGACTTTTATGATGAGGATCATTTTATGTTTGAAGTAACGGATAACGGCATTGGAATGGATGAGGCTACGCTGAAAAAAATTTTTGAAGAATTTTTTTCAACCAAAGGAAGCGGAGGAACCGGCCTCGGTTTGGCGGTCGTGGACAAGGTGGTGAACAAGCACGGCGGTAAAATTGAGGTGACCTCAACTCCTAAAAAAGGAACTCAATTTAAAATAATATTCAAGATAAAATGACCCGGTCTGTTGATTTTGATATTATGCGGTTGCCATTTGCGAATGCAACAGACCGGATTCAGGTTTCAATCCTTAGTGATTGATTCGATTTGCATAAAATCCACCCGTTAGAAAATTGATCACTTCTTTTTGGGTTTCTCTTGGGCCGCTTCGGCCTGTTCTTCTTCTTCGATTGCACTCAGGGCGGCGGCGGCCCCGGATTGAATTATTTTCTGGCGAGTCTCTGTATCAGCATGCTCCATAGCCTTTTGGACCTCCGGCGGTATGTAAACCGTTACGTTGCGATGGGCAAACTCGATGCCTGCTTCTTTGAAAGCTTCCTGCATGAGTCGGTAAACTTCTTTGCGAATGGCGAATTGATCGCCCGGCCTCGTTTTGTATTTGACCCGCATGACCATGGCCGAGTCATCCATCTCCCGCACCCCCTGGGATTTGATCGGATCAAGCAATAGAGGCCCCAGATTGGGGTCTTCCATGATTTTATTGTAGACTTTTTTCTTGATAATTTTGCGAATTTTTTTCACATCGGCATCGTAGCGCACCCGAAAGTCGAGCTTCATGATGACATAGTCGCGGCTGAGATTGGTCACCAGCTTCATGTCGCCGAAAGGAATGAAATACACCTGGCCGCGCGGGTTGCGCAGCCTGAGGGAACGCAATGAAATGTGCTCCACGGTTCCCTTGGCGCCGGCAACCTGGAGGTAGTCTCCGACCCGGAAGGCGTCGTCCATAAGGAAAAACACCCCCGAGATGATGTCTTTGACCAGGGTCTGGGCGCCGAAGCCGATCGCCAGGCCGAAAACTCCGGCGCCGGCAATCAGGGGGCCGATGTTCAGCCCCAGGGCCGATAACACAATCAGACAGGCCATCACGATGATGACCACCAGCATGAACTTGCGCAACAGCAGCAGCAGGGTAGCAACCCGCGAGCCGCCGGCGCCGCCGCCTTCTTCCTTTTCGTCATCGAGTTCTGCTTCCGGCATCTCCTTGCGCATCCGTCGCAGGATCGCAGCGTTAATCAGTCCCCAGGCAACGTAGCAGATCAGTACGATTACCAGAATCTCTATCAGGGTATTGACCACCTCCTCCCCGATCGGAAGTTCAATGTTCCAAATGCCCAGAATCCAGAAAAAAAGCAACACCGCCAGAGCGAGGCGCAGCGCGGTGCGCAGCGGACCTTTCATGCGTTCGACATCAATGCGTCGGGTGGGGACCGATTTGTCCGCTGAGTCGCCGGCCGGCAGTGGAGCGGCTTCAGCGTCCAGATCATCTTCCGGCTCCTCAGATGCCTCTTCGGCGATGGCGATCTGCTCCTCAGATTGTTCCACAAGGCCGAAGGCAGTCTCCAGCATCAAGCGCAGGATCCAGTCCAGCATAAAATAAAGCGGTACCATCAGCAAGGTCAGAATCGCCTGGTTCGAGGAGGTTTCCAAAATCTTGGAGCCGATGCCGGCCGCCAACAATACCAAGACGGCAAAGATGGCAAAGTGATGCCACTTATGCGCCAGTCGATAGCGCAGGCTGGCTTCCGGCAAACCCCGGCTGAATGCGGTCGCCGCTTCTTTGCGTTTCTGCAAAATCATCCAGATGATCATCCCCGCCGCGACCAAACCAAACAGTGTACCAAATTTGAGTTGCGTCAGCTCTGTGGCACCTGCCAGGCCGATCACGCCGTTGGTCACATTGCCGAAGCAGATCACAAAGGTCAGCGCCATGATCCAGTGGTGCAGATACAGCGCGGTTTTGTCGCTAAACGGCAGAAACCGCAGCACGGGTGCACGCGGCGCCAGGAAATACCGTAATACCAGGTAGGCAGCCTGGAAAAATGCGATACCTGCCAGGTAGGCGGCCAAAAGGACCCGCTGGCCGGCGGTGCGGTCCAGGAAAAGCAGATAAATGATCAGGGTTGCAACGATAAAGATGACGATGGCCAAAAAATCCAGCAGCGCCCGCGAGAGCAGGGATCCGATTTTGGCCATCCAGCCGGAAGGAGCGCTCGATTTGATGCGGCGCCGCGCCGCGGCCGTGTATAGCACAAACAGCCACTCGATCAGCAAACCACCGGCCAGAACGGCAGCTACACTGACAATCACGCCGGCCACGGTCTTGGTTCCGCGTTCCCCCCTGCCAAGCAGGTTGTATATGCCACCCACCTGTTGCGGCGCAGCGCTGCCGCCGGCGCGAATATAGTCAATACGCTTCTGCAGCAAAGCGGTCAGGTTTTTAATCTTATCGATAAAACCGGCAACGCCTTTCGGTTTGGCCTCGACGGCTGCCTCCCGCTGGGCCTCCAGCTTGAGCTCATTGATTAACAATCTTCGTGCCTGCTCGTCACTAAGACCGGCGATGATTTGATCGATTTGTGTTGGGCTCAAGTCTTTGGGGAGTGAGATGGTTTCAGTGGTCGCTGAAGCAGCCTTTTTATTGCTTTTTTTGGGCATTAAGGGATTTTTGGACCAGGCTGCTGAGCTCAAGCAGATGATTAGAAGCGCAGCTAACACGATCACTTTCAAGTTCTTCGGATGCATTTGGTGGGTCCTTTCAGGTTTTTCCACAAGCCCTTTCAATAGTAGCGTCAGAATTGTTAGTATTCAAATCAGATTTATCGTTGCATTTTGCTTTCTTTATATTGAAAAAACAAGAAAAATTCTCTTATGTGTCGATCTGTATCGATCGGTTCTGCGATTTGCTATAGAAAAGGAATCGGCTTGCCGGTGCGGTATGCCAATGCAGAGCAAGTGGCAATCAAATTATTATTTTCATCGCTGACTTTTATGTCATAACTGGACGTCTTTTTGGTCTGACTTACCCGCTTGGCCTCTGCGTGCAGCTTGGCACCCGCTTGCGGGCTGGAAACATAGGTCACATTCACATTCAAGGCCACCGCAATGGTACCATCGGTCTGGCTGGCGGTTTCAAATGCCTCATCAATCAATGCAAATAGAGCACCGCCGTGGGTACGCTCGTAGATGTTGTTCATATTGGCCGGATCATATTTCATCTCCACCATTGAATAGCCCAGCTCTAATTCAACTAGATTCACCTTCAGTGCTTTTGCGAAAGGTTCTTTTTCGACCGCGCTAAAAATGGCATTTCTTACCTTTTGATCCATTACTTTCCTCCAGTCGTTATCTATCTATTGAAGTTCGGGTTTAAGTCAAATAAAAATCACGATATATTGATTCTGTGGATAAATACCTGCCCTCTCATCCAGGTATTGCGTATACAATTTCCATCGGGAGACCCTTTTTGTCTTTGGGTGGATCAGCGGGTACGGTTTTGATCGATTTTGCTGAATATCTGGCAGAAACAGCCAGTGCGAGCGCATCCAGTATATCATCACGGGCAAGGTCTTTGCGCCGGAATTGATTCAGGGCCTGATAAACGATGGAGCAGGTTTGCGGACAATTATTTTCCAATATGCCATACCGCTCATCAAAACCCTCTGCCGTTTTTTTGGGATGAGACATGGCCTGTCCGCCGGCCAATGCCCAGAAACAGAGCTCGGGATGTGATTCTCTGACCTTTGATTGCGCGGTTGGGTCATTGCGCAACCATGTATCGATTTCCCTGATTTTTGAGCAGATGTTCCAGGTCTGAATGGATAGCTTAACACCAGTGATGCGTTTATTTATCCGACAGACCTGGTGGTAGGTCTTGGCTTCTAGTGCTTTCCGGCAGGGTACCGCAAATACGCTGGAACCCCTTTTGCCCAGTATTTTTCGCGCTTCGATGTCACACACTCTCCAGCCGGAATTCGGTAGACCTATTGGCATATCGATAAAAATGATGGGCAATGGACTCCACAGATTCCATAGGTCCTCAAAGGAATTGAAAACGTCGATCTTCCAGTTATCTTTCGAACTGAGTGCGACCGCAAACCACCCTTTTTTGCAGGCATCTACACCAATGTAAGCCATGGGTTCATGTCCCTATAGGTTCGCCTGACCAAAGATAATCATTTTTAATACCGTTAAGCTAAAATTCCTGCAAGCTTAATATCATTTTTCTTGAACAACCATAAAGGCCGGCTTAAGTTAACGCTATGGACGACAATCAGTTTCGACAGCTCCTGGAATACTTCAATTTTTCATGGTCCGGCTATCGCAAAGTCAGAAAAAGCGTTAAGAAGCGGATATCCCGGCATATGCAGGAATTAAAGTGCCCAAATACCGAGGCCTATCTGAACTTGTTGAATAGCAGCAATGCCTTGCGGAAAGAATGTAAAAGGCGGATGACTGTATCCATCAGTCGCTTTTTCCGTGATCGAAAACTCTGGCTGGACCTGGAA
>JARRJQ010000249.1:0-5209 GCA_037388985.1 Desulfobacterales bacterium | reverse complement strand
TTTTTGAATCCGTTTTATTTTGATTATGGTTGATCACTAGACTTTTATCGCTTCTCTGACGGATTCCATGGTTGCCCGGGCTGCCTTTCTGGCCTTATCACATCCTTGGTAAATAATCTCATCTACAAGTTTTGGGTGTGATTCATAAAATTTTCGCTTTTCGCGAATGGGTGCCAGAGCGATAATTAAGTTTTGAGCCATCTTCTCTTTGCATTCCACGCAACCGATTTGCGCTTTGCGGCAACTGCGGTCAATTTCTACGACCCCATCGGTTTCGGTGTACAACCTGTGAAAAGCAAAAACGTTGCATACATCGGGATTGCCCGGATCGCTGCGACGCGCTCGTTGAGGGTCGGTGATCATTTGAGAAACCTTTGTGCTGATTTGCTCGGGTGGCTCTGATAAAAAAATGGCATTGTTATAGCTTTTGCTCATTTTGCGTCTATCCATACCCAGGATTTTTGGTGTCTCAGTTAGAATGACCTTGGGCTCTGGAAAGACGTTGCCATAGAAAAAATTGAATCTTCTGGCAATTTCACGGGTGATTTCAACATGCGGGGCTTGGTCCACACCGACCGGCACGCCATAAGGCTTATACATGATGATATCTGCGGCTTGAAGTATTGGATATCCCAGAAAACCGAAATTGGACAGATCCTTGTTGCTGATTTGAGCGATCTGCTCTTTATAGGTTGGATTGCGTTCAAGCCAGGGCACCGGAGTGATCATTCCCAGGATCAGAAACAGTTCGGCATGTTCCTTAATTTGAGACTGGACAAAAAGGGTACTTTTTTCTGGAGTCAGGCCCGCGCTCAACCAGTCAATCATAATTTCCTTCGTATAATCCCTGATCCGGGCAGTATCCTCGTAATCACTGGTTAAGGCGTGCCAATCGGCGATAAAATAAAAACACTCGTATTGATCCTGCAATTTGACCCAGTTTGCCAATGCACCGAGTAAATTGCCCATATGCAACGGCCCGGTTGGGCGCATACCGCTTAAAATTCTTTTTTTCGAGTTCATGAATGCATCCTGAAAAAATTATTGAGCACAACCGCGGGCAAAATCAAGTTCGTCTTTGCGGGTTTTGAGCTTGCCGTTCAATTTGGCATCAAGGGCTGCCTGCAATATTTGCCGGTAAACGGGTCCGGGCTCAATACCCATTTTTTGAAGGTCTCTGCCTTTTATGGAAACACCTACACTTCGCAGGTTCGTAAAATAATGGGATATCGCTTTTTTCACCTTTTCCTGCTTGGTGACTGCCATCATGTAGAGGATCAGCTCTGTACGGAATTCGATAAGTTTCCGGTAAAGCCGGCTGTTTGGCAGCGGCAGATTCCTGGTCAGGTCCAGCACGCATTTTTCAGCTGCGAAACGCTCCTCGCAAAAAATTTTCCGATAGCGCGGGGCGAGTTCAAAACGGTTGCAAATTTCCTGCGAGCGCTGCAGATTGCAGGTGTGGATCAGAACCAAAAAATAAACGACCCACTTCATATAAGATTCGTCTAAAAAAAGCAAATCATGCCAGGCCAGCACCCGTTTAACCGAATTTAATATGGAGATCAATTGTTTATCAAACTGAATCGACGGGTGAATAAATTTCAGCAGATCAAAGTCATTGAGCCGAATAATGGCCGGTACTGGATTTTCTTCCTCGAGAATTTGCTTCAGCTCCGTCAGGACCCTGCGCCCGGCCAGCCCACGAAAAAAGTTCATGTTGACCGCATTTTCAATAAGGCCGGTTGTCAACTTACCGATGGTAAAACCATAGCGTTGCTCAAATCGAATGGCTCTGAACACGCGCGTGGGGTCTTCAACGAAGCTTAAATTATGCAGCACACGGATGATTTTTTCTTTGATATCTTTGTGTGCCATAAAAAAATCAATTAGCATGCCAAATTTTTCGCTGTTTAACTGGATGGCCAGCGTGTTGATCGTAAAGTCTCGCCGGTAAAGATCCAGCTTAATCGAGCTCATTTCAATTGTCGGCAGGGCAGCTGGAAATTTATAGTACTCCAATCTGGCTGAAGCCACGTCGATTTTGTATCCGTCTTTAAAGATGATTACCGCGGTACCAAATTTTTCATGGGTATGGATGCGCGCGCCTTCCAATTTGGCGTATTTTTTGGCAAAGGCGATCCCGTCACCTTCGATGACAATGTCGACATCTTCGTCCAATCGATAAAGAATCAGATCACGAACAAATCCGCCGACCACGTATGCTCCATATCCGAGCCCATCGGCCACTTCGCCGATGGTTTTAAGCTTATTGAATAAGCGTGCAGAAAGTCTCTCTTGTAGCAGTTTCACAACATTTCGCAGGCGGGCATGCGCGGGCTCCTTCAGCGGGTCGGGAAAACCATCGGGGTATTTTTTGGACTGTCGGACCAAGACATTTAGCAGATCGGTTCGGGTAATTACTCCGAGGATGTCCGTATTTTGAATCACCGGTAAAACGCGTTGTTTATTCTCAATAATTTTTTCCTGGATTTCGGAAAGATCGGCATCGGGCCCAACGGTGGCCACTTCGGTTGTCATATAGTCGCTTACCGGCACATTTTCCAGTTTATGGTACAGCGCTTTTTCAATGACCTGTCGCGTAATATAGCCGCAGAGCCGGTCTCTCCCATTGTGCCTCTCTGTTACCAGCAGAGCGTTAATATTATAGCGCGTGAGCAAATCGTTGGCTTCCTTGCAGGTCACATTATTTCTAGCGCTAATTGCCGGTGAAGACATCAGGTTTCTGGCTTGGCGAAGAGCCTTTACATTGGCGTAAAGGAGCTCAATCAAATTATTTTCCACCTGAGCCACTGTCTTACCCTTAATTGATGCTGAGGCGGCATATGCATGGCCGCCGCCACCCATCGGTGTTATGATCGAACCCACGTCGACGTCGTTTATTCGGCTGCGGGCAACCACATAAATTTTATTTTCCATCCGGCCAATGGCGAAAAGAGCGTCCAAGTTTTCCATTTTAACCATTTTCTGGACCAGGAATGCAAAATCAGGCATGTATTTTTCGGTGGTCACCGATGTTACGACCACCTCAATGCCGTTGACATTATAACGACTTGCGGATTGGATCAGATCATTCAATAGGCTGACTTGCTCCGGGCTTAGCTCCCTGGCGATCAGATCCGAAACAACATTTAGATTGGCCCCTTTGGACAAGAGAAATGCCGCGGCTTTAAAGTCATCTTCGGTGGTGGAGGGAAAGGTAAAGGAGCCGGTGTCCTCATATAGGCCTAAGCACATGATTGTAGCTTCATCTGCCGAGATCTCGATTTCTTTTTCAGCAATAATGGCCAGCAACAACGTGACGTTGGCACCGGTCAATCGATGAACCTCTAGGTTACCTTTGATATCATTGTCCGTTGCCGGGTGGTGATCATAAATATGGATTTCAATGTCTTTACGTTTTAAGAGCTTAGAAAGCTTACCAATCCGGCTCGGCTGGCGGGTATCCACCAGGACCAATCGTTTAACTCTGGCAAATTCGATATTGCCGATCTCGGCCATATTAAATAAGTACGCCATTGAGTTGATAAAAAAATTCTTTAAATTTTTTTCCTGCGAACCCGGAAATACAACGAGCGCATCTGGATAGAGCTTTTGCGCAGCCAGCATGGAAGCCAATGCATCGAAATCGGCATTTACATGGGTTGTAATGATGGTCAGGCCGTTAGGCCTTTGATTTTGACTTCTCGGCATCGCTCGTAACCATATTAGTGTTTGGCATTTAGTTTTTAGTGTTTAGAAAATAGTGTGCAACAGTTTTTCATGCCTTTGGCAGAATACTAAACACCAAAAGCCAAATCCCTAACGAGATTCGAATTTTCGAGAACGTCTCACATATAATATCCTGAAAATAAATCAATTTTTTTATGCGCCCACGGTATCACAATTAAACGATTATTTCCAACGGGATCAGCTAAAGGCTTTTCAGACTTATTGACAACTATCTGAAATCGTTTTAAAATAAAATTCTTAAGTTTCTAAAGCCATCCGCCGATATAAACTCTAAAAGTCAGGCCGTCAGATTGCAAAATTCTTCCAGCTGATTTGCACTCACGGCGTTTTGGAATTCAGTGTCGCATATGAAATTCTTTAATCCCGAATGCCTAATGGGTGGTTCTCGACAGCTAAATATGATAATTAAAAGATAAGACGGAGTTGATAATTTGCAGGCTGAAATAATCTGTCTGTCACCCCCGATTGCTTTAAAATACAGGGAGAGTTAATTATGGCAGTTTATCAATGGGTAGGCACCAATAGAAAAAACGAAACCCGCAAGGGAGAAATGGAAGCTTCCAACGAACGCGCTGTTCGATCCAATTTGATGCGCCTCAGAATAACCCCAACTAAAATAAAGAAGAAGCCAAAAGATTTGTTTGAAAATGTTTCCTGGCTTCAGCCCAAAGTCAAAGAAAAAGATATCATTCTTTTTGCCCGGCAGTTTTCTACAATGATTGATGCAGGCCTTCCCATTATCCAATGTCTGGAAATTCTTCACGCCCAGCAAAACAATAAAACATTTAAACGGATGATCAAAGAAATAAAAGAACAGGTTGAAAGCGGCGCAACCCTCGCGGAGGCATTGAAACGATTTCCGAAATATTTTGATGACCTTTTTGTAAATATGATTGCAGCCGGTGAGGCCGGTGGTATTCTGGATGCCATTTTAAGACGGCTTGCCGGTTATATGGAAAAAGCCCGCAAATTAAAAGCCCAGGTCAAGGGTGCAATGACCTATCCCGTCGTCACTTTAGTCATCGCCATTATCGTATTGGGCATCATATTGGTTTTTGTTATACCGGTCTTTCAGGAAATGTTTTCCGATTTGGGAGGAGAGTTGCCTGTTCCCACCCAGATTGTCGTTAAACTCAGTGAGATGGTCAAGAGTAAGATTTTATACATTATTGTTGGCTTCGTTTTACTGGTATTTGCTTTTAGAAAGTTTTATGCAACTGAAAAAGGCCAGGATACGGTCGATGATCTCCTGTTGAAGATTCCGGTTTTTGGTGAACTGTTGCGTAAAGTCGCCGTGGCCAAATTTACGCGAACTATGGGCACCATGCTGGCCAGTGGTGTAGCCATATTAGAGGCGCTGGATATTGTAGCGAAGACATCCGGAAACCGCACGATTGAGAGGGCCATCTACGATGTTCGTTCCGGTATTGCTGAAGGACGCACCATGGCCGATCCTTTG
>JARRJQ010000248.1:0-8224 GCA_037388985.1 Desulfobacterales bacterium | reverse complement strand
TCGGTCAGCCGGACCCCATATTTTTCGTTGACCACTACCACCTCGCCCCTGGCAACCAGCTTTTGGGTAGCCAATATTTCCAGCGTTTCTCCGGCCAGTTTGGAAAGTTCGATCACCGAACCCTGCCCGAGTTTAAGTAGTTCATTGATCAATATTTTGGTCCGGCCAAGCTCAACTGAAATTTCCAGTGGAATATCCAATAGAAAATCCATGTTACCGGTCAGCTTGCCTTCAGTTGTATCTGCTTTTTGAGGATTCTTTGGAGTTTCGGGTTTCTGCTTTGCCGTCTGTTTATCGGAGCCGGCTTGAACCTCGTCTGACAGGGTTGCCTGTTTTTGTTCTTCTTTATCAGAAGATGCCATCGCTATTTCTTGCCTCCGTTTGAATTTATCAATTTTACAATTTCCACTGCGCGACTCCCTTTAATTACTCCCGGATAGCCACGATATTTGGGAACCTGGTCAACGCTGATGAAGATGAGATCTTCCGGCCCGGCTTTTAAGGTAAGGATGTCTTGCACATGAAGATTTAATAATTCCCGAACGGTCTGTTTTGTCCTACCCAATTCAGCAATTATCGTTACATGTGTGTCTTTTAATAATTCCTTTAGCTGCGGTCTCCAGGTGTGTTGTCTATCCTTTTCCCGCAGGTATTTCGGGGAAAGCCTTTCTTTGATCGGTTCCAGCATCAGGTAAGGAATCGCCAGATGAAAATTCCCCGAAAACTCCTGACCTTTTATCGCAAAGACGACAATCATCATGATATCGTTTGGTGGAACCAGCTGGACGAATTCCGGTTTGGTCTCTGTCTTTTTTAAAACAGTACTAATCGGATAGACCGTCAACCAGGAATTCTCAAATCTAGTCAAAATGTCTACGGCAATCTTTTTAATCATCCTTTGTTCAATTTGGGTAAATTCGCGTACTTTGCTATACGGTTTTCCATCTCCACCAAACAAGCAATCAATCATCGAAAAGACCAGGTTGGACTCAAAGCACAACAGGGCATTGCCGATCAGCGGCTCCATGCTAAATACACTAAAGCTGGTGGGGCTTGAAAATGCCATGATGAATTCCTGGTATTTGACCAACTCAGAAGAAACGAAATCAATGCCAATGCTGCGCTGCAATGCGGATGACAGTGTATCCCTGACCATTCTGGCGAATTTGTCATAAACTTCTTCCAGCGCCGAAAATTGATCGCGCAATATTATATTTTGAGAGGTGAGGTTGTAAGGAGCTGCTTGGTGATCTTTTTTCGACTCCTGCTCGAGATCAACGTCTCCTCTTTCCATTGCAGAAAGCAACGCATCAATTTCTTCTTGGGTAAGTATTTGATTCGACATAAGGCAAAAAATTACTGAACGACAAATTCGGTGAAAAAGATATTGGTAACCACTTTTTTGTTAAACAATCCATTGAGTCGCGCAATGATTTCATCTCGCAGGGCAATCTTGCCTTCCATGCTGGCGATCTCTGCAAACTGCTTGGAAGGAAGTATCATCAAGATGCTGTCTCTAACCTGGGACAGTCGCTCTTTGATCATATCGGCATCGGCCGAATCAGCCAGTGCAAGATCCATGGTCACTCTCAAATAGCGGTTGCGCTGCTCATCGGCGAGATTGACAATAAAGGTTTCCAGGGAAAAAAGCGGCCCCGGCGCAGCTGCCTGTGCCTGCTGCACTCCTTGATTCGCAGCCAGGTTGCCTTGAGTATTTAAAACCGCCAGTTTATTCCACATCATCATGAAACCAGCCGCCAGACCGATGGTCAGGACCAGTAAAACAGCAACCAGTAGGTATATTAATTTATTTGACATTTTCCTCTATGCCCTCCGTTAATAATAGGATTTCAACCCGCCGGTTTTTCGCGCGGTTGAACGGGGTATCGTTCGGGACCACCGGCCGGGAATCGCCATAACCCACGGCAGATAACCTTTGCGGGTCTAGTTTGCTCACCCGAATAAAATATTTAACCACATTGACCGCCCGGGCGGCCGATAATTCCCAATTTGAAGGAAATCGTTTGGTCCGGATGGGAACATTGTCCGTATGGCCTTCCACCCGCAATCGATACGGTACATCTATGAGGGCTTGGGCAATTTTATTCAACAAAGGGAATCCTTCCGGGTTAATTGCGTCTTTACCAAAATCAAACAATATCTGGTCTTCAAAAACCAGTCGCGTCTCATCATCACTGTGGATTACCTGAATCCCGAACTCGTCTTCCGACAATGTGCGGACTGCTTTAGCTAATTTGCGGTCGGCGATGCCTTTTTCCATTATGCGTTCGCCCTCGGCCTGGGTCATGACATGCGACATGTCGTCGATGGGCTGGCTTTTTTTCACGCTGACCGGTGACTTATTGCCCAATTTTAAGATTCCAAGTCCGCTTTGCAAAGCGTATTGAAAACTTCCCATTTTTTTAGTGTCAATCGTGCTCATCGTAAACATCAGAACAAAGAAAACCATCAGCAATGTCACCAGATCATTGAAGGTTGTCAGCCAGCCAACCTTCTTTGGTTCGTCTTCGTCTCCTTGATTGAAATGCAGTCTTTTCAAAATATTTTCTCTAAAATGTATTCTTTGTTGCTTTATTGATAAAAATTATTTCAACTCTTCTGTTTTTGGCCCGGTTTTCAGGGCTATCATTGGCCACCAGGGGATGAAATTCACCGAATCCCTCCGCCGCCAGGCGCCGGGGATCGATGTTGTGGTTTTTAATAAAATATCTCAGTACATTTACCGCCCTGGCAGTCGATAACTCCCAGTTGGATGGAAACAGCTCGGTATGGATCGGAAGATTATCCGTATGACCTTCAATTCGAATAAGATACTCGGTTTTTGAGATAACAGCGCCAATCTTATCCAACAAAGGCAGGGCGTCGACCGATATGTCAGCCGCTCCCTGATCAAACAGCGCGTGCTCGGATAGCCGCATAACCAAACCTTCACCAAAAAATGCCAGGTGAATCTCATCCTAATTCTTCAAGATTATTGAATATTTTGGCAAGTTGGCTTCGAATATCGACCATGTCCTCCTTGCCGGTCAACGCGATGGTGCCGTGATCAAATTTAGTCCCTGACTGTAAGACACTAACGGCATTGACAAAAGACTTCACGAATCGCATGACCTTGGCAGCCTCCATTGTGGAGAAGGAACTCAGCATAATGAAAAAAGAAAGCAAAATGAGAACAAATCCGGAATAGATGATCTCCCATCCGCCGCCGGGCGAGCCGTCTGAATTATTCGATCCGAATTTTCGATTTTTTCGATTCATTGGCTAGTTACTCAAATAATAAACAAGTTAAAACGCAACTCAGGCTTTAGCCGGTTCTGCGCCAGTCATCAGCCTCGCCTTGGGGGCGATAAATGCTTTCAGTTTTTGTTCCACCACACGATGATTGTCTCCGGATTGGATCGATATGACCCCTTCGAGAATCATCTGTTTTATCAGAACTTCCTGTTTACTGCGGGTTTTTAATTTACCGGCGACCGGAAGGAACAGCAGATTGGCCAACATTGTCCCATAAAAGGTGGTCAGCAGGGCAACCGCCATGGGGGCTCCAATTTTACTCGGGTCATCCATTTGCATCAGCATTTGTACCAGGCCGATTATGGTCCCCAGCATTCCAATCGCTGGTGCGAAAGCGCCCATGGTCGCAAATATCTCAGATCCCAAACGGTGACGCATTTCCAGGTACTCGATTTCAATCGACATGACTTCTTCAATGGAAGAAGATTCCATACCGTCGATAGCCATTTGGATGCCGCGGGCTAAAAAGGGATCCTGGATATCCTTGAGCTGAGATTCGAATGAAAGTATGCCTTCCTGCCGGGCTTTTTTCGCAAAACCGGACATTAACGGAATCAATTCTCCCGCCATCTGAGAACGGTGCAAAAATACATTTTTGGCTACCTTAAACACTCCAAGCACTTCTGAAAGCGGATAAGATAAAAGGGTTGCACCCATGGTTCCGCCCAAAACGATCATTACCGATGGATAATTGATAAACCAGCCCCCATCGCCGCCCATCATGATGGAAATAAAGACCAATCCAAATGAAACCATAATGCCAAATAAGGTTGTGATATCCACTAGTCCACTCCTATGATTCGTTGACAATAAAAACAGGCTGAAAAGCGCAGGATCATGATTATTTCCAATACTTTTAGCAAGTATTGTGCCATATACCGGAGGTGAAAAACGGAATTTATGAAATGTCAGACGAAGTGAGCAAGTAGCTTAAATCTGTGAAAAAAGGCGAAGATTAGTGGATTTTGGATGCGCTAAAATCGACATGATTTAACGCACAAAGAGGCAATCGGCAAAACGGCCGCATATCATTGGTTATTTAACGTCAAATTTCACCGGTATTTGTCAACGGTTTGACGATGAATCGAGGCCGCCCGATCACACCGAAAAGCTTGATAAATAGGTGATCAGGGGAGCCTCAACGGATTCTGCTCTGATTCTGCCCTTTTATTATTTTAGGGCAAACTCCCGACAAAGGACCGCCATTTTCAGGTGATTACCGGCAACTAAACCTTAAGCCAGATCCAAGGGCTGGCCTTTGCGGACGGCTGATTTTGAATAGAGGGTGCGTTGGTATTCAGCAATTCTTTGCGAGACTTCCTCAAGGGGTTCTTTAACCATGATTTTATCATTGTTGGTGAAGGTAATCACCGTCTCGGGAATGGCCTGCAAAGATTGAATCATATCCACGTTGATTATCAGGGTGGAATCATTTAATCGGGTTACTTTTATCATTTTGACACCACTGCATCGCTATAAAAGTTATCATTCCTAAGGGCTTAATGGCCGGGGTGTTTTGCTGAATCATCAGCAAAACACCCCCTTAATTTTATCAGGTCGGATCAGGTTTAGCGCTTCAGGTTAATCAATTCATTGAGAATTTCATCACTGGTCGTAATCACCCTGGAATTGGCCTGAAATGCCCGCTGGGTGGTAATCATTTTAACAAACTCAGCGGCCAAATCCACGTTGGACATTTCAATCGAACTGGTACTGATGCTGCCAAGGCGGCCGCTTTGCGGTGTGCCGTAAAGTGCCGGGCCGGATTCCAAGGATTCAACATATAAATTCTTGCCCATTTTGGTCAATCCGTAATAACTGGCGAAGTCGGCCATGACCAACTGAAAAAGAGGTGTCAGCTGGCCATTGGAATAAGATCCGGTCACCACGCCAAACTCATTGACGTCCACCGTCCGCAGGGTGCCGGAGGGGTAGCCGTCCTGAGTCTGAGATCTCGTGGTTGAAGCAGATGCATACTGGGTGAGGTCTCCGTTGGTCACCAAAGCGGCCTCATCATATAAATCCCAATTAATGGACAGATCAGAAGCACCATCTGATAGACCGGTGATTTGTATAGTTCGGTCTGCTTCTGCGTTTGATAAAGCTCCTGATGGTAAAAATGACAGGCCGACATCGGCAGGCAGGACAACCGTTCCCGTCCCGGTGGGGACGGTGACATCAAAGGTCCATTCATTGGGCAGCAGCGCATCTTTGGTAAAGGTGATGGTCATGGGGATGGCGCTTCCCAGGGAATCATAGACCGTCATGGTCGTCTGGTAGCTTGAACCGGCGGCGGCATCGGCATCCAGATTGACAGCAACGCTAAATGTCCCGGTGGGAGACGGCGGGGACGCGCTTCCTCCTGGAACGTTAATGCTGCTCATGGGACCCAAAAGCAAAGACCCGTCCGGATTGGTGCCGGTAACTTCATAACCTTGGACATACAGACCGCCCAGAGACACCAAGTCTCCGTTTCGATCAAAATGAAATTCACCCGCACGGCTGTAAAAGTTTGCGCCATCACCATCCTGGAGCACGAAAAAGCCGCTGCCATTGATGGCCATATCCGTGGGGTTGTTGGTATTTTCGATGGTACCCTGGGTCCACATGGGAGTCGTCCCCTGAAACTGAACCCCGCGACCGACATCACTGGTTACGCTGCCGCCCAGCGAACTGGCCAAAATATTGGCAAACGACGAGCGGTTCGATTTAAAGGCTGTGGTGTTGACGTTGGCAATATTATCGCCAAGCACTGTCATTGAAGTTGAATTGACATTTAAGCCGACCATGCCGGCAAACAATGAACCAATCATGTTTATAGCCCTCCATTTATGAGTTCATTCGTGTTGGTTTCAATCTGGGAAGTTTCCGTATCGGGTTGTGGTTTAGCTTCGGAAACGTCGATGACGTCATCAATCGCAATTGTCTGCAGCCCGGTAATCAGGCTGGCGGTTTGATTTATAAGCGACACGCCTGTCACAACCGAGCTGATCAACGGTGTAACGCCGACGCTCTGGTCATCGGCATCGACAGCCTGCACCTCAAAGTGGTAGATACCCGGCGGCACTGGGTTGCCGTTGCGGTCCGTCCCGTCCCAGACAGCGGTCTGCCGGCCGGATGGCAGCGGACCGGTTTCAAATGCTTTGACAAAGCCACCGCCGGCGTCATAGACGGTAATCGCCGCAAGTGCTGCATTCGCTGCTAATTCAAAATGGCACTCCGCCGCCTGTCCATCATTTAATTGCAGCGTATTACCCGCGGCGGTGATTTCTTTGCCGATAAAAGATACCGCCTGGGAGTTGGTCACTGCGGTTTGAAAGGATTCCATGTTTTTCAGGTTGTCATTAATATTGTTGAGCTGCTCCAGCGAACTGAATTGGGCCAACTGGGCGGTGAACTCTGTGCTTTCCGCCGGATTGAGTGGATCCTGATGCTGAAGCTGGGTAATCAGCAGATTTAAAAAATCATTCTTGCCTAATATTTTAACCGGAGCACTCGTTTGGGTTTCAGCGCTGGTGCTGCTAGTATCTATTGGGGCTATGGCTGTCATTTTATAGGGTCCTCATTTCATCTGATGAACGGTTAAGCAAAATAATCAATAGCGGTTTCCTCTATTGCGCCGCCGCCCCTAAATTGGGATTGAGTCTGTTTTGCAGACGACTCATCATCGAAATCAGCGACATTTCTGGCTTCTTGCACTTTAGCGATCTTATCGGCGTTATAGGTATCACCATCCGAATAAAAGTCATGGGCAACAGATACTTCCAACTCGTCGATTGCAAGTCCCTGCGCCTGCAATTGTGCTTTTAATTGATTCAAATTGCTTTCTAACATGTCTTTAGCCAACGGAAACTCGGCCACGATTTTGATAGCAACCTGATGATTTTCTGTAACAATCTGCATCCGAATATGGCCCAAAAATTCCGGTTTCAACTCAATGCGCACTTCATGCTGGTCATTGTTCATCAATAGAACCGCTTTATGCACAATTTGATCCATGGCTTGAGAGGTCAGGCCACGCTGGGCACCTTCTAAAGTGCGTGTTGCACTTTCAAGCGGCTTTAGATGTTCCGGCATTTGATCCTGTGCGAACAAAAAACTGCCGTCCTTGTTATCCCCGTCGATGCGTGTAATTTTACTGCCCAATTCAGCAACCGGCAAACTATCGGCTTTTAGAGCAGCACTTTTGATGCTTGAACCATGCTCTGTCGGCTGGTTAGTGACACCTTCCGGGATAAAATTTGGATTTGCCGATTGTTCGGCTGCGGCTTTTGCATTTACGGTTGTTTTGAACAACTGGAAATTTTCAGGTCCCTGCCGGGAAGGCGTTTCAAAAAGCGCTTCAGAATTTGGATCAGCGGTCATCCATAACGGGATGGACGTATCTTTTGCCGCCCCGACCATTTTGACATTTTCAGCCAATTTTGGATTTTCAGATAGATCGGATTCGCCCGGCAGTGACGGAATCGTCATTTTAATTAAAACATTTTCTAATTTGCTCGTTTCCGGGTAGTTAACCGCATTTTTATCGGCAGTTTCAGCAGTATCAGCCTTTAAGCCCGAACCCGCGTCAATGTTTTGCTGCATATGCATAAATGCCGCAAGTAGCTCCTCACCATTGGCCCACATGGAAGCAGCCGGGCTGTTTAACGTGTCTTCCGGAGAAGAAACCAGCCAGGGCCAGCGCCCCATAAATCCAGTCTGGGTACTCAGCATGTCACCGGTTTCCTGATTAAAGACGCCCATGGCGACAAGCTGCTCAAAGGAACCTATTCCTGCCAACCAGTCAATCAGGGGTCCCTGTCCTTGCATCTGGAGGTAACCCATCAGATTGTCAAGAGAAACCGAATTTGAGCTTTCTGCGGTTTCAGGCTGGGTTTCCTTCGTAAAAAAATTATCACCAGCCATC
>JARRJQ010000247.1:0-16421 GCA_037388985.1 Desulfobacterales bacterium | reverse complement strand
TCAGGTGGTGCGCGATCGGCGGGAGGTGATCAAAAATGGAGCGGCCCTGTGCAGGCCCTGTGCCGAGGATACATATTTTTCAGAAGCCCGTGAGGTGACCTGGCCGGATATGAACTGGAGACCGGATGTCGGTCATTCGCAAACCCGCCCGCCATGCGAGCAAGGCGAGGCGGGCGCGGGCGGTAAAGACGCTGCAATAATGGAAATAAATTGTTATGAATAAAGCGCACCAACCCTTAAAATGTGAGTGTAGTGATAAATTTCTTTCTGCTCTGTGCCTGGATTATAAAGGAGTTCAACGATGCTAAAGAAAATCAAATTGCAGGACGCGGTGGGAACCCGGCTGGCCCATGATCTAACCGAAATTCGTCCTGGAGAATTCAAGGGTGCTGCTTTTCACAAGGATCATATCGTCTGCAATGATGATTTGTGCCGGCTGCAGAAAATGGGAAAAAACCACCTTTATGTCCTTAATCTTGAAGCAGATGAAATTCACGAAGACCAGGCGGCCGCCATTTTAGCCGGCGCCCTTGCCGGTGAGGGCATCGCCTGGAAAGGCGAACCTCGGGAAGGCAAGATAAAACTGCTGGCAGACACAGACGGGCTGTTTGCCGTCAACATCGCTGCATTGGCAGCCTTTAACATGGTCGATGAGGTCATGTGCGCCACCCGGCACAATCACACTGTCGTTAAAAAAGGGGAGTTGGTGGCGGCCACCCGCGCGATTCCGTTGGTGATGAAACGAGTGGCCATCGAACGGGCAGCGGCCATTGCCCGTCAAGACGGCCCCGTGCTTTCGGTTAAACCCATCCGTAAAGCCAGAGCGGGTCTGGTGATTACCGGCAATGAAGTCTATCATGGTTTAATCGAAGACCGTTTCGCGCCGATTCTGACCCAAAAAGTGAAGGCTATCGGTTCGGAAGCAGCCGCTGTGGCGTTTGCGCCGGATGATGCCGAACTGATTCGCGAGGCCATCGAGTCACATCTGGACCGCGGCTGCGATTTGCTGATGCTCAGCGGCGGCATGAGCGTCGACCCCGACGATGTCACCCGTCAGGGAATCCGCGCAGCCGGAGCCGATGAGATCTACTATGGTTCGGCCGTGCTGCCCGGAGCCATGTTTCTAGTCGCCTATATTGGCGGTATACCGCTGTTGGGCGTTCCGGCCTGCGGCTTGTATCACCGGATCACCGCGCTGGACCTGGTGTTGCCCCGTATCCTGGCCGGTGAGCATATCGGCAAGGCGGAACTTGCCTTCCTGGGGCACGGGGGGCTTTGCAGGGATTGTGCGCAATGTGTTTATCCGCACTGTCCATTTGGAAAAGGCGCCTGATTGTTATAAAGGCTAACCGCAATCCTGGTAGATTGAAATTCAACTTTTGGTGGAAATCAAATTCGAAATTCGAATATCGAAACACGAAACAAATTCGAAATTATAAATTCAAATGTCCGAAACTTTGTTTTTGAATTTTTGCCATTTGATATTAGGATTTGCTTCGAATTTCGGATTTATTGCGCAATTTAAGAGGATAAGCTGAAATGAAATTAGTGGATGGATATGGACGAACAATTGATTACCTTCGCATATCAATAACCGATCACTGTAATCTGAAATGTTTTTATTGCACGCCGTTTTCAGGCCGCAACCACCTGAAGCATTCCGCGATCCTATCCTACGAGGAGATACTGAAAGTCGTGCGGGCAGCGGCAACTATCGGCATAAGCAAAGTGCGGATCACCGGAGGCGAGCCGCTGGTCAGAAAGGGTGTGGTTGAGTTCTGTCGGATGCTTCAAGAAATTGACGGTTTAAAGAGTCTGGCCATGACGACCAACGGGATATACCTGGAGGATATGGCTGAGCCGTTATTCAAGGCCGGCATTCGCAGAATCAACATCAGCCTGGACACTTTAAAGCCGGAACGATTCGAAAAAATAACCGGATACAATTGGCTATCCCGGGTGCTGACCGGCATTAAGCGTGCAGAGCAGATCGGCATGCAGCCGATCAAGATTAACACCGTGGTGATGCGAGGCATCAATGATGATGAAATCGAAGATCTGGCTCGCTTAACCCTGGATAAACCTTACCATGTGCGCTTTATCGAACTGATGCCTACCGACAGCCCGGCTTACAGCAATTATGACTCATTGTTTATTCCGGTTGATGAATTTATGAAAAAGATCAATCAAATAGGCAGGGTTCAAATTGAACCGGCAACCGATTCTTACGGGCCGGCAAGGCTATGCAGGATTCCGGGAGCCGTCGGCAAGGTCGGGTTTATTGCACCGATCAGCTGGCATTTTTGCAGTTCCTGTAATCGCCTGCGACTGACCGCTGACGGCAAAATCAAAACCTGTCTGTTTTCCCGGCAAGAAATAGACATTAAAACCCCGCTGAGAACCGGAGCAAACCAAAACGATATCATCCGCATTTTCAGGCAAGCCGTTGCTGAAAAGCCTTCCGGCCACCACTTAAATGCAAAAGACCATCAAAATGCCTGTCAAAGGGCTATGCGCGCCATCGGGGGCTAATTCAGCATTTTCGCAGTGGAAAAACTATTTTTTTAACCACGAAAGCACAAGCTCGAAATATAAAAGGACAAAAGTCATGGCCAAGCTCAAATTAAAATCGAGCCAATGGATCGTCGATCAAGACAACAACATCATCATTGGAGAAGGCCGCGCGCAGATTTTGGAAAACATCGAAAAGACCGGCTCCATTAACCAGACGGCCAAAATGATGAAAATGTCGTATAAGGCTGTGTGGAGTAAAATCAAAGCAACTGAAAAACACATGCATACCTGCATCGTGCATACGGATCGAAAAGAAGGGTCGCACCTGTCCCAGGACGGCAAAGGTCTGCTTGAAAAGTACAAACGGTTAAAAGAAAAATGCATTTCCGCCGATGACAAAATCTTCGGTAGTATTTTTGGATAAAGAGTAACGGTTCTCAAAAATGTGGGTAAGGGTTTATAGCCCCCGCAAATTGCGGGATTTCACATTTTGATCTGAAAAAATAAGGTGTTCAAAAAGCCAGGAAGGTGAAAAAGTGGAGTCGCCACACACTCTGGCGGATGAGCCCCGCCAGGGCATAAAACCGGTATGCAATCCGCCTCCGGCGGGACCATTGAGTCTTTAGTCTGCCCGAAGCGGATTGAGATGGGTTCTAGTGTTTGCTCTCATAATCTTCGATGGCCTTGGCCAGCGCATCGGCACCCAGGTTTGAGCAATGCATTTTTTCTTTGGGCAGGCCTTCCAGGGATTTGGCTACCGATTGTTTGGTAATTTTTTTGGCTTCCTCAAGGGTTTTTCCCTTTGCCATTTCTGTAACCATGCTGGATACCGCAATCGCCGCCACACATCCGAATGTTTTAAATTTAATATCGGCGATCTTATTATCTTTCACATTGATGTAAATGGACATCATATCGCCGCAAACCGGGTTACCGACTTCGCCGAGCCCATCTGCATTTTCGATTTCCCCGATATTTCGGGGATTGGAAAAATGCTCCATTACCTTTTCAGAATACATATACCCTCCTCACTTGAGTCGGAAATCCGAAGTTCGAAATACGAAATCCGAAACAAATTCAAAATCACAAATCCGAATGTTCCAAACTCGTTTTGAATTTTGGCAATTTAATATTCGTATTAGTTTCGGCCAATTTTATTAAATCAGGCAAAATTCGGATCTCGAATTTAACTATTTTTATCGAAAAACAAACCCGGCTTTAGATATTTATGTGCAAACATTTTCCTGATATTCGGGGATCTCCTTGCCCCAGATGGGCGAAAGCGAGCGCAGCCGATCCACAGCAGCCGGCAGCTTTTCGAGCACATAATCGATTTCTGATTCGGTGTTGCTGCTGTCAATCGTAAACACGGTCGATCCCTGCGCCAAATCCGCCCGTATGCCGATGGCCCCCAGCACCGGCGAAGTTTTCAGAGCTTTTGATGCGCAGGCCGATCCGGTGTTGGTATAAATTCCGTTATGAGCCAGCATGAAAATTAAGGCTTCGCCCTCAATGGCCTCGAAACAAAAACTGGCGTGACCGGGAAGCCGTTTTTGTGGATGGCCGGTATAGGTGACCTTCTCGACTTTTTTTAGGATACCATCCACCAGGCGGTCTCTTAATTTGCGGACGTGGTCCATTTTTTGGGGAAGCTCTTTTTTCGCCAGCTCTGCGGCCCGGCCAAATCCGATAATTCCCGGAACGTTTTCAGTGCCGGCTCTTCTGCCTTTTTCCTGGATGCCGCCGTGGATCAGGGGCATCAGACGGACTTTTTTGTTAAAGTACAGGGCGCCGACCCCTTTGGGGGCGCCAAGAGAAGCACCCGACAGGCTTAACAGATCGACATTTAATTCATTGACATCAACGGGCATATTACCGGCCGATGCCACTGCATCGGTGTGGAAAACAACGTTATTTTCCCTGCAGATTGCTGCCAGCTCGGAAATGGGTTCGATGGTTCCAATTTCCGTATTGGCATGCATGATCGACACCAGAACTCGGCACCGGACGAGGTAAAGATAATTTGTGGGGGGTCGGCTCCGATCAGAGTCGCAACATTGGTCCGGGCCGCTTCCATAGCCGCTTTGACCTTCGTGCCCAGATCATAGACATTTGACGGGTTTCCAAACTGTTCGCTAAAATAAGGCAGCATGGCTTCAAGAACTTCTTTTCGGACCGGCGTTGCCGAAGCATTATCCAGATAAGCGCCCTTCATGAAGGTCTCCTTTCAGGTCTTATTGCCATTTTTCTTTATATAGAACTTATAGTATTCGTCGTCTTCTTCCATGCCGATGAATTCATAGCCGCACTTTTTGCACCAATCCGGAATATCCTCCAGGGCCCCGTCATAATCAGTCAACACTTCCAGTACCTGTCCTTTTTTCATGCATTTGAGCTTATCGCCGGGTTCTAATAAATGCATGGGACACATGCGACACACCAGGTCCAAGGATTCATCGGCATCCTGATGCTTTACAAACTTCATTTTATGCTCCTTGATTGTGATTTGAAAATCTCACAAATACAGGTTGTCACGGCAGAGCCGAATAAATAGTAATGCCACTTTGTGGTGGTGTCAAGCAAAACGTTTTAGGCTTGAATTTGCATTTTTACAATCTTATCAGTTTGTTAAGAAGTTAGCCGCCAACCGGGACGGCCAGGTAATTTTGATTAGCAGTCGGAGGGAAATAGCCAACAAAATTGACTTCGCCATGGATTTTCTTTATGCTGCGCTTACAGCAAAATAATCGATTCCCCGAAGCTTGCATCAAAATTAAGGAGATTTAGATATGGAAATCAGCGCCAACACCAAGATCGACGACCTGCTGAAAAAATATCCTTTTTTGGAAGATTTTTTGGTTGCGTTGTCCCCCAAATTTAAAGGCCTCAAAAGCCCGATTATGCGCAAAACGATCGGCAAAGTCGCTACCCTTGGCAAAGTCGCCGGTATCGGCGGTCTGGATCTGAACGATTTTTTGACGGCTCTCACAGACGAAATAAACCGTCACACGAAAGCCGCATCAGCGGGCAAATCGTCTCCGGAAAGGACGGCCGGCGCTCCTGCTGACCCCCAAGAGAGGCAGGCGGCACTCAAAGAAATTATCAAGGCCCTGCACGCCGGAGAAGATATGGCGGTCCTCAAGCAAAGATTCAGTCAGTTGATCAACGGGGTGGAGGCATCCGAAATCGCCAAGATGGAGCAAGCCCTGATGGAAGAGGGCCTGCCTGCCGAAGAAATCAAACGCCTGTGTGACGTCCATGTTGAAATATTTAAAGCAGCGCTCGAGGAAAAGGACCGGCCGGATCCGCCACTGGGACATCCTATCCACACCTTTATGAAGGAGAACCGGGCATCCGAAAAACTCATGAGTGAGACCAGCATGCTCATCGGGCGAATCGGGAATCCTCCCCGACCTGAAGTCTTTAAAGAACAGCGCCAGGCGCTGGGATCACTCATTGATCGATTATCCGAGATTGATATTCATTACTCCCGCAAGGAAAATCAGCTTTTTCCCATGCTGGAGGCCCACCATTTCAGCGGACCGTCCCAGGTGATGTGGTCCATCCACGATGATATTCGCGGCAGCCTCAAGCAGGCCCGGGAAGCGATTGCCAGCTCCGATCCGCAGGGGACGATAACCCCGCTGAAAGAAGCCATCCAGGCGATCCGGGATATGGTCTATAAAGAAGAGCACATCCTTTATCCCGCCAGCCTGGAGATGCTTTCCAAAGAGGAATGGATCAAAGTCAAGGAGGGGGAGGCTGACATCGGTTTCGCCTGGGTGGTTCCGGATACGGGCTGGCCCGCAGAAATCATTAAGGCCCACGAAGAAGTGGCTGCCCAACCGACAGAGGTGTTAAAAGACCTTACCGGGGCCCTGGACCTTGATACGGGATGCATGACCCTGGAACAGATCAACATGATGCTCACTCACCTGCCGGTGGACCTAACCTTCGTCGATGAAAACGACCGGGTTGCTTATTATTCCGAAGGACCTGAACGCATTTTCCCTCGCAGTCCTGCGATCATCGGCCGGGAGGTTCGAAATTGCCACCCGCCTAAAAGCGTGCATCTGGTCAACAAAATCCTGGACGCCTTCAAATCCGGTTCACGGGATACGGCTGAATTCTGGATCGAACTGGGCGGTAAATTTATCTACATTCGGTACTTTGCGGTGAGGGATGCCGGCGGATACTATCGGGGATGCCTTGAGGTCAGTCAGGATCTGACCCGGATCCGCAAACTTGAAGGGCAACAGCGACTGCTGGACTGGGAATAGGCAGTTTTAATTAGACACAGATCCAGCTATGCGCCAGGTTTACATCGCATGCTTTATTGTGTCAGGTCTCAGTCCTATGTTTTGAGAACTGACACCTGAAACCATTATACTTCAATGGCACCGTTGATATCGCGCAGATGCTCGCGGAAGGTTAACGCCGAATTTTTGCTGCGCTTTTTCAGGTATTCATCAAACTTTAATTGCTCGCTGAGGGTTTTTCCCGCCTTGATTGCTTTGATCTGGCGCTGCTCGGTTTCTTCAATTGTGCGGGCGACGGAAATAATTTTCTCGACATCCTGCAGCAGGGTGAAGACAACCCCGTCGTCATCCCCAAAAGCCACATCCTCTGCCGATAATTTAAAGTCGCCAAACCTTGCGAATTCCATCGCATCGGATCCCCTTGGATAGGCGCGTTTAGGTCCAACCGGGTATGAACCGTAACTAAAAACAGGAAATCCGATTTGAATCAGCTGCAGGGTATCCCGGTGAAACCCCCAAACCGCAATACCGCCTAATCCCATAGCCTTGGCCTCCAGAATAGCGAGGTCTCCAACGCAGCCTTCATGTCTCCGGCCGTCATTATCAATGGTGAGAATATCGCCTGCGTCCGCATTCTGCATTGCTTCCAGAAAAATATCGACACTTCCGGAATGTCTGACCGGTAACACGCGCCCGGCGATCTTCCATCCGGGGACCAGGGGTTTGATCCCGATGGGAGCTACCCGCATGAAGACGCCCATACGCATGCACGCGTCGGCAATCGACGGTGTCGAGAGTTTGGAGAAAGCTGCTTCTAAACTCTTGTTGTCCATAAAGACCTCCATTTTGGATATGGCCTGTCGGCCGATTAGTCCCGATTCGCGGCAGTATTGTCGGGTCCAAAGGGTTTAGAGATGATAATCAATTGCGGCAGCAGCGTCAGGGCGGCAATCAGAGCGATAGACAGCGCTAACCCTGTCAGCAGACCGAAGTAAATACTGGGAATAAAATTAGACAGGGCCAGAATCGAAAATCCGATAATGATGGTCATTGAAGTATAGTACAGAGCGCGGCCAATGCTGCTGTGGCAGCGACGAACGACCTCATGATACTTGCCTGCATTTTTGAATTCATATCTGAATCGGTAAATATAGTGAATCGTGTTATCAACCGCCATTCCGATGCTGATTGCGGCGATAGTAATGGTCATCATATCCAGAGGAATATTTAACCAACCAATAAAACCTAGAACCACGCAAATAGCGAGCATATTTGGTGCAAGAGCAATCAGGGCAATTTTCAATGACCTAAACAAGATCAGAAACATGGCAAACAGCAACAGGACCACCACGCCTAAAGTCAGAATCTGGGATTTAAACAGGCTCTGCAGCATATTGTTATAGAGAACCAGCAAGCCGGTTAAATGTATTTGCTTTTTATCCAGCCCCAATTTGTTGACCAGATCGTTGCGGATCTTGGTTAAGAGGGCGTTGCGTCTCAATGATTTTTCAGAATCCTTGATCCGGATTGAGTAACGCAGCTGATTGTACTTGGGCGATACATAGGGCTTTAAAATGATATCTTTAAATTTCTCAGGCAGTTCGCTATACACCAGAGCCAGTTGGAAATTGTCCAGGGGTTTGCCGTTATTTAATTTTTCAGCAACCTTCAACATCGTTCCAAGCGACATCACTTTCCCGGTTTCCGGCAGGCTTTCAAGATAATCCTGGATACGGGTCACCAGCGCCATCTTTTGAGCTGTAAACCAGTATTTTTCCTCATTATTTCCCTTATTAAATTCGTCAAACTGTTCAAATTCGTCGTCGCTTGCCGTCGGGGGCTCGGTTGCAGCCTCAGCAGCCGGGGACTGGGGTTCAACAACGTCGATGATGATATCCAGCGGGGTGGTACCCCCCAGTTGTTGGTCAATGACCTTCATGCCTTGGTAGATCTCGGTTGTCTTTTTAAAATAGTTAATGAAGCTGTTTTCAACGACCAGTCTGGAAATCCCAATGGCACCGAGGATAAACAATACAGCGCTGACGGCCAGGATTGCCGTACCGTGGGTTTCGGTCAATCTGGCCAAGATTGCCGTCAAGGATAAGTGTTTTTCCTTTTTGACGTGCGGAGGCAATTTGTGCATCAGCATCAGCGCGGCCGGGAAAAATAAAAATGTCACCACCAGAGAAACAGCGATGCCGGCACTCATCATCCACCCAAAGCTTCTTACCGGCAGAATGTTGCAAAGCAGCAATGAACCAAAACCCGCGATGGTCGTCAGGGCGGCATACAGGCAGGGCGTCAACATCAAACTGACCGTCTCAAGGATGAGCTGTCGCTGGTCTTTTTCAGGATGTTTACGCACCAGTTCCCTGTACCGGACAATTAAGTGGATGGTGACCGCCATGGTGATGATCAACTGTAAAGATATGAAGTTGGAAGAGATAACCGTTACCTTCCAGCCAAACAATCCGAGCAGTCCCATCATTGAAATTGCAGAAAAAACGCAGCAAAGCATCGGCAAAAACACCCAGCGCTTTCTTCTAAAAATGACGCCCAGTGTGACGATCAGAAAAAAAGCCACCCCGAAGCCAAATGTCTGCAAGTCGTTTTTTATAAAGTTGATCATATCGTCGGTAATAATACTGATACCGCCCAGGTAGAGTTGAGCATCATTGCGGTATTTGCCGATGATCTTGCGAATGGCAGCAATCTCCCGGTGCCGGACTTCCCTGCGTTTTTCCCGATAATTTTGAATTTGATCTTTGACATTTTTGGATTCGGCTATTTCCGCCGCCGTCAGGGACCGGGCTGCCTGTTTTTCCCGCAAACCGTCACGGCGCGCCAGCAGTTCCTGATAGTCCTCATCGGCTTTGAACTTTACCTGCAAACCGGTGGTTTTTAAATCCGGGCTGACCAGTAGATTACGATAAAGCGGGCTGTCTTTAAACTCGATTCGGGCCAGTTTGCGGTCGACGGTTGGGGATTCAAGCGTTTGAATATGGCTGACGAGTTCTTTGACCGGCACCGGAGGACTTTCGAGCAGCGGGGCATCGAGGATGGAAGTTACCGATAACACCGTGTCCAACTGTTTGAGTTCATCTCTGAGCCGGGTGAGATTTGACAGGCTCTCATCGGAAAACAAATCCGCTCGGGGAGAATATGTGACCAACAGGTAATCATAGCCACCGTAGCGCGCGCTGATCATCCGTGAATATCGAAGATCTTGGTCGGTCTCAATAATCAATGTATCGGTGGAGGCATCGAGTTTAAAATCTTTTACCTTGTAACCGAGAAAAGAGACAACGGCCAGTAAGCAAACGATGACAATTGCCGGATGCGCGAGGATAACCCTGTCGTAAAAACGACGGATCCAGGTGTGAAGTTTTGACATATCAGTAACTTAAATCGAAGGATAACGGCCTTCAGTCGTTAACCGGTTTTTCCATTTTGTGCAGAAGGTCGTCAAAGGTACCGTTTCGCAAGATCTCTTTAAATTGAGACTGGTAGCTGCGGATAATGCTGACGCCCTGAATTTCAAGATCATAAATTTTCCACTGACCGTTTGATTGATAAAACTTATACAGCATGCTGATTTTATTGCCTTTTGACATCAGAGATGTGGGAATATGGACCTTTCCATTAACGTTTACCGGCGGCTCATAATTGATCGTTTCATCGGTATAAGCCGTAATTTTATTAAGGTATGACTGCCTGAGGCGGTCCACAAAAAGCTCCGTAAATTTTTCCCTTTTTTCTTTGCTTAAGTCGGGCCAGTATTGCCGGCCCAAAGATAATTTGGCCATGAGTTGAAAGTCAAACATGGGGGAAACGATTTCGACAATCTCCTTGCTCTTTTCCGGTTGCTCAACATCGGTTTTCTGCAAAACCTTAAACACCTGATCCAGTTTGCTTTTCAAAAACGCATCGGCGGCAACGCTATCATCGGCGATTGCCGAATGCGTCAGCACAAACAAACCGATTACCATATAAAACATTATGCTTTTAATCCACGTTGATGTTTTCATTTGCATATTGGGCGCTGCTCCTGAATTATTTTTGGGGAAGAATTACACACGACAGCGAGGAAGGCAAGCTATTTTAATGGATATTGCCGATGAACTGAGAAAAATAAAAAGGCGGGGCTTTTAAAACCCTGCCCAGGCGTGAATTCCAGGCGGAGTTAATCACGCTTGCCGGCCATCCGATGAAGGCAGACCGCCTAAAATAACCCCTAATTGGATTGACCGTTAAACGGATCCTTTGATATGGGTAGGGTAAAGATTCGAATATCAGGAAATCCTATGCATTTTCAGACACTTCATCGCAGGGAACACAGCCACCGTTTTAATGTGGAAGACCCGCACGGTGAGCGCAATACCCGCCGGGTGATTTTGCTGACCCTGTCGATGATGATCATCGAGATAACGGCCGGTTATCTGTTTGGTTCCATGGCGCTTCTGGCTGATGGCTGGCACATGGGAACCCACGCGGTGGCTCTGGGCATAGCCGGCCTGGCTTACTTTTATGCAAGACGGCATGCCGACAACCCCGATTACAGTTTCGGCACGGGTAAAGTCGGCGTGCTGGGGGGATTTGCCAGTGCGGTCGTGCTGGCGGTGATTGCCCTGTTGATGGGGGTGGAATCCGTGCAGCGACTGATATCGCCTCAAGCCATCCGGTTCAACGAAGCCATTGCCGTGGCATTTGTCGGCCTGGCGGTCAATGTCGTCAGCGCCCTTCTACTCCAGGAAAAAAATGGCCATGATATGGGGCATGACCATGGGCCGGCTAAAAAATTTCGGGATCACAACCTCAGAGCCGCCTATCTGCATGTGCTGGCCGATGCGCTGACTTCCCTGCTGGCTATTGTAGCATTGTCCACCGGCAAGGTCTTCGGCTGGGTTTGGATGGACCCGATTATGGGCATCGCCGGTGCCTTGATCATCAGCCGCTGGTCATACGGCTTGCTGATTGATAGCGGCAGGGTGCTGCTGGACCGCGATGTTAATCCGGAGACCGTCGAAGAAATCCGGTCAAAAATCGAATCGGACGCAGACAACCGGGTTTCGGATATCCATGTCTGGCGGGTGGGCGCCCGTCATCTGTCCGCCATCATCTCCATCGTTACACACTACCCGAAATCCCCCGATCATTACAAAAAGCTGTTAGCCGACTATGATGAAATCGTTCATGTCACCGTGGAAGTCAATCCCTGTGATACCGAGCCCTGTATCGTTTAGCCCAAGCCCATTCGTTAAGTTTTAAAATTCCATATCAAGCAAATAATTTTCTATACACGCTTGAGGACTTATGTGAAACTGATGCGCGCGGCGGAATCCGTAACCGCCCGCATACACAACCATCTGTCCTCTAAGGGTCTAACGCTCAGCCAGTTTGCGGTGCTCGAGGCGTTGTATCATTTAGGGCCGCTTTCTCAGAGTGAAATCGGACGAAAGATTCTTCGAAGCAGCGGCAACATTACGATGGTAATCGACAATCTCGAAAAAAACGGTCTTGTCCGGCGCAAACGCAATAAAGCGGATCGCAGGTTTTTTATCGTACATCTGACCGATAGAGGATCCAAATTAATCAGCAATATTTTTCCGCCCCATGCCCAGGTGATCGCAAAAGAGTTTAACGTGCTGACGGATGCCGAACAAGATGCATTGGGAAATTTATGCAAAAAACTGGGGCTTGGGGTCAGGGAAGAAACGTAACAAATAACTTTCAGAGCAGGAGAAATCAATTATGAAAGTACTTATCGTTTTTTATTCAACCTATGGACATATCTATAAAATGGCTGAAGCCATTGCCGAAGGCGCCAAAGAAGTCGCCGGCACGGAGGTCGAAATTCGCCGGGTTCAGGAAACGCTTCCGCAGGAGGTTCTGGCAAAAATGGGCGCGGTTGAGGCTCAAAAACAATTTTCACACATACCGGTGTGCACCGTAGATGAACTGCCCGATGCCGATGCAATTATTTTCGGCACTCCGACCCGCTTTGGCAATATGTGCGGGCAGATGCGCCAATTTTTGGATGCAACCGGGCAGCTTTGGGCAAAAGGCGCTTTGGTGGGCAAGGTCGGCAGTGTCTTTACCAGCAGCGCCACCCAGCACGGCGGACAGGAATCCACAATCCTTACGTTTCATGTCACCTTGCTTCATCAGGGTTTTGTGGTGGTCGGCCTGCCTTATGCGTTTCAGGGTCAAATGCGCGTGGACGAAATTACCGGAGGCTCACCCTACGGGGCATCGACCATTGCCGGCGGCGATGGCTCCAGGATGCCCAGCGAAAATGAGCTGGAAGCCGCCAGGTTTCAGGGCAAGCACGTGGCGACGATTGCGGCCAGGCTGTCAAAATAACCGGGTCGGGCACGTTGGTCATAGATAATCCGGCTAAAATCTGAACGTTCGTAGCCGGTTGTCAGTTGTTCGTAGTAAATCCAACAAAAGGGTTGTCTTTATTTTTCTATTGTGGGCAGCGGACAACAAACCACGAATAATTTACTCGGCTTAGAGGGAAATATATGAACACCAAGGTACGTAAAATCCAAAATATCATCCAACCACAAGCGGTACTTGAAGGCGCCGGGGTGAAACTTAAGCGTAGTATAGCGACACGCGCACTGGATTATGTCGACCCTTTTTTGCTTTTTGATCACTTTGGCTCTAAAGATCCCGCAGATTACATCAAAGGATTTCCCATGCACCCTCATCGGGGGATTGAAACAGTAACCTACATGATCCGCGGCCGTGTGAACCACAAAGACAGCATCGGCAATTCAGGGAGTATCACAGAAGGAGATGTCCAGTGGATGACCGCCGGCCGCGGAATTATGCATGAGGAAATGCCCCAGCCCACCGACAGCGAAATGGTTGGTTTTCAGCTGTGGGTGAATCTGCCGGCCAGACTCAAAATGACCCGCCCACGGTATCAGAACATACCATCTGCTCAGATACCGGAAATCCAGCGCGAGGGTGGCGGCAAAATCCGGGTCATCGCCGGAAAGGTGGACGGTGTCAGCGGCCCGGTAAAGGAGATCGTTGCCGAGCCTACCTATCTGGATATCTTTATTCCGCCTGGCTCATCGTTTTCTCAACGCGTTGAAAGGAACTACGCCGTAATTGCCTATGTTTTTGAAGGTGCAGGTTTTTTTGAAGCCGCCTCAACCGATGGCGAAGAGTCCATTGCGCACCCCAGGTTGATCGTCTTTGATGACGGGGATCTGGTTACGGCGCGTGCTTCGGATCAGGGCGTTCGCTTCCTGCTGATTTCGGGGAAGCCTTTGAATGAACCCATTGCGCGCTATGGACCGTTTGTGATGAATACTCGGGCAGAAATTGAGCAGGCGTTGGCGGATCTGAGAAACGGCACATTCATAAAAAATGATTAAAACCTTGTCGATTCGAATCCGGCATTATAAAATGACGGTATGACAAATCGAATCGGGATTGTTTGAATGATTTTTCAAAAAACGGTGAAAGAAATTATCATTCTGCTGGTGGCCTCTGTAGCCTTGGGCCTAATGGTTAACTTCATCTCGCCCAGGGGAATCGCTCTGGTGGGACAGTGGAATACGGCAAAAGGCGTGATTACGGCTGATCCTCAACCGGCTGAAGAAAAAAAGCCGGAAGAAATCGACAGTGTCATCTGGGCAAAAGAGATATTTGATAAAGGCCATGTTCTTTTTGTAGACGCCCGTTCACAGGACAATTATGAAAAGGGCCATATCCCGGGTGCCGTATCGTTGCCGATAGGCCAATTCGATGAGAGAATCGAATCTTTTCTAAACCGGCATGCACTGGATCAACCCCTGATAACCTATTGTTCGGGCAGAACCTGCGAAGACAGCCATAATCTGGCCCGGCTACTTTCAGAAGCCGGTTTTGCCGATGTAAGGATTTTTATCGACGGTTTTCCGGGCTGGAAAGCAGAGGGCTATCCGGTTGAATAATCAATTCCGGCACATCATAAATAACAGCCGGATCGAGCTGGCGGCACGCTGGATTCTCGGTCTGACGTTTATCTATGCCAGTTTCCATAAAATCACTGCGCCTGCCGAATTTGCCAAGATTATTTACGGATATGACCTTTTTCCATCGGTTGCCATCAATTTGATTGCCATTATTATTCCCTTTCTGGAGCTTGTCACCGGATTGGCGCTGGTTATCGGCCTTTATCCGCGTTCCGCAGCCATTATGATAGACGGTTTGCTTTTGGCGTATATCATCGCTTTGACCATTAATTTTATCCGCGGCCATGAATTTGACTGCGGATGTTTCACTGCCGGCCAAGGCGGGCATATCGATTCACCTGTAGTAATGCTGGTTCGCGACAGCATCTATTTCATGTTGAGCATGCCGGTTATTTTATTTAGTGGAATCAGAAAAATGTGTTTATTCGGCAGACAGCGGTTCAAAATCTAATAGACTAGGTTTCGGTCAGGACTGCTGTTAATTAAGGTTTAACGTATACGGCACCTTTCAATTTAATAAATCAATTATATTTTGTCTAAGAGAAAGCCTGTTAAATGAGAAAGCGGTTTGATAATGGAAGCATTTTTAACAAACAAAGACAGAAATAAAATCCGAAAAGCCATTCGTAAAAAATATAAGAAAGTAGCCACAAATCCTACGGATCTTTTCGCGTATCCCACAGGCCGGGCCGGTCTGGAGGCATTGCACTACAGCTCCGAGCTGATCAATGCTTTGCCTGAAGCGGTAACGAATTCTTACTGTGGCGTCGGAGATCCTTTTGTTTTGGGGCCGATAAATGAAGGTGAAAAGGTTCTGGACGTCGGATGCGGGTCGGGTGTGGATGCGATATTTGCGGCGATGATGACTGGCCCTTCAGGCCAAGTCGTCGGAGTTGATCTTGCGCCGGAAATGCTGCGACGCGCAAGAGAAAACCTTTCACTGACGGATCTAAAAAATATAATTTTTGATGAAGCACTGGCTGATAATTTACCGGTTGCAGATCAGGATTTTGATGTTGTGATTTCAAATGGCGCATTTAACCTCGTTCCGGACAAGTCTAGGGCTTTATCGGAGGCCTTTCGGGTTTTAAGGCCCGGCGGTCGGCTGATGGTTGCCGATCAGGTTTTAATTGGAGAATTGCCAAAAGAGAAGAAACAAATCATTAAAAGCTGGCATCAGTGAGAGGGCGGGGCGATACCGGGGAAGGATTTCCTGGCACTGATTGAGCTGGCAGGTTTTAAAAAGGTCGAGTTGGTTAGTCAAACCGGCTTTAACAGTTCGCCGAAGACCGAAGGGGTGTTGATTCGCGCCCAAAAGATCTGAGGATTGATTGTTATGAAACCCCGTTGTTTTTAGAGGGCCCATTATGCCTGGTACAGTAATATGCGGCGTTTCTTATGAAGATTTTGTTATCCGGATGGAGGAATTTCATGGATATCGGTCGCCGGGTATTCTTTTGGGCGCATTGATGGTCGAGGCGGGCCTCAAGGAAGTGGGAGCAACACCTTATCTAAATGTGGTCACCGAAACAATCGTGTGCTTACCCGACGCCGTTCAACTGCTGACACCCTGTACCATCGGCAACGGTTTTCTCCAGGTGCTTGATTGGGGGAAATTTGCCCTAACCGCATATGACCGTAAGACACTTGACGGCGCTCGCGTATGGTTAAA
>JARRJQ010000246.1:0-9656 GCA_037388985.1 Desulfobacterales bacterium | reverse complement strand
AAAAAGCATCCTCCTGTGCCGCAATACGATCCACTGCTTCAGGCAAATTTTTTGAGCCTGAAACCACATCATCGATTTTTTCCTTCACCATCTGGGTATAAAGCAGCTGTTTGGCATACTCCCATTCATAGAGCGCTTTGGTTTCGTCCAGCCCTTCGTAGCACTGCAGACGAATCAGTTCACGCCCCAGACTGCGGGCGACGGCTTTTGACAGTTCGGTTTTGCCCACTCCGGCAGGGCCTTCCACCAGCACGGGCTTGCGGGTGGCCTGAGCCAAAAAAACAACCGTGGCAATTACTTTTGAACAAATGTAATCGGCCGACTCCAGCAATTCGGCCACATGCTCAGCAGTTTTAAATTTCTTCACTCTTTCAGCCATCGAAAATTACCTTGTTACCTGGCATTTTAAAATCTTAATGGTAATTTTTTTGCATTTTATGATCCGCCTGAGGCGGATTTTAACACGAAAACACGAAATCTAAAACGCGCAGCGCAGGCGCTCCCGCAGCGCCAGCGCTTGCGCGGCATGTGCGCCGCGTGAGCACGAAATTTATGTTATTTTTCTTTCGTGTTTTAATCCTTTCGTGCTTTCGTGATTAATTAATCCTTTTTGGTTCCCCGATAAATCGGGATTTACGCTGCGCTCCAACCGGCTTGTCCGGGTTAGGTAATGCGTAAAAGGCCTTTTACCAGATTGATTTTGCCTTCCAGATCCGCCTGACGACCGATCATGATGCGTTGGGCCATGGGCGGTCCGGCACCGTGCATGGACTCGATTAAATAGGCCACCGATCCGGCCCCGGCCACCAGGTTTTCAATCAGACGCAACACTTTAATACGATCAACCACCGCCACCTCATCGGAGGCTGTCAAATACTTTTTAATAAAGGGTCCGGCCACTGGATCGTCCAGGTCTTTGGATGAAGGCATGGTGCCCAGCAACCCGCCGGCAATATCGGTTGCCAGTCGGGCGATTTCATACGGAAATCGGGTCACATTCAGCTTGCACACATTGGCTAGCAGCATGTCAATTTCATAATTGCCGGCCTCCGTGCGGTGGCCGGCCGCCGAGCAGGCGATGCCACATGCGTAAATCGTTTCATTCAGATGAATCATCTCAACAATTTTATCTTTAATATGAGAAGCTTTCTCCACGCCGTTCATTCTGGCAATCAAGGCTGCCGCGCCGATTAAAACATCACCCACGCCCACTTTGCATCCGCCGTAACTTTGGCGATGATAGGCAGCGAAACGCTCAACCAACATTCCGGAATAGTTGATTTCACGATTTAAAAATATCCGCTCTACGGGAATAAAGACGTTGTCAAAAACCGTCATCACTTCCTGACCTCCAAAGATCGGGTTGCCCACATCCAGCTTGGGTTCTTCTAATTTGCGGGTGTCACTGGTCTGGCGTCCGTAGATGAAACGAATGCCTTCGGTGTTTGCCGGAATCGCGAAACAAATCGCCCAGTCCTCCTCACCGGCGCGCATGCTCATTGTCGGCATCACAATGATTTCGTGGGAATTGAGCATCCCAGTCTGGTGAAATTTGGCTCCCCGAACGACAACTCCGTGTTTTTTGCGTTCGACAACGCGCAAGAACAAATCCGGATCGGTTTGATCTTTCGGGCGTTTACCCCGATCGCCCTTCGGATCGGTCATGGCCCCATCCACAACCAGATCTTGCAGCTGCACCCAGCGCCAGTAATCTTTAAACCGCTGGTGGTAGTCGGTGCCTTGTTCCCGATCACACTCATAGGTCACGCTGCACACCGCGTTGGCGGCGTCCATCCCGACACACCGCTGAAAACAGCAGGCAGTTATATTCCCGCAGTGGCGTTGCATGATGACCTTGTTCATCAGATCTTCGGTGCTTTGATGCAGATGGGTGAAGCGGTTGATTTCCTCGCCGGACAACGAAGATTTTACGCGATAAAGGGGTTTGGTCGCTTCTTGATGGGCACAGTCATAGGTAGTGGCGACGGCCTTTATCGATGGTTCGACAAGAGGATTTTTAGTCAGATCACCGGTCTTTTTGCCCATGATATGGGCTTTCAGGCCCAGTGATTTAATGGATGCGATATATTCCTCTCCTGTTTTTAGCGACATAATTAACCTCCGCTAATACTGATGTTGGAACTAAATTGGATGGCAAAAAATCCGACTACGCTGGATTATGATCTATTCATAACATACCTGGCAGACATGTAAAATAATAATCTAAAGCATCTCAACGGATGCACTCTGCCGCAGAAAAAGATTTGCGAATTTAGGTGTTCGGTACCAGACCGGAATAATTTTGATTTCCTATTGATATTGAAGTATGTGAAGATTAACGAATATATTCTGATTGAGGCCAAACAAAGTCAAGCAACCGATTAACAAACCATACACCCAACATTTAACCAAATTATTTTCCTTTATCGGAGTTCGCTAAAATGACAAGGAGCATGCAATTACATCTTAAAAACGAAATGCTGGGTGCCAATTTCCTGGCAAACTTTGTCGGCGTATTTCTGGTAAATGGTCTCATGATAATAGCCGAAGGAAGTTCTCCTGAAACAATCTGGACGAACCCGATCGCCTATTGGGTTGATGCGCTTTTCACACCTTGCGCCTTTGTCTTTGTTGCCGTAACCACCCTGGTTTATGAAAAACCGATTCGGCGCTGTTTGAATGCAATTTTCTCGGGAGAATCTGCTTCGCGAAATCTACAGCGAACTGCAAGCCGGCGCTTGCTAAATGAGCCTTTTGTGCTCATTTCTCTGGATTTGAGCATGTGGCTTTTGGCCGCCGTTATTTATTCCGCGATTCATTGGGCCTATGGTGGTGGATCCAACATAATTCAGCGCTCAGCGTATCTGAATATCAGCACCGGTTTGATCACAATTACGACGGCCTTTTTTCTACTGGAGCATATTTTACAAAAGAAGCTGGCACCTCTATTTTTCCCCAATGGCGGCCTGACATCGATCCCCAGAACAATGCGCATAAGAATTCGCACGCGACTGGCCGCTCTGTTATTTGCCTGCAATTTGATACCGCTGATAACGATCATGCTCATCATGATGCGAGTTGGCAGCCTCGATCAGGATGCAGCCACAACCTTAAATCAATTGCGAATATCGATATACATAAATGCCGGTGTTTTTTTAGCGGTTGGCATATATCTGACAGGACTGGTCAGCAAGAATTTAACCATTCCCTTTACGGAAATTATCCAAACGTTGCGGGGGGTCAGAAACGGCCGCTTTGACAAAAAGGTACAGGTCACCACCAATGATGAAATCGGCTATACCGGTGATGTGATCAATGAAATGACCGAAGGTCTCAAAGAGCGTGAGCGGATGCAACAGTCCCTGGATTTGGCCATGGAAGTCCAGCAAAATCTTTTGCCCAGAAATGACCCCGGAGTTGAGGGCTTGGACATATCCGGCATCAGCCTCTATTGTGAAGAAACCGGCGGGGATTATTTTGACTATCTGAGGACCGCTGAGAAAGGTCAAAAAAGGATCTGTATTGTTGTCGGCGATGTCGCCGATCATGGGATTTCTTCGGCACTGCTGATGGCCACCGCCCGCGCTTTTCTGCGGCAACGCACATCACGTTCGGGCAAGCTGAATCAGGTGGTCGCTGATGTAAATCGACAGATTTCGCGGGATGTCGAAGATTCCGGACGCTTTATGACGCTGTTCATCTGCGAAATCGACCGCCGCAATCAGATCATTGACTGGGTTAACGCCGGTCACGATCCGGCAATGATCTATGACCGTCAAAGCGACGAATTTGAAGAACTGGCCGGCAATGCGCTGCCGCTGGGCGTATCGAAGACGGCTGTCTATCAAAAATTTGAGCGGGAGATTAAACCCGGCCAGATGATCGTAATTGGAACCGATGGCATCTGGGAAGCACAAAACCCGCAAGGAAAGATGTTCGGTAAAGAACGATTTAAAGAAGTCATTCGCCAGCATGCAAATCAACCGGCTAAAGACATAATTCAGGCCGTCATCGGACAGGTGGACAACTTCCGCTATCCGCTTGATAAGACCGATGATGTCACGCTGGTGGTGGTAAAAATCATCTAGAACCCATCTCAAAAAAGCGTCTGAGGGCTCATGGCTGTGTTGCGGATCGGCTTCCCGCCATAGGCGGGACTCACATACTAACGTGTATGCTCCGCTTTTTCGCCGAACCGCGCCTTGCCCTGTTGAACACATTAATTTTTTAATCAAGATGTGAAATCCCGCTTTTAAGCGGGGAACCCTGATCCACTTTTTTGAGATGGGTTCTAAATGCATCAAATGGCTTCGAGCCGAAACATTGAGAACCAAACAAATCAATGGGGTGCCAGAACCTCTCCACAAAATAATATTATCGCCGATCAGCTGGGCCGGGTCAAGTATTCTGTCAAGACTTCAGCAGTGTATCTTTTAGATTCCAAATAGAGAAATATTGCTTCAAAGGTTTTAGTGTTCAGGATTCAGGTCTGCAAACATAGGACTGAGGATTGAGTTCTGAGGACTGAGGTTAGGCGGGTGTAGGGAATGGTTTTTTGCTCAGTCCTCAGTCCTCAGCACTCAGAGCTTATCCATTGATCCTGACACCTGGAACCTCGATAGTTAACCCGGAGATTTGGATTTTGGAATTTGGGGTTTAATTTATTTAAGAGGCGTTCCGGGCTCCACCAATTTTTCCAGGGTAGCCAAAATCGGACCGGAATCATCCACTGCGGCAATCACCATACCGTTGGAAACGATCCCCATGAGTTTAGCAGGTTGGAGATTGGCAACGACGATCACCTGTTTGCCAACCAGTTCCTCAGGCGAGTACTTTTCGGCAATACCGGCCACCAGGGTTCGTTTTTGTCCCATATCTACTTCCAGTTTCAGCAGTTTCTTTGCCTTGGGGATTTGTTCGGCATGCGTAACGGTTGCCACCCGCAGGTCGATGCGACTGAATTCATCCAGGGTAATTTCGGGTTTGATATCCAAAACAGCTTGTTCCTTACGTGATTGGATCTCTGAATCCGGAATTTTTTCTTCCATCTCAATTCTTGGAAACAGAACCACTGATTTTAGAAGCTTCGTTCCCGCTGGGATCATTTTCCAGGTTTTGAGTCGATCGAGGAGATAAAATGAGTTATCTGGATCCAACCCAAGATGTTTTTGCATCGTTGCAGCCGTATCAGGCATGACCGGGTAAACGAGGCCGGCAATGATTCGAAGCCCTTCAAGCAGGTTGGCCAGAACCCATGGAGCGGTCGTGTCGATGGTTTTGTTCATCTGTCCGATAAATTCCCATACAGCCATCATAGCTTTATGAAATTCAAAGGATTCCATGCAAGCTTCAAATTCATCAATCGTTTTCAGGGCAAAGGATTGCAGGTCGAACCCCAATTCCTGCTCAGCCTGCGAATCAACTTGCGGGACGACGCCCTTGAAATATTTATGGACCATTGAAATAATTCTAGAAAAAAGATTGCCCAGATCATTGGCCAGATCCGAATTGATCCTCTGCACCAAGACTTTCTCGCCAAAGATTGAATCCAGTCCGAAGTTCATCTCGCGAATCAGAAAAAACCGAAAAGCGTCTAAGCCATAGACATTTTTAAGTTGCAAGGGCTCGACTACATTGCCCAGGCTTTTCGACATCTTGCTCTGTTCGATATTCCAGTATCCGTGTACATTCAAATGCCGGTAAGTCGGGATTCCGGCAGCTTTGAGCATAATTGGCCAGTAAATACCGTGAGGCTTTAGAATGTCTTTGGCAACGATGTGCTGGGCCACCGGCCAGAATTTATGAAACAATTCGCCGTCGGGATATCCAAGTGCTGAAATGTAATTTAAAAGAGCATCAAACCAGACATAGGTAACGTAATTCTCATCAAAAGGAAGGGTAATGCCCCACTGCAATCGGCTTTTTGGCCGAGAGATGCAAAGGTCTTCAAGCGGCTCTCTGAGAAATGCCAACACCTCGTTACGGTAACGCTCAGGTCTGATAAATCCCGGATGTTGCTTAATGTGATTGATGAGCCAGTCCTGGTATTTGCTCATCTTAAAAAAGTAATTTGCTTCTTTTATAATTTCTGGCGCTGTTTCATGATCCGGACATTTTCCGTCGACCAATTCCCGATCGGTGTAAAATCGTTCACAGCCGAAACAATATTGGCCTTCATACTCACTGAAATAAATATCACCCCTATCATAAATTTTTTGAAGAATTTGCTTTACAACTTCCATATGGGCGGCATCGGTTGTGCGGATAAAATAGTTGTTGGAAATATTGAGCTGCGGCCACAGGTCTTTGAAAAGCTGGCTAATTTTATCGACATAGGCCCTGGGACTCAGGTTTTCCTGTTTGGCTGCTCTGACGACCTTGTCTCCATGCTCGTCAGTTCCCGTAAGAAAATAAACCTCTGCTTTGCGCATCATATGAAACCGAGTGATGACATCAGCGACAATGGTGGTATAAGCATGACCTAAATGCGGGCGTGCGTTTACATAATAAATGGGAGTTGTTACGTAAAAGGGTCTGCTCATTTTCCTTTTTAATCCTCTGCCGGGGTTATTTTGTCCGCTCCGAATTCGATTTCCAGATCATCTTCCAACCGCACAGCGATGCGGTTGCATATGGCATTATGACGGACAACTCTGCCTTTGCCACTGGGGGTTATGACCGTTTTGCCCAGACGGGGCAAATCTTTTTTTAGCTCCTGGTACGTTTCAAACTCGTAGGCTAAACAGCACATCAGACGTCCGCATTGCCCTGAAATTTTAGTCGGATTCAACGAAAGACTTTGCTCCTTGGCCATCCGGATTGATACGGGATCAAATTTTTCTAAAAAGGTTGAACAGCATAATTGACGACCACAGCGGCCCACACCGCCGCACATTTTAGCCTGATTGCGTATGCCGACTTGGCGCATCTCAATTCTGACTCCAAGTTCTTTGACCAACATCTTTACCAGCTGCCGGAAATCAACCCGTCCCTCGGCTGTGAAGAAAAACGTATATTTACTTTCATCAAAGGATTTTTCAACTGAAAACAAATTCATCTTCAACCCCAGCTCTCGGATGCACTCTTGGCAAAAAGCGTGCGCTGATGTTTCGTCGGCCAGATTTTTTTCGCGCTGTTTAAAATCTTTTTCAGTAGCCAATCGAAAGACCTTTTTAAGTGGCCTGTCCGACGACCGGTGTTTGCTTTGAGAAGGGGGCACAACCACCGTTCCGAAACCGAGCCCCTGTTCCGTTTCGACAATTACATGATCTCCCTGTTTTAAAACAAAGGCACCACAGTCAAAATCATAGACCTTACCTGCAGGTTTGAATCGTATGCCGACTATTTTTTTCATGGCTCTATCTTTAGTTCTCTCAAGAAAAGCTTTCAGCAATGACTTTATAATCGCCGCCGGGTCAAAAATTATACCGTTTTAAAATTATCAATTTTCTGATCGCACGATCCGGTCTAACCACCTACTGCTGTGCCAGCCGGATGAGCAGACATTCCATGGCAAGCCGTAAATTCGTGTTAGCTGCCAGCCGGTTTTGGACTTGTTGAACGGCGCTTACTTTGAGCAGCAAAATTGGCACGGTGCTTCTGCCTGCCGCAATTTTAATTTTGTTCGCCACATCTTGATTGATGATTTTGCCGGGATCATATTGCGTGATGATCAAATCTCTGAACCAAATTTTGATGACCTCCAGCGCATCTGAAACACCCTGTCTTTCAGTGGATAGTTTTTCGGCGAGTGCTAACAGGCGATCCATCTTTTGCAATGATAGTGCTTCAATTTCGTCCAGTAACCATTTTCTCCATCTTAGCCAGTTGCTGCGGGCCATGGCCTGAGCCCGCGAGGCGCTTCCGTTGGCCATTGCAGCCAAAATCCCGGCTGTTTCTTCGGACAGCTCATATTCTTCACTCAGCAGATGCGCAATATTTTCCTTTGAGATTGGATTAAAGCCGATCTGTTGGCATCGAGATACAATTGTTGGCAAAAGTCCGGATTTGCGGGTGGCAATGAGCACCAGTATCGTTCGTTCCGGCGGTTCTTCCAATACTTTAAGCAGAGCATTGCTAGCTGCATCATTGAGAGCTTGAGCGTCGGTTATTATTGCCATCCGGATTTTGGCTTCGTATGGTTTCATCGCCAATGTTTGAACCAACTCTCGAATCTGTGCAATCTTGATAAATGAACCGGACGGCTGAACGCGGATAATATCCGCATGTTTGCCGGACGCAATTTTTTTGCACGAGTTGCATGCACCACATGGTTCGATTGATGTCACAACGGATTTGACAGGCGGGCTGTCGGGGGTTGGGTCTGGCTGATCAGCAGCCTTGAATCCGGTGTTTTCCCGCTGGCAGTTACATGCCATTGCGAGGGCAACGGCGGCAGCCTGCTTGCCCACACCTTCTGTACCTGGACTTAAACCCAGGCACAATCAATAATCGACGCGATCCTTTAGTTCTTTTCCGGATTTAAAAAAGGGAAGTTTCTTCGGTTTGATGGTGACCTGCTCTCCAGTTTTCGGATTTCTACCGGTATAGCTCTTGTAATTTTTTACAAAAAAGCTGCAAAGACCGCGAATCTCAACCCGTTCTCCCCGCGCCATGGCATCTGCCATATTATCGAAAAATATTTGAACCACCTTTGCTGCTTCCGCTTTCGAAATATTGGCCTCTGTTTTCAGCGCGGAGATGAGCTCCAACTTATTCATAGAACCTCCTTTTTCGAAATACACCAAAGCGTAAATTTGCGAATTTTATAAGCTAAAACTCTAATAGATGTCAAGCGGTTATCTTAATATTTTGGGCAACACTTCAATTTCGTCTTCGCTGACCTCCACTCCGGCGTATTGCCCGAGAGCTTCGATATTAACAACGACGCGGCCTTTTGCACCGTAACGCGCGAAAGTTCCGGTCACGCCGGCAAACGGCCCACTGACGACCAGGACCTTATCTCCTTTTTTCAATCGATAACCGGTTGTTACCGGATGGTCCGTGGCGACCATGATTTTCAAAGACGCGATGGTTTCATCGGGGACCGGAACGGGTCCTTGATGGCTGCCAATGAGCCGAACCGCGCCGGCGGTTTTTACAATCTCAAGATGAGACTGAGGTGCCAAATCAGTTTTAACAAACAAATAGCCCGGGAACAAGGGTACGCGAATCATGGCTTTTCTATCCCGACGTTTGCTTCTGACCGTAACTTTCGGCAGAAAAACCTCGATGGATTTTTTCCCCAGGCCTTCATTGACCACGTTTTCAAATCTGCTTTTGGTATGCAACACATACCACAGACGCTCTAATCGTTTATCCTCCATTTGCTCATGATCCAATTTTTTTAATCGCTACGGTTATCAGTAGCCGACTCCTCCAAGGCCTAACAGATTGATTTTAAATGTAAATGCTCGATCATTGGGCTCGTCGATATATTTAAAATCAAATGACCAGCATTGGGCTTTATATGAGAAACCGGCTGTGGTTCGAATTCGTAAATTAGATTCAATGTTTTGTTGGTGTTCGGCAAGCATGGACAGGCGATCGGTCACCTGCAGGGTTAATTTGCCCGATATGGATTGGATGTTTTCAGAATTTTTAATTTCCTCAGATTCTTTAGAGTAGCGATAGTTCACATAGAATCTGTCCCCGCG
>JARRJQ010000245.1:5294-8007 GCA_037388985.1 Desulfobacterales bacterium | reverse complement strand
ATGAACGCGATGAATGAGGAACTGATTCTTGAGTTGCAGGATGCTCTGAACCGGATGCAAAAAGACGAAGATATCCATGTCGTTATTATCAAAGGGGCCGGCGAGCATTTTTGTTCCGGAGCGGACATGAATCTTTTGGCCCAGGAGGCATCATCCGACCAATGGCTGCAGAGCGTAAGGCAATTGGGACGCGTGATTCAGCAGATTCGCGAAATTCCCCAGCCCGTAATTACCATGATCAGAGGGGTGGCGGCCGGAGGCGGAGCGAACCTTGCTTTGGCCGCTGATTTTGTTTTGGCGGCCGACGACGCCAGATTTATCCAGGTTTTTATTCATCTGGGTTTGATTCTCGATGCCGGCGGAACCTTTTTTCTGCCGCGCCTCGTCGGATTGGCCAAAGCCAGAGAGCTCGCCATGCTCGGAAACGAAATTAATGGGAAAGCAGCCGCCGCCATCGGCTTGATCTACAAATCCGTTGCGCATGAATCTCTTGATCATGAAGTGGAGTCTCTGGCCAACAATCTGGCCCTGAAACAAAGGTCGGCCCTCAGCTTAATTAAACAGGGCCTTGACGCCAGCTTTGATAAAACGCTTAAAGAAATGCTGGATTGGGAGGCCGCCCACCAGGCAATTATGCTGCAAACACCGCATGCTAAAGAAATCGCCAGGCAATTTATAGCTGCACGGAAAAAGGACCCCAAGCCATCTTAAATAGAAGCTATCTCAAAAATAGTAGATAACGCTCAAGGAACATCTAAAAACCATGGCTACAAAACCGAACTCCATAAATCAAATCTATTTTACCAGAGACCATGAAATGGTTCGTCAGGCTGTCAGAGATTTTGTGAAAAAAGAGATTAATCCCTATATGGACGAATGGGAAGAAAAGGGCGAGGCCCCGCTTCATGATTTGTTCAAAAAAATGGGTGACCTCGGATTTCTCGGCATTCGTTATGACCCCACATACGGCGGCCAGGGACTGGACTACTGGTATGAATTGGTCCTTCTGGAAGAAATCGGCCACGTTCAGGGGATGGGCGTTCCGGTCGCTATTGGCGTTCAGACCCATTCGGCCACTCCTGCCATCGAACAGTTCGGCAGCGAGCATCTCAAAGAAACCTATCTAAAGCCGGCAATCGCCGGTGACATGGTCACCTCAATTGCCATAACCGAACCCGGCGCCGGATCCGATGTTAGCGCGATTGCAACCACTGCAAAAAAGGATGGCGATGCCTATGTCATCAGCGGAACCAAAATCTACATTACCAACGGCACCCAGGCTGATTTCTTGACCCTGCTGGCCAGAACCGGCGATGAACCGGGTTACCGCTCGTTCAGTCTTTTTGTCGTTCCCACCCATCTGCCGGGATTCAGCGTGAGTCGCAAACTGGATAAACTTGGACTTCGCAGCAGCGACACGGCCGAACTCTTTTTGGACAATGTCAGGGTTCCGGCTGATAACCTGATTGGAATAGAAGGTCAGGGCTTTGTCTACCAGATGCAGCAATTTCAGCACGAACGATTTGCCGCACTGCCGTTTGCCTATATTGCCGCAAAAGACATGATCGACATGACCGTAGATCATCTCCGCAGACGAATTGTCTTTGGCAAACCGTTGATCGCCAGACAGGTATTAAGGCACCGACTGGCCGATTGGCTGACCGAAATCGAATGTTTGAAACAGCTCACCTATCATATTGTCAGAATGAAAATGGCGCGGCTCGATGTGACCCGGGAAGTTTCCATGGGCAAACTGTATGCCGCCCAACTGGTGATGAGAGTTGCCGATGGTTGTCTGCAGATGTTCGGTGGATTAGGATACATGAATGAAACGCTGATCTCCAGGTATTATCGCGATGCTCGCCTCCTTTCGATCGGCGCGGGGGCCGACGAGGTGATGCGGGAAATCATTGCCAAAATCGAAGGCTACTAGCCGCTTTTGAATCCGGCCGCATTCAGAATGAATTCAAATTAGGAAGGAACCTCAAAAAAATGACAGCTGCAACAGGTGGATCAAAACGAATCGAAGTGCGCGCCCCCATGTCGGGAATTTTCTATCGCAAACCGGCACCGGATCAACCCGCTTATGTCGAGGAGGGAGATACGGTAAAGAAAAAACAGATATTGGCGCTTTTGGAGACCATGAAGGTTTTCCAGAAAGTCACAAGCCCAACCGATGGAAAAATAATCAAAATTGTTGCCGAAAACGAAACCCCGCTCAAAGATGATGAATTGATGTTTGTCATCGAAAAAGCCTAAACCGAACAGGCCGGTTTGTGCAAATCGTAAATCCCGATTTTTCGGGGAGCCAAAAAAGAAAAAATGAACCACGAAAGCACGAAATACAGAAGTTAGCTTGAAAGCTGGGAGGCCAGAAAGCTTGAAGAATCGAATTATTCTAACCCCTCAAGCCTTTCGGCCTCATAGCCTTCCAGCCTCCCAGCTAATTATATGTTTTAGTGGTAAAAAATTTTTAAACAAAATCATTATTAAGATTTTATTGAAAGCGGGTCTTGGAAACGATGTTTAAAAAGATTCTGGTTGCCAACCGCGGTGAAATCGCCGTGCGTGTCATTCGAGCCTGCAACGAGCTTGGCATAAAAAGTGTGGCGGTCTATTCGGAAGCAGATGCGAACTCCCTGCATCTTCAAATAGCCGATGAACAGGTATGCATCGGGCCGGCTATCAGCTCCAAAAGCTATCTCAATATTGA
>JARRJQ010000245.1:0-5285 GCA_037388985.1 Desulfobacterales bacterium | reverse complement strand
CGGGATATGGATATTTAGCTGAAAAAGATGAATTTGCGAAAGCATGCCTGGAAGCGGGCCTTGTTTTTATCGGCCCCACTCCTGAAAACCTAAGGCTTGCCGGTGACAAAATTGCCGCTAAAAGGATCATGGAACAAGCCGGTGTACCGGTCATTCCCAGCAGTCCGGCCGGTATCGCAACTGTGGAAGAAGCTGTGAATCTCTGCAAAGCGCTGGGTTATCCGGCCATGATTAAAGCCGCCGGCGGCGGCGGCGGACGCGGAATTCGAATCTGCGATAATGAAGAGATTCTTCGTGAAGACTTTGCAGTGGCGAAAGCCGAAGCCGCTGCTGCCTTCGGCCATGACGCCTTATACATTGAAAAGGTCATTCAGCCGGCGCGACACATCGAGTTTCAGATCCTGGCCGACAGATCCGGCCACACCGCCCACCTGGGCGAGCGCGAATGCACCATCCAGAGACGCTATCAAAAACTGATTGAAGAATCCCCTTCGCCCCGGCTGACCCCTAAACTCAGAAAGGCGATGGGCGCTGCCGCGCTAAAGGCTGCCGCCGCGGTTAATTATTTTAACGCCGGTACGGTGGAATTTCTGCTGGATGCCGATGACAGCTTCTATTTCATGGAAATCAATGCCCGCCTTCAGGTTGAGCATCCGGTTACTGAATTAACCACCGGAATTGACCTGGTCAAAGAACAAATTCGGATTGCAGCGGGCGGAGCCCTGGACTACGCCTATGATGATCTCAAGCAGCGCGGTTGGGCAATCGAATGCCGGATTAATGCCGAAGATCCGGAGAAAAACTTTTTGCCTTCTCCGGGAATTGTCGAAAAATATCACCCACCGGGCGGTTTTGGGGTTCGGTTGGATACCCACCTGTATGCCGGCTATGAATTGCCGATATTTTACGACTCCCTGATCGCCAAGCTCATCTGCTATGCGCTGACCCGGGACGCTGCGATTGCCGTTATGAAAAGAGCGCTAAAAGAATTCAAAATCATGCCGCTCAAAACCACCATTCCGCTTTACCGCAAGATTATGGAAGATGAGCAATTTCGCAAGGGAGATTTCCATACCGGCTATATCCATAAGTTCATGCCTGAACCGGATCCGGAGGATGACTAATGTGCCGTTCCGGAAAGAATTGACCAAATGACCGGCGCAGCCGCCGGGCTGGATGTGCCGGCCGGTGTCGGCACAGATGGGAGCAGACATGAAACCATTGCGTCAGATTAAAACGGAAGAACAAATCGAGCTTCTGAAGAAATGCTGGATGACCCATGACGGCATGTGGTTCTATCATTGCCTCCAGGAACTGGGTATCGAAAAGACCAATATGCTCAACAAGGCGGCCATTAAATCATTGGCTCCGATAGAGACCGGCCGAATGATACGCGCGATGGGCATCGAGGGAAAACACATTCAGACGTTTGCGGAATTCAAAAATTTCTTTGAAAATGCCGCTGCATTATTTATCGGCGACTTTATGAACATCCGCATGAGTTTTCCGGCTAAAAACGTTTTACACTGGGAGTTTGAACCCCAAAATTGCTTTGCGTACAAGGGGATGCAGCGCCTGGGGGTGATCGCTCAGTATGAATGTGGTGTGATTTACAGGGTTGAATGCTGGATCGATAGTTTGGGAATTAAATACAGCGTCAATCCGCAAACCAAAAAATGCTCGATGCTCGTCGACGGTACCTGCTCCGGTGATTTTCGATTTGATCTGAAATAAAAGCCTAAATCGTCTTGATGCGAAGCTAAATGTCGAACTTTTTCGAGCGGACAAGTTTTTAAATTGACAAGTAAACGTGCTTTTTCTAATGTAATTTATTTATTAATTGAATAAAAATTACGGCTTCAGAAAGGAGGTCAACATGCGGAAAACTTTGTTTAAGGTCGGAACCCTTTTTGCGACAATTTTCCTGATTCCCATGGTTGTGGGCGCCGCACAGGTTACGGGCGTAACGGACACCGAGGTCGTGGTTGGATGGACCACACCGCTTTCCGGACCGGCGGCCCTGTGGGGGGTTACGGGCCTTGGCGGAAAAGCATGGGCAGATTACATCAATGACCAGGGCGGCATCCATGGTCGCAAAATCAAAGTGATCCTCAAAGATGACGGCTACAATCCCGCACGGGCGCTTGCCAACCTTCAGGAAATGAAAGGCAAAATATTTGCGGTGTGCGGTCTGCTGGGAACGGCTATTTGCAATGTCGCTAAGGACTACTTCCCGGAAAATAATGTGCCGTTGATTACTGCTTACGGAGACGTCCGAATCTGGGCGCGACTGCCTAAAGAAAAATTGAAATATATCTTCATCGCCTACCCGGATTATGAAGACGAAGCGCAGTATCTGACCGCTTATGCCATCAAAAAGCTGGGGGCCAAAACCATTGCGGTTTTCTATCAAAACGACGACTACGGTAAAATGGCGCTGGTCGGCGTCAAAAAAGGTGTCGCCGCATCCGGCGGCAAGGCCAAATTGGTCGGCGCGGTTCCTTACGGGGTCACCGAGCGCTCACTGGCGACCCACGCGCTTAAACTCAAAGAATCCGGGGCCGACGCCCTCATTATGTACCCCACGCCACAACACGGTGCCCTTATCACCAAAGAAATTGCCAAAATCGGCTACCAGCCCAAGGTTCTGACGACCTTTACGCTGGGCGATCCCATCATGTACAAAATCGCCGGCCCCACCTGGGAAGGCACCTATATCGGGCTTCCCGGAAATTCCGGTCAACCGGGTTCCGATCCAGCCGCAGACCGGGTCGCCGATATCATGAAAAAATACAATCCCAAAATCGAAGGCAGAGAATATCTTGCGCTTTTTGGCGCCGCATCCATGATGCATCTGGTGGAGGGTCTCAAAAATGCCGGACCGAATCTAACGCCTGAAACCATGGTCAAAGGCATGGAAATGATCAAGGAATGGAAGCCTGAAGGCATGGGGGCCCGGGTGACCTATGCGCCCGATCGCCGGCATGGAAACAACGCCTCGCGCATGGGCATTGCCAAAGGCGGCAAGGTTGTGGCCCTTGAGCCGTACACTATTTTCCAGCCCCTTTTCTAATATTATGATATTATTGAAGATTCAGGGGCTGATGGTCAGCTTCGGCGGCATCCAGGCCCTGGCCGGCATCAGCCTGGATCTGGAGCAGGAAGAAATCCTGGCCGTTATCGGGCCCAACGGATCCGGCAAAACCACTTTGTTTAACTGTATATCGGGCGTTTACAAACCGGATGACGGCGAAATTCTGTTTGAGGGGGAAAGCCTGCTGGGGCTTTCCCCCGACGCCGTTGCTAATCGAGCTATTGCCCGCACATTTCAAAATCTGCGTCTTTTCCTGCATATGACGGTCCTGGATAATTTGCTGCTAGGCCGGCATAATCAGTTTCGCAAAAACCCATTCAGTGCCATGCTGCGCTTGCGGGGCGAGGAGCTGCGCCACCGAAAGTTAGTGGAAGAGATAATTGATTTCCTGGATCTTCAAGCGTTTCGGCAGGCCCGGGTCTCCGATTGCCCCTATGGCGTGCAGAAGCGCGTGGAGCTGGGCCGCGCTCTGGCGATGGAGCCCCGCCTGGTGCTGCTCGATGAGCCGATTGCCGGACTGACCGCCGAAGAAAAAGAAGAAACCGCTTATCGAATCACTGAAATTCGCGGCAGATATAAAACCGCCGTTCTGCTGGTCGAACACGATCTTAGAATTGCCTCCAGGCTGGCAGACCGCATGATCGCTCTGGATTACGGGCAAATGATTGCTCAAGGGTCGCCTGAGCAGGTGCAGCAAACACCCGCAGTGATCAAGGCTTATTTGGGAGAAGAATGAGAAAAAGTGATGACGCCTTTACTCAAAGTCGCAACGATCGAAACCCTTTACTATGATCGCATTTATGCGCTGCACGGACTTTCGCTGCAAATAAAGGAAAAAGAGATTTTTGCCGTGCTGGGACCCAATGGGGCCGGGAAAACCACCCTGCTAAAAACCATTGCCGGTTTGCTTAAAGACCAGCCAAAGAAGGGAACCATTGAATTTGAGGGCAAACGCATTCATCGGCTGGCTCCGGAACGAATTTCACGTTTGGGAATCGTCTACGTGCCTGAAGATCGGGGGCTGTTTCGCGAACTGAGCGTCCGAGAAAATCTCGATCTGGGATGCTGGGGTCGCAAAGACAGAGGCATCCAGGAGGACCTTGGCTTTGTCTTCGAACTGTTCCCCATTCTCAAATCCCGGGCCAACCAACAGGCCGAAACGCTTTCCGGAGGTGAACAACAGATGCTGGCCGTAGCGCGGGCGATCCTGCGGCGTCCCAGGCTGCTGATGCTCGATGAGCCTTCTCTTGGCCTGGCACCCCTGGTGGCCCGTGAGGTGTATAATGCCCTTTTGAAAATCAGCCAGGCCGGCACCACTATTTTGCTCGTCGAACAGAATGCCAAGCTGGCGCTGAGCATTGCCACTTTTGGCTACATCATGGAAACCGGGCGTATCGTGCTCGAGGGAACCGCCGAACAATTGCAGGAAAATGAAGATGTGCAGGAACTCTATCTGGGGGTGGGAAAAGAAACCGCTTCTCCCAAAGGATGGCGGCTGTACAAAAAAAGGAGGACATGGTGATGGCAACTCAAGCAGCGACTTTTCCCCATCTGTTTTTTAGACAGGTCAACGACCAGCAGCAGCGCATCGCTATGCGGCACAAGGATTACGGTATCTGGAACCGGATTACCTGGCAACAATACGGCCAAATGGTGCAGGAGGTGGCCGCCGCTCTGATTTCCATCGGTCTGCAGCCGGGTGATCGGGTGGCCATCCTCGGAGACAATCGCCCCGAATGGCTGATCTGCCATCTGGCAACCATGACGATCGGCTGTGTCACCTGCGGGATCTATTCCACTTCGGCGTCGGAACAGGTGGCATTTATAGCCGGCCATTCAGAATCCAAGGTTCTTTTTGTGGAAAATGAAGAACAGGTCGACAAGGTGCTGCAGATCCTGCCCGAGTTGAACATCAAAATCGTGGTGGTCTGGGAGCCAAAAGGGCTCTGGGGATTCTCCCACGAAAAAATCATCTTCTATGATGAATTTAGCGCCAGGGGCAAAGCCTTTCTTCAGGATCATCCGCACAGCGTGCAGCAACGCATGGATGCCATCGATCTTCAGGACACGGCCATGATGATTTACACCTCGGGCACCACCGGTCGACCCAAAGGTGCCATGATTACCCACGAAAATATTTTAAGTATTACGGATTCCTTTACATCGGTGGTGCCCATGCGGTCCAGTGATG
>JARRJQ010000244.1:0-5994 GCA_037388985.1 Desulfobacterales bacterium | reverse complement strand
AATAGGCTTATTTGCCGGCAGCCGAAGTTTCCCTGTGGAAACCGATGATACCCAGTGCCAGCAGGATGCCGAAAGTGACTGCGATCATGCCGATCCAGGTGGGCACACCCGGCAGCTCATTCAGGATCGGAATGGCCGCCAGGGCTGCCACGACGGGCACGGAGGAAAGAAAGGCCGATGTTGCACGCGGGCCTATGCGGCGGACGGCGATATTAATGAAGGATATGCCCAGTACACCGGGGACCAGACCCTGGTATGCCCCCTGCAGCAGAATCTCATAATCGGGAGCAACGGCAAGGTTGCTGTCCAGCCACAACAGCCAGATCGGGATATAGACGACGGCGCTGACAATGGTCGCCGAGAAGATAACCTGCGCGGGGACGATGGACCAGACCAGGTTGGCATTCATAAAGACGGCGAAGATGGCGATTGCCCCCAGGAACAGAAGATCACCGATCCAGGTGGTTCCGCCGACTGAGGATACAAACCCATCATAACCGACCAGAAAAACTCCGGCCAGGATTATGCCGAGGCCGACAATTTGAGACAATCGACTCCTTTGACCGATCCAGATCCAGGCGAAGATGGCGGTGAATATAGGCAGGCAGCCGTTCATAAACACCCCGGCATGGGCAGCCGGCGCATAAATAAACCCGGAATAGGACAGCAGAGCGTAAGGCGCCCCCGCAGTCAGGGTCAAAATAAGAGTGCGCAAGGGGGTGAGACCCCGCCAGGCCCGGCTCCAGATAATATAGGGCAGGGTCACTACCGCCCCGATACCGAACCTGAGTCCGGTGATATCGTATATGGTCAGGTGGTGAGTTACTCCGAACCGGCTGATGACGATCCAACCCGACCAGAAAAAGACCACGCAAATGGCTGCGGCACCCCCCAAAAGGATGCTGTCCCGGTTATCGTTTCCCAACTTTCGACTCCAGATCCTCGTTTTACATTGAAAAACCGCTTGATATCATTATCAGTTAAAAATTTACAAGCAAAATAATCATCCATTAGTTCGAGTGAAGATCTTTACCGAAAATGAATCCGAATTTTAAATCCGACTATAAATCTGCGGTTGACGAGCGCAGTCTCGGTGAACAATATGATGACGAGAAAATTACAATGCTCATCAGGCAAAATTTCAAGAATGACCCGAAGATCAATTATTTTGACATCTCAAAGAAAAATAATTGCTTTCCCTCCGGTGTGACTTATATGCCGCATCTTAGCTCGCCCGCTTACGCTACAATAGTTTCGGCGCGGCAAGCCATAGCGACGCCGGGCTTGTCCTATCTTGCCCTTTTACTTGACAATTTTAGACCGTGAATATTAATTGTTAATAGAACCTGTCTTATAAAAATGGGTTTACGTATTCAATGGCCGCGCATTGGGCGCATTGTTTCGCGAGAGCGGGATTTTAGATCCATTTTTGGGACAGGTTCCGGTTTTATGTCTTTTCCTCAACCTGAACATAGCCCGGAAACTTTTTTATGGACCCGCAAAATGTCAAGCGCAAATTAACGGCCATCCTGAGTGCGGATGTCCAGGGTTACAGCCGGCTGATGGGTGAAGATGATGTCGCCACGGTTCAAGCGCTGAAGGACCGTCGTAAAATTATGGCATCGGTTATTGAGGCCCATCAAGGTCGGATCGTCGACTCCCCCGGTGACAACCTGCTGGCCGAGTTTGCCAGCGTGGTCGATGCCGTCCAGTGTGCCGTAAAAATCCAGCAGGCGCTCGATCAGCAGAATTCCGGGCTGCCTGAAAACCGTAAAATGCAATTCCGCATCGGAATCAACCTCGGGGATGTCATCCAGGACGGCAGCCGCATTTATGGCGATGGCGTCAATATTGCCGCACGACTGGAGGCGCTGGCTGAGGCCGGCGGCATCTGCATTTCCGGATCCGTTTACCAGCAGGTCAAAAACAGGCTTTCCCTGGGCTTTGATTATCTGGGAGATCAATCCGTTAAAAATATTGCCGACCCCGTCGGCGTTTATCGCGTGATCTGGCAACCCGAAGCGATTGCGCTGAGAACCGCCAAGAAAAGCCGTGCCGCCGGACTGAAATTTTTAACTATAGCCAAACGGCCCCTGCTCTTTTCTATCGGCCTCACCTGCCTGGTGATGATTATCGTTATGCCGTTTATCAATTATTTTAACGGCAACCTGTTGACCAAAATCTGGCAGTGTCGCGTCGTTCTACTGCCGAATTCTCAGCAGGTCACCGTCGTCACCATCGGGCCCGACGAACACAAAAAGATGAACATCAAAAACGGAGAAGAGCAGCCCGGGCCGTACCTTTCCAATCCCAAAATGTGGCGCCAATATCATCCGACGGTCATCAAAACGCTGCACAGCCTGGGGGCCGAAGCAGTGGGTTTTGATTTCTGGTTTTCGCCGGCATACGATGATCCCGCCAGGCGAGCGACCGAAAAATTTATCGAAGGCCTCAGCTGGGCGCATGAGAATAATTTTCCGGTGGTGCTGGGTCAGGCTGAAAATGCACAAGAGCCGGGAATTTACAAAACCGCGGACTGGGGAAGTATTTCTCTAAAAAAAGATCTGACATGGATTAATAAGGTGATGTATTTAAAGGCCTGGGACACGGTGAAGCTTTCCGGGACTTCCGTGGATAAGCCGAGTTTGTTTGTGCAGGTATTAGCGAAGAAGCTTCGACTGACCCCCCGGATCGACGGCAAGGGCGTCCATTTAATCGGCAAACGCATTCCCCGACGGATGTGGCTGGCTTTTGCCCGAACACCTTTTAAAAAAGTTTCATATCACGAAGTTTACAACGGATGGGCGGATAAAGCGTCATTTTCAGGGCGAATTGTGCTGATCGGCTTGTCTGATCTTAATACAGATTATTTTCAAACGCCTTTCAGTCCCCGGGATTTCACCCCCGATGATAGAGATGACCCTAGCGGCATGCCCGGCGTATTTCTTTATGCCCATGCCATCAACCAGATCATAAACGGCTATTATTATCGCGAGCTCAATGATGAGTGGCTGGGATTTATCGGGCAAACCGGGTCCGTGAGGGTCGGGCTGGAAAGCCTGATGATTCTGTTGGTTGAAATCATTGTTGCCTGCCTGTTGCTTTATGGCGCCAAACTGCTGGTTCGCGGGGAAAAACGCGCGCGGTTGAACGTTTTAGTCATGAGCCTGGTTGCTGCAGCGCTGATTGTTGCGCTGGCGCTGATCCCGGTTCTTTTCGGGTTGGTTAATTTTTTGGTTGCAGCGCTGCTTTTTATAGCACTGAACGCCGGACAAAAATCCGCGGCAGGGGCGTAGATTAAAAGAGGCGTATCTGATATGGAGAAAGCAGATTTGACCGCAGCTCCGGGAATAATCTAAAAAGAAAATGGTGAAAAATGAAAACCCGCGTATTTGCCGTCGTTATCACCTTAATCGTATCTTATCTTTTTGGAGGTCTGCCGGCATTTTCAGACCAGGCGGTAAAGCCGGGGCCGTCCGGCGGTAAAGGGTATCTCGAGATCGAATGCAATTACGCCGGTGTCGAACTGTATGCCTGCCCGCTTGATCAGTATGAACGCAAAAAGACGAGCGCGTTTTTCGGGCTTATCACCAACTATCAGGAATCCTGCGCCGGAGAAAAATTGTTTCTGGGGATCACGCCGCTTGAGCCGGTTGAACTTGCCGCGGGCAGATACGTGCTGCTTCTTCCCCCAAATTATTCATGGGAACATAAGGGGCGGATCGAAACCAGCGTTGTTGCGGGGCAAAAGACCTTTTTCCTGCTAAAGCTCTTCGAGGATTATCCAACCCGTGGACCCGGTCAATCGAGCAGTGGACCCGGCGCTGGTGCCGGTCCCGGTGGATCCGGCACCGGTGGCGGGCCCGGCTCGGGTGCACCGTAAAAACACAGATAATTGCGCTTGTGCATTAATACCTAAAGTTAGGGATGCGGGTGAAATATTGACATTTTAAGAGAAATTACGCACTACCCGCTCTCCGCTAATTTTAATAAAACAATTTTATTGCAGATATTTAGATGTCATATCTGTATCCTTGCGGTCATCCGCTATACACAATATATAGCATATGAAACTTAGCGGATGTTTTTAGAGTTCAGTTAATTCTTTCTCATACTTTTCAACCCATCCATCCGCGCCGCATTCTTCAAGAATATCTATGGCCTTTTTGAATTTATCTATAGCTTTTGCTTTCTTGCCTTTTCGTTTCAAAATTTCAGCACAGATCGCATAATCCTGACCTAATTGATACTTCATACCATTTTTCTTATCCGCGTTGATAGATTGTACTATCCATTCCTCCGCTTCAAGCAAATATTCGTTACTTAAAGACAATAGTATCTCTGCAATTGATCTTTTTATCCAGCCATGAACAACTCCAAACATATTCTTAGAGCTATAAGATTCCAATGATTCAATATCAACATTTACACTATTCGCAGCAACTTGAGCCCGAACTAAAGCAGTTTTACTCAAATTCAGAAAACTAGGATAGATCTTTTCTCTTTCTAAACGTTTAATTGCTTCTAAAAAATAATATTGTGATTTTTGAAATTCCCTAATATAAAAATAGACTTCGCCGATGTATATGTTGCATCCTATCCTCCACCAAACCTGGTTAGCCTTTTCGCTTAATTCAAGAGCTTTTAGCAAAACATTTTTGGATTCATTTAGAGCTCCTTTTGCATATAGAGAAACGCCATAACAGGAATATGCGAATAGCTTTGGATGTATGTCTCCAGTTTCCTCTGAAATTATAACAGCCTCCTGGCATAGTTTATAGGCTTTATATATATCTCCCTTATGGTAGTAAAATAAGTAACTGATGAGGCTTTTCAATACTGCTATCCATGCAAGATTATTTGCTTTGAGATGAAAATTCAGCACTTGTTCTAAATGGTCGATAGCTCTTCCAAATTGGCAATTTGCAGCTAGGGCATAGCCCAACCAAAAGTTCACATATATGGTAGAAACAATATCTTTTCTTTTTTCAGAAACGCGTAATGCTGTTTCTAAATAGTCAAATGCTTCCTGAAAATTCTCTTCAATACAAAATTGTTCCGCTCCAAAGCATCAATTATCATCGTTTGAATCTCAGGTGTTTGAGGCAATTTTTCTAAAGATAATATTATCTTCTTGGTATATTCTATTGAATCATTTATTGCTGCTGTTTTTAGGGCCTTTCTAGATGCCAGTTTTGAATATTCAGCTGCTTTTTCATGACATTCGCCTTCAATAAAATGCCCAACTAACACTCCGTAATACTCACTAATATTTTGTTTATAAATCTCTTCTATGCTTTCACCGACAATGGCATGCAATTCCTTTTTTCGCTTAGTTAATATGGAATTGTAGATTAGCTCATGAGTTAAAGCATGTTTGAAAATATATCTTGATTCAGGATATATTCCTCTTTCATAGAGGAGTTCCGAGTCCTTTAAAATGGCCATAAGTGACAACAATTCCTGTTCCGGAATTCCAGTTACTTTCTTTATAAGTTCATATGTAAACTCTCTTTCAATCACCGATCCCGCCCTGAGCACCTCCCTTGCTTTTTCAGGCAGCGAATCTACCCGAGCCAATATCACATCCTGAATAGTGGAAGGAATCGATAAAGTTGAAATACCTTGCCTTAAATGGCTTCTATTTCCTTTTTTCTCGATCATATTCAAATTATTGAAGGACTTTATAAATTCTTCGATAAAAAAGGGAATTCCTTCAGTTTTCTCCAAGACCAGATTTTCGAGATCATTATCGAGTTTTTCGACTCCCAAAAGATAAGACACCACAAGAAGGCTCTCTCGATTTGAAAGCCGATTCAAAGTTAACTGGTTGTGATAGGATTTGGCGCCCCAGGTATGGAAAAACTCGGGGCGGTAGGTGAATATCAATAAGACCCTTGCCCCCGGTATGCTCTCTAAAATATATTTCAATGCATCCTCTGAACTTTTATCTACCCAGTGAAGGTCCTCAAAGGCCATAATCAAAGGTCGAAT
>JARRJQ010000243.1:0-5319 GCA_037388985.1 Desulfobacterales bacterium | reverse complement strand
CATGATCATGGACCGAAGTTTCGATGCTCGCCCGAAAAAATGGCCGTTACCGAAAGGCGTTTTGCCCGCTGCAGCAGCAATGGGAGGTGCAGGATGAAAATATACCGCATCGTCCGAACGGCCATGAATGCCTTGCAGCGCAACCCGCTGCGCGCCATGCTGACAACGCTCGGGATCGTCATCGGTGTGGCAGCGGTGATCGCCATGATGGAAATCGGTGCCGGTTCCTCGTCGGCCCTGCAGAAAAGCATTGCCAGCATGGGTGCCAACGTTGTGATGATCCGGCCGGGTACGGCAGCCAGCGGAGGTATAAGCTTCGGCATCGGTACGATCACCACCCTCACTCCCCAGGACTACGAGGCGATCCTGCACCGGTGCCCATCTGTTAGCAGCGCCGCCCCGGTAGTCCGCGCCCGCACTCAGGTGGTTTATGGCAACCGCAACTGGGTGCCTGCATCCATTTATGGGACGACACCGTCGTTTCTGGACATTCGCCAGTGGACCACGATGGCCGAAGGCGAGATGTTCAGCGAACACGACGTTGTCACTACCAACAGAGTCTGCGTGCTCGGGCAGACTGTGGCGCGCGAGCTGTTCCAGGGGGAGTATCCTATCGGCAAAGAGATACGCGTCAAAAACGTCCCCTTTCGGGTGGTGGGCGTACTGAGCGCCAAGGGAGCCAACATGATGGGCAGCGACCAGGACGACATCCTCCTGGCACCCTGGACGACAATCAAGTACCGCGTGACGGGCAGCTCTCTGGAGAATACCAATCAAAGCGCCGCCGGAGAGAGCACTTCCGGCTCGGTGAACACTTTGAGCAATCTCTATCCCGGCGATGCGCCGAGCCTCTATCCCGAAAGGTCTACGGTTCAGGCGGCCGATAATCCCATGCCGGTGCGTTTTGCCAATATCGATCAAATTCTGACGGCGGCCCGAAGCACTGCCGAGATCAAGGTTGCCATCGACCAGATCACGGCCGTTCTGCGCGAGCGTCATCGTATTGCAGCCGGCGAGCCGGAAGACTTCATCATTCGCGACATGACCGAAATGACCAATACGCTGTCTTCCACCACGACCCTGATGACCAACCTGCTGTTGTGCGTGGCAATGATCTCGCTGGTGGTCGGCGGTGTGGGTATCATGAACATCATGTTCGTTTCGGTTACCGAGCGGACGCGTGAGATCGGGTTGCGCATGGCTGTCGGTGCCCGGGCCAGGGACATTTTGCGCCAATTTCTGGTGGAAGCCGTGGTCCTCTGCATGGTGGGCGGCGCAATGGGTATCCTGCTGGGCCATGGCGGATCCTATCTCGTATGGCTGCTGCTGCACTGGCCGGTGGAAACTTCCCCGGCGGCCATCGCCGCTGCCGTGCTGGTCTCAGCCGGAGTCGGCATGGTCTTTGGATTTTACCCGGCCTGGAAAGCCTCGCGCCTGGATCCAATTGAAGCCTTGCGCTACGAATAATTTCGGACCGGAGGCGTAAAATCCCTATAGGGCTTTAAAAAGGACGTGAAATATGCGACGAACAGCAAATCGCGTTTTGCAAAAACAAACGGGCAGGCTAAGCCTGACCCTGATTCTATCGCTCTCTCTGGCGATCTTGAGCGGCTGTATGGTCGGTCCGAATTTCAAGCGGCCGCAGCCAACGATGCCGGCCGACTGGGCCGGGGCGACCGCTGAACTTCAACCGGTCACCCCGGCCGAAGAGGAAATCACCCGCTGGTGGACCCTTTTCGACGATCCGACGCTTGATTCGCTGATTGAACAGGCCATTCAAGCCAACCTCGACCTCAAGCTGGCCGAGGCACGCATCCGCCAGGCACGCGCGGCGCGAGGCGTCGCTGCTTCCGGAATCGGACCGACGGTGGACACCACCGGCGCTTATCAGCGCAGCCGAACCCCGGGCGGCACAAGCAGCAAAAGTGAGGGCAATATCAGCAATCAGTATCAGGCGGGCTTCGATGCGGGATGGGAACTGGACATCTTCGGCGGTGTCCGACGGGCGATCGAGGCCGCCGACGCCGATCTGCAAGCCGCCATGGAAACGCGCCGGGATGTGCTGGTAACTTTGACGGCCGAGGTTGCGCGCAACTACATCGATCTACGCGCCTTTCAGGAACGGATTGCCATTGGCCGAAAGAATCTCGAAACGCAAAAGCACAGTGCGTCATTGACCCGCCAACGTTTCCAGGCCGGATTCGTCGGTGCTCTGGATGTCGCCAACGCCGATGCCCAGGTGGCAACCACGACTTCCCTGATCCCGTTGCTGGAGGCTTCGGCCCGACAGACGATTTACAGCCTCAGTGTCCTGCTGGGCAGGGATCCGGCAGCCCTGGTCCGGGAATTGTCCCCGGTAGCGGCTATTCCCCTTGCTTCTCCATCAGTTCCGCTGGGCGTTCCATCGGATCTGCTTCGCCGGCGCCCGGACATCCGCCGCGCCGAAGCGGAGATTCATGCGGCCACGGCGCGAATCGGCGTGGCCACGGCCGACCTGTTTCCCAGATTCACCCTTTCCGGTTCGGCCGGTGTGAGGGCGAGCGATTTCGGCTCATGGTTCGACTGGGCCAGCCGGATTTGGTCTTTTGGTCCTTCGGTGAACTGGAATTTGTTCTACATGGTTCGCACGCGCTCCAACATCGAACAACAACGCGCCCTTCAAGATCAATCGTTGATCACCTATCAGCAGACGGTGCTTACCGCTTTGCAGGAGGTTGAAAACGCACTGATTGCTTCTGCGAAAGAAGAGGAACACCGCCGGGCCCTGCGTGAAGCGGTCGGCGCCAATCGAAAAGCCGTGGAATTGGCGACAACGCTTTACATCCAGGGCAATACGGATTTTCTCAACGTCCTGGATGCACAGCGATCCTTATACGCTACCGAGGACTCCCTGATCCAGAGCACCGGCAACGTGTCCACCGATCTGGTCGCTATTTTCAAAGCGCTGGGCGGCGGCTGGAGCGATGTACAGGACTGAGGACTAAGGTTTGAGGGATGATGTTTCTAAATGGGACACAGATTTTCGCAGATTAACGCAGATTAAAAAAACTCTGTTAGTAGTTCGTTGTTAGTTGTCAGTTGTTTGACTTTTACAACGGACAACCAACGACTAACAAATAACGGTATTTATATTTGTGTTTGTCTGTGTATGTGGTGAAAGGTTCAGGGTAAATGGTCTACGGTATATGGTGGAAGCTACAAGGTGGAAGATTTTAGAAATTCAGAGTTCTGTTATCCTTATTGACTGATGGGTTTGGGTAACAGCGGATTAATTCACGACAGACATGCAGCTCCAAGCTTTCACGCCGCTTACATGCATTCAGAAGATTGGCAAAATTTTTTAATGTCGGATTTCCTCGCGAGCCCACCATACGACGAATGCTTTTTTCATTCTGCTTTAGCTCCCTGGCAATAGATGGAAGTGCTTCAGTTGCATTCAGATAATCTCGAATCAGCCGTTTTCCAGTATCAATATCACCGTCGAGAAAAGCATTAGTCGCTTCAACAATGAGTTCCTGGCGGAAATCAGGATCTTGTTTTGCCCGCAACATTACTGTTTCTTTGAATTCTCGGGTAAGAGGCATTTTCTGTCCCCCTTTCTCAGATTTCTTTCTTTTTTCGAACCTTGTAATCGGCCCATCTCTTTTTTGCTGCCTCAATATCTTTTTTCTGGCCTTTTTTGTCCCACCAGCCAACAAGATCACGACTTTAGGACCATCATATCCATAATAAACCCTATAACCTGGACCGAAATCTATTTTGACTTCATGAACACCGCCACCTACGCTCTTGATGTTAGAGGTGTTTCCTCCTTCCAGTCGAACAAGTGCTGTAGTAACCTTTGCCGCAGCTTGAGCATTGATCCTTTTAAACCAGTTCTCAAAAGGACTACGACCCTTTTCGTCCAAATATTCAACTAGTTCCATAATCAGTGTATTCGTCTTTTATAGTAACACATATGTTACTATTGTCAACTCTTATTTCTTGTATTTTTTATAAGGACCCGCAAGCAGGCAATAACAATTCGAAATAGTGAATACATCTCCTCTAAACCTTTTAGCTCACTCAGGCGAGGCGGGCGGGTGTCTGTGTCCAATTCTAAAAAAACGCCAGCGGTGCGTTGTTAGTTGTCAGTTGTTTGACTTTTACAACGAACAACAAACCACTAACAACTAACATTACCTATGAGCTATTGCAGCCTTATGGAGCTGCTATAATTTTTTCACCTTCCGGCCACGCACGTTTAAAGTGATCGGGGTTCAGCGTTAAAAGCTGTTCAACTTTGGATTTTTCGGCAACTTTAGCGATCAAAGCGTCATAGGTAATACCGCCGAATAGCCCTTTTTCTGAGATTTTCTTTATAACCGAGCTGTATTCAGCAGCAGTCAGAGACACAATCTTTGCGACCGCTTCGATATTTTCATGAATAAGCCTCCACGCCACGCCAGAAGTTATCCGGGGTTTGGTCGGAAGGGTGCTTAGCACCGCATACAGCTCTGCAACTGTGTGCGCGGCTACGATTAATTCAAAATTTTTTTCTTTGGCTTGTTTGAGCCAGGGAAATGCATTCCGGTGAATCGGATGCGCTTCGACCAAAGCGGCAATGATTAAGGAAGTGTCAAAAAGGGTTTTCATGGCTTCATAATGCTTCGCGCTGTTTCATCTCGATGCTTTTCGAGTGCATCACTTAGCTCGCCCACCGCAGAGCCCGAAAATACCAGCACACCATCCTTCCAGTGAAGATTCGGTTGACCATATACAGGCTTTATCACAATACCCTGCTTGCTTTCTTCGAAACGGACCTGAGTTCCGGCTTGCAGGTTGAAATCCTCACGGATTTTTTTGGGTATGACGATTCTTCCGAACCGATCCACAATTGTTTCTTTAATTTCCATTTAACCACCTCTTATTGCCAATATAATATGCCAATTGGCAAATTTCAACCCCAAAATACGCTTTTATTTTTATCCGCAGACTCGCCCTGTTAAATATCTCGGCAGAGATCAGCAAAGCGGATTTAACTGGGGTTACGCAGATCAATACATATTTTATTTTAATTATTTTAATTTTTTTGATCTGTGACCATCTGTGCAAATCTGTGTCCAATTAATCTTTTTAGCTTCCCGGTCTTCTGGCTTCCCAGCGTTCCAGCCTGCTAGCCTTCCGTATTGAACTATGAGCTATCAGCTATGAACTATTGACCCGATGCCCAACGTTTGGCGCCTGACGCCCTGTGCCGACTTCGGTTTTTTTATATTGACAAAAACATTTTCAAATATTAGATTAGTAATAAAAAAAGGAAATAAGGAAGTAATAAAT
>JARRJQ010000242.1:0-6707 GCA_037388985.1 Desulfobacterales bacterium | reverse complement strand
ATGCGGTGATCGTGATAATCTTTGTTCCTTCTGCCTCCATCACCGTGCCTTTGACCGAAACTTTTTTGCCGACCAGCTCCATTACCTGATTGCCCATTTCAGTGTCGCCGATATCGTAGACCATCCCGCTATCGTCCACCAGCTGGCTATCTTCATTAATTGTGCCGGTAATGTTGACTTCGTCTGCGGCCGCAGCTATCCCCGCAAGCAGCGCAATAAATCCGATGATTAAAATTCCTGTAACAATCTTCTTTGTTTTTTTGCTCATTTAGGTTTCTCCTTATTTTTAAGTTTTAAAACATAATTTCCGTCTCAAGACGGATGATGCAGGGTGTTACTTGCCCTTTTGCCTGAATTCGGTTACATTGATGACCTTTTTGCCATCCTTTGTCTTCAGCTTACCGCGGATTTGAGCTTCTTTTCTGAGAAGGGGTTTTAGCCTGGTAACCTGATTCTCATCCGCGACGAGATATTCCTCTTCATTGCGGGTTGCAATCGTCAGTTCAACGATATTACCCTGTTTATCCCAGCGGGATGGAATTATGATACCCTCAATACTGATCATCGGCGATCTTTTGCTTGATACGTTCTGGTCAATTTTAGAATTCATCAGACCTGAATTCGATTTGAGCAACTTGTATGCCAAATCCATAACCTTTTGGAATTATATTAAATTAATGGCACATGCCATGTGGTGTCGGAACCCGTGGTTCTTGATTTTTGCTGAATGGGGGATTTTTTAGAGGGAAAAGGTCATCTTAACTTTAATTTTTGTGGAAATTAATGAAAAATAGGGACAGGAAATGTGAATTCCGAAATACAGGTCTCTCGGAATCGCCGGTTCTGATTAAAAATTAAGTCGATTTTCAAAAAAATTACAATTTTTTAAATTCTTCTTTTTTAATGCCGTATTTATTCATCAGCTTATTAAACTGGCGACTGCTGATTCCGGACGCTTTGGCGGATTCACCAATTTTTCCTTTGTTGCGGGTTAAAGCGTCTTTGAGATAATTTTTTTCGATTTCTGCAATGCCAAGCTGTCTGGCCTGAGCCAGCGTCAGGGTCTCACTTGAGGGGACAAACGCGGGTTTGGATTCGATACCGATCAACTCACTGGGGAAGCTTGCCGGTGTCAGCGTGGCGGCGGTTTCGAGGATATAGGCGCGTTCAACCAGATTCTCCAACTCCCGGATATTGCCCGGCCACGAATACTTATAAAATGCGTCTAATACCCGCGGATCGACGCCATGGATATTTTTTGCCGAAAATTTGTTTAATTTCTTTAAAAATGTTTCAACGAATAACGGGATGTCTTCGAGGCGTTGAGTTAATGCCGGTATTTCAATTGGAAATACATCCAGCCGGTAATACAGATCTTTTCTGAACTTTTTAGATCGGCATTGGTGGCGGCGATCACCCGAACATCTGTCTCAAGCGTCTCTTCACCGCCCACCCGTTGAAACGTCCCGTCCTGCAAAACCTGCAAAAGCTTTACCTGGGCCGAAGGTGTAATTGTACCGATCTCATCCAGAAAAATGGTGCCGCCTCTGGCAATTTCAAACCTGCCCAATTTTCTTTTTATGGCTCCGGTAAAAGCACCCTTCTCATGTCCGAACAATTCACTTTCTACCAGCGTATCGGGAATTGCACCGCAATGGATACTGATAAACTGAGAATTCCGGCGATTACTGTGCTGATGAATGAGCTTAGCCAGAACACTTTTACCTGTACCCGTTTCTCCGATGAGCAATACATTGCTCTTTGTTGGGGAAACAGAGCGGATTTTTTCAAATACTGTTTTCATGACCGGGCTTTTTGTCTGTACCAATTCAAGCGAATCGGCCCGCCAGAATTGATCCCGCAAATAGTTCAGTTCCGATCGCTTGATAATGGAATCAGTTATGCCCTCGGCGACATGTTTCACTTCTTCCGGATCAATCGGATAGGAAAGATAGCCACTTGCCCCGGCCTTGACCGTCCTAACGGCTTTCCGGATTTGATCCTGCGGCGTCATGACCACGATTTCAATTGTGGGGTATATTTGCCTGAAAGGCTGCAGGGCTTTTTTATAGTTTTCGGGGGGAATTTTTTCTAATAAGATGTCAATATCAATAAAAATAAAATCGTAGCGTTTATGAGACAACAGTTCCACAGCCTGATTTTTTGAAGAGGCTTGGTTCAGGTCATGGTTTAGAGAAAAACATGGCCGTAGGGCTTTAAGCGACTTTTGCTCGCCTGTGACAACGAGTATGGATTTCATTTGGACCATCGGCTGCGCAGGGGTTAAAGCCAGCAAGACCGCATATATTTAATACCTTTTGACCAAATGTCAATAACAATAGATAGGCACATATATCCGGCAATAAAAGCGCGACCGCCGCGGAGAGAAAAACTTTTTGGATAAGGCTGAGGTTTTCATTGTGTTTTAAAATATGGTATTCTAGCTCACCGCTAAGATTGATTCTCAAGCGTTTGGACAAAACGAAAGGAGAGCCGAATTGGAAAAAACCAATCTTGAAGACCACCCGCCAGCAGGTCCAAATGACGGGACCTTCAATATGCTGGACGGGGCCACCGGCGTGGCCTTTGAGGTGGTCCGGGAACTCGATCAGCAAAGGAAAATATCAGCTGATCCGTCTTTGCCTCTGGAACAGCGACTGGAAGCTTATGAGGACATCTTCGACTCCGAAGTCGGGGACACCTCTCTGGTGAGGGCGCGCAACATTGAACGGGAAGTTGCGTTGCGTCAGATTTATCTCAAATTTGAGGGGAGCAATCCCACCGGCACGCAAAAGGATCGCATCGCGTTCGCCCAGGCGATGGATGCTCTGCGGCGTGGTTTTGATACCATAACAGTCGCCACCTGCGGCAATTACGGCGTAGCAATAGCTCTGGCGACTTCCTTTGCCGGGCTGCACTGCAAGATTTGCATTCCGCAAACCTACCACACCAACCGGATCAAGGAAATGACCGAGCTCGGCGCAGAAATTATTCGGGTTGACGGGGACTATGAAAAGGCCGTTGCCGTTTCCCAGCACCAGGCTGACAAAGACGAGCTCTACGATGCCAACCCGGGTGGAGAAAATACGGTGACACAGCTGCGCGCTTACGGGCAGATTGCCTATGAGATATACGACGAACTGCGGGACGCACCGCAGATAGTTGCTGCTCCGGTTTCAAACGGAACCACCGTTGCAGGCATCTATCGGGGTTTTTTAAGCCTGTATCGGCGCGGCAAAACCTCGCGCATGCCGCGCATCGTCGCGGGTTCTTCGTTTCGCAAAAACCCGATTGTGCAGGCATTTTTAAAAAATATGCCGACCTGTGAAGACCTCAATCCATCAAAAATTAGAGAAACCAGCGTGAACGAGCCGCTGATCAACTGGCATGCCATCGATGGAGATATGGCCCTGGCGGCGCTCCGCCAAACCGGCGGCTGGGGCGCTAACGCTTCGGATAAGGCCATGCTCTCCTATTCACGATTGATTCGGGAAAAAGAGGGACTGCAGGTTTTGCCAGCCTCAACTGCCGGCTTGATCGCTTTAATGGAGCACCATCAAAAAAATCCCCTGGCGGCAGACCGCTATGTTGTTGTACTTACCGGGAGGAAATCATGAACAGACTGCCGGAGGGCAATGCAATCGTTTATTGTGAAGGCGCCTTTAACACGCCCAACGGAAAAACGACCCATGGTTTGGTCAGGTTTACCAATCGATACCGGATTCTTTCGGTAGTAGACTCGCGCTATGCCGGCATGGATGCGGCAAAAGTTTTAGATGGTCAGCCAAAGAACATTCCAATTTATGCCTCCATCGTTGAAGCCTTGCAGCAGTCTCACAAAGGCGGGCAGCCGGCTACCCATTTGGTTGTAGGTCTGGCGCCTGATGGCGGCAGACTCAGCGCTGAAGCCCGTCTGGATGTGAAAAAAGCCATCGAACAGGGTCTTAATGTTGACTGCGGGCTGCATGATTTTTTATCGGAAGATCCTGAGATGTTTGGGCTTGCTGCTCAGCATCAGGTTAAAATCCGGGATATCCGCAAACCACCTGACCGCAGCCGGCTGCACTTTTTCAGCGGCAAGATCGAGAAGGTCAAGGCACTGAAAATCGCAGTTTTGGGGACGGACTCTGCAGTGGGCAAGCGCACTACTGCATGGCTGATTGTCAAGGGTCTCCAGGACCGCGGCATTTCAGCCGAAATGATCGGCACAGGGCAAACTGCCTGGATGCAGGGCGCTCGGTTTGGCGTCGTCATGGACGCCCTGATCAACGATTTCGTGTCCGGTGAAATTGAGCACGCAGTGTTCAATGCGTGGCAGGAGGCAGCTCCGCGGGTAATTGTTATTGAAGGCCAGGGCAGTCTGATGAACCCGGCCTATCCCGGCGGTTTTGAGATTCTGGCTGCGGCTCGTCCCGATGTGATTGTCCTGCAGCATGCGCCGGCGCGCCTGGAATATGACGGTTTTCCGGGGTATCCGATTCAGCCGCTGCCGATTCAAATTCAGGCAATCGAACTGCTATCTGCTAAACCGGTAGTGGCCTTGACGATCAACCATGAAAACGTATCCGATGATCAAGTTCCGTTGATTTGCGAGGCAACCGAAAAAGAAATCGGACTGCCGGCTTTTGATATCTTACGTGATGGGCCGGGGGAACTGGTTGACATTTTGATTCCTTATCTGAAAAAATATCCTGCATAGGACACACACTCAACTTCAGTTAACAAGAAAAATCCTGAAGCCTTCAGGTTGACATTTATTTTACGGCCGGCAGCGGCTCCCGCCATTTGCAGATCCGATTGCCCTTCGGGTTCAGTGGGAGCGGGCTTCAGGCAGGGCCAAACCAGATTGGAAAAGAGGATAATATGACATCCGAGCATGACAGAGAGTTAAACCTGAATAAAGATTTTTACAGCAAGTCTGGTAATGATCCAATTGCGATGCTGGAAGTCTTCGATCGTCTGGAAATCGGTCCGGTTAAAATCGAGCCCAAGCGACTGATTGCACCCTACCGTCTTTTTTGGAAAGCAAAAGAAGATCGCACCGAGCTCATTTACAGTTATGAAGAGACGGTTTTTGATCCCGCCGAGCCGGAATCGAGGAATTTAGCGGATATGATCGCTGCCCAGGTCGCCCTCAATTACGGTTTGTTTTGCGGGTCCATTGTTTTTCACGGAACCTTCGACGAGCTCGACCGCCGCTTCATTCGGGAGATGGCGGAAAATACCGCCCGGGAAATCTATGTCAAAAAATTTCTGGAACCCAATCCTTTTCTGATCGGTCCATGCGCACGATTGCCTGCGGTAAAAAAGCAAAAATATCTGCGGGCTGCGTTGAAGTTTCCCGGAAAGCCCGCAGCCAAATCCACGCCACAGTGGCAGCTTTGGCCATCCAAGAAAAATCGACACTGTGTTCTATCCAGCGGCGGAAAAGATAGTCTGTTGAGTTTTGCACTGATCAATGAACTCGGCCAAGAGGTCCATCCGATTTTTATCAACGAGTCCGGGCGACACTGGTTTACCGCGCTTAACGCCTATCGATATTTTAAAGACCATATGCCCCATACAGCCAGAGTATGGGTAAATTCCGATCGGCTGTTTTCCTGGATGGTGCAGCGGTTGCCTTTTATCCGCAAGGACTTTGCAAACATCCGATCCGATCAGTATCCGATTCGGCTGTGGACGGTTGCTGTTTTTGTTTTTGGTGTTTTGCCCGTGCTGCGCAGGCGGGGTATCGCACGGTTGATCATCGGTGATGAATTTGACACCACGCTTCGCAGGAGCTTTCATGGGATCTCCCATTATGACGGCCTCTATGACCAGAGTATTTATTTTGATCAAGCGCTATCCCGGTATTTTTTGCGCAAAGGCTGGAGCATCAGTCAGTTTTCCATATTAAGGCCGTTGTCCGAGCTTCTGATTGAAAAAATACTGGTGGAACGCTATCCCGATCTTCAGCAGCAGCAAACTTCCTGCCACGCCACCCATAAGGAGGGTGAGCGCATGTATCCCTGCGGCAATTGTGAAAAATGCCGTCGAATCGTCGCTATGATAAAAGCGATCGGTGCCGATCCTGTCCGGTGCGGTTATTCGTCCGAGAAGATTCAGAATTGTCTTAAAAAGATTCCCCATATGAGGGTATCACAGGAGGCGGCTGGCGCCCGTCATTTATTTTATACATTGATGCAAAAAGGCCTCATCGATACGAAAGAGCTGCCGCCGGAAGCTGTTAAAGAACATCCGGAAATATTAAAACTTCGATTTGATTCAAAATCTTCACCCTTCAACTCGATTCCGATCGACCTGCGCAAAGGGCTTTATCAAATTTGTCTTCAGCATGCGAACGGAGCAGTCAAGCGGACCGGCCGTTTGTGGAAAGAGATTGACATTTTGACGGATCCGGCTGTTAATGCGGCATTTCCGTTTGAATTTGGGCCCGTCGCACCGCGGGCAGGGTCGCAGCAGAACATGGATTCTTCTGCAGTCTCAAATTATTTATGGGGGGAGTTAACCTGGCGGCAGGCGAGCAACCGGCTCAAAGAGATAGATGTTGCCTTGCTGCCGGTTGGGGCAATTGAACAACATGGACCCCATTTGCCGCTGGATACCGATGCATTTGATGCCGATTACCTGGCACGCAGGGTGGCGGAAGCGTGCAGTGATCCCCGGCCGTTGGTGCTTGCGCCGATTTCGTATGGCGTATCCTATCA
>JARRJQ010000241.1:0-6523 GCA_037388985.1 Desulfobacterales bacterium | reverse complement strand
CGTAAACGCCGCTGGTGGATTCCGGATCGCTGGACCAGAACACCACCATTTCGCAATGTTTGAGGCAATCTTCTGCCGTGTTGTAAGTCTCGGGAGCCCCCAGACGAGAGCTGTGCCCCCAGTGATGCATCGCCCCCCAGTACCATCCTTCCCAGCTGTCCGGATTGTGGGCCACAGGCGTGAAGCCGATGGTGTTGAAAAACCGCAGCCGGGCACTCAACCAGTAGCCCAGATGGCCCCAGGTATGGTGGGAGCCGCTGCCGTTCATGATCGCACCGGGACCATATTCGCGTTTGACACGCTGGATTTCACCGGCGACCAGATCCAGAGCTTCGTCCCAGCTGATGCGTTCATAGGCCGAGGTCCCCCTGTTTTGGGGATTGCGTGCGCCGGCGGGATCGAAATCTACCCGCTTCATCGGGTACAGCAGCCGTTTGTCGGAATACACCATTGATTTCCAGGCCAGGGTATAGGGATTTACGGTGGTCTTGCGCGGGGGGGTAAATTTTTTACCGCGGGCCTCGATGGTCCAGGGCTTGGCATCGCGGTCATCAAATTCTAGCGGTGTCATCCGGACAATCTTGCCTTCCCGGACATAGACAAACACCGGTCCGCCATTGGTATTGCTGGTGAAGCGCCGCAGGCCGTTTCCCAGATCGACACCGTACTCCAGACCGACCGTTAGAATTTGATTGAGGGTTTCGTTGAACCACATAAATAACTCTTCGTCACCCTGCATTCCGATTTGAAAATTTTTCATGGCATGGATCATGGCGAGCTGATTGCGCGGCGGCATCAAAAGCTCAACGGCAACCGCGGCATTGACAAATGTCATGCAGATGTCCGGATGGGGATGGATGCCGGCCTTGGATCGAACCCGACCGTTTTCAAAGATAAAGTACCTCCCGGCGGAATCATCCACGATTTTTATTTGCGCCGTGAGATTTTTTTCTTTGAGGCGCCTGGCGAAAACCGGGTGCTTGCGTGCCGTGCGCTTGATCATTTTTTCAAGCCCGAAAAGAATGGTCGAAAATTGCAGCTGTTTGAATTTCATTGTTTACCTTGTCTAGGCGCCCAAAAACCCCGGCAGCCAAAGGGCCACCACGGGCCAGGCGATGATTATGGCGATAATAAGCATATCAAATATGATATAGGGAACCGCGGCCCAGCAAATTTCTTGAATCGTCACTTCCTGGGGTGCAACCCCCTTCATGACGAACAGCAGCATCCCAAAGGGCGGCGTGATCTGGCCCATTTCCAGGTTAATGAGCATGAGCACTCCGAACCAGACCGGGTCAAATCCGAGCAGGCTCGCAATGGGCATAAAGACGGGCAAACAGATCATCATGATCGAAATGGCTTCCATAAATGTTCCCATGAAAGCGATAATCAGCTGCATGCCCAGCATAACGATCAGAGGGTGGACTTTAAGTCCTTCTACCAAACCCGTTAGTCCGGAAGAGGCCCCGGTAAAGGCCAGAATGCTGCTGAAGGTTTTGGATGCGGCAATGATCATGAAAATCATGCCGGTAATTTGCAGAGATCCGTTGAGGGTCGCCTTGATGACCTGCCAGTTCAGGCGGCGGTAAGCCAGGCTGACGATCAGCGTGGCGATGACACCTGAGGCGGCTGCCTCGGTAGGGGTGGCAACGCCCAATATGATCAATCCGATGACCATAAATATGATAAAGGCCACCGGAACCAGATACTTAAAGGTCAGCATCAAGCGGGGCCAGAAATCATTGGAAGCAGCCTGAAAGTGAGGGGCAATTTCCGGCTTGAGCCACGCGGTCAGAATGATATAGGCAGCGAAGAATGCGCCCAGGATGACGCCGGGGATGACGCCGGCCATCAGGAGACGGCCCACCGATATCTTGCCGATGCTGGCCAAAACAACGGCCAGCGCAGAAGGGGGGATCAGCATCGCCAGACCGCCTACGCCCATGATCGGCCCCACCGACATGGACGTGCTGTATCCGCGTTTTTTCATTTCCGGCAGCAGGACCGTACCCAGCATGGCGGTGTTGGCCATGGTCGAACCGCTGGTAGCGGCAAAAATCGTTCCGCTGGCGGCCGCCAGAAGGCTCAATCGGCCGGGTAGCCGGCCCAGCCAGCTATCCAGCACCTCGATGGTATTGTCGGCAATCCGGGAGTGAAACATCAATTCGCCCATCAAAATGAATAGCGGCACCGGTGCGAGGGTAAATGTGGCGATGGAAGCGAAAATATGCAAGGTGACCTGTTTCAAACCGACGGGGCCCATGAAAATGATAATGCCCAAAAAATCCATCATCAGAAAGGAAAAGGCGATCGGAAAGCCCGACAGCAGCAGAATTATCAGACCGACGATAAAAAACGTCAGCACCGCCCACCATTCCATCTTAGCGCCTTTCTCCAGGGTTGGTTTTTGCCGAATCAACCACAGGGGCATCGGCAGCCAATTCACCTTTCAGCCCCGATGCTTGATGGCTTCGCAGGCTGGTCAGTCCAGTAATCAATTTTCTTAGAAACTGGAGACTTAAAAGAAAAAAACCAATAGGGATGATCATGATCACCAGGGCTTGGGGCACGTCAACCGCTTGGACGTTGATCACCTTTCTGCTGTATTGCTCCAGGGTTGTGTAGCTTCCGAAATAACACAAAATGCTGCACAGGCCGAGTCCCATGGCACTTTGAATAAGCACCAATATTTTTTGGCCGCGTTCGCTCAGGCGCTCGGACAGGATCTGGATCGAAACGTGTTTATCCTTGAACAGAATCCAGGCGGTTGCCAAAAACGTGATCCACAGCAAGGCATACTCATTAAACTGGACCACCCAGACCGGGCTGGGCAGATTTACCTGCCGGACGAAAATGGAATAGCCGATGGAAAAGGTGATAAACAGGAGGAGCAGACCCGCCAGCACAGCCAGCAGACCGCAAACTTTATCAAGTAGTCTGGCCACGAATCATGCCCCCCCTTGCTTGTTTTAATCCATATGGTCGGATCCAAAGCATTTTCTTATTTCGTGATCAAATCTCTGATTTTGGCAGACTCTTCGGGAGCCTTTTTCATGACGGTGTTCAGCAAAGCGTCATAGGCCATCTTGGAAAATTTTTTGGCCTCGGGCGGATCCAGCTTAATAAAAGTCATGCCTTCCTTTTGAAAGTCCCCCAGGTCTTTTTGCAGCTCATCGGCGATATTTTTGAAAAAATAGTGGGCGCACGCTTCTGCCTGCCGGGTTAAAAGTTCCTGAAGGTGTGCGGGCAGCTGATTCCACTTATCAAGATTGACCAGGATGAAGATAACGGGTTGATAAAAGCCAGGATACACCATATATTTGGAGGGTTTCACTAAGCCGAAGTCCTTAATGGTGGCTGGCGGTAAAATATAGCCGTCCACCACGCCGCGCTCCATGGCTGTGTAAATATCCGGCGGCGGCATTCCGACCGGCTCGGCACCCACTGATTTCATAAAGGGGATGGTGGTGGGCGAACACCTGACCTTAAATCCCTTCAGGTCGTCAACCGTTTTGATCGGTTTGGCCAAAAACAGGTGAAAAAGGCTGCCTGTGCCAACCCGTCCCAGAAAATGCGCGTTGGCTTTGGCGTTGTGCAACTTTTCCAGATAGTCGTTGACGCCGGCCTTGCGCTCTTCCCACGGTGTCATGGTGGTTAAGCTCATGGTATCAATTTCAGGCATGATGGAGGTGTAGTAGCTGGCTGCGACATAGTCCATATCGATCAGCCCTGTGCGCAACGCTTCTACTTGCTCGGTGTTGCGGATAACCTCCCCGGCGCCCTTGTAAACGAGTTTAAGCTCGCCGGGATATTTTTCATCCGCCTCTTTCTGGGTCAGCTCAAGGAATTTTATAAACTGCTGAGACTCTAAGGCATTCTTGGGCCAGGCAGTCAGCGAGGTGAGCGTGTACGTTTCGGCAGCCAGACAGACCGAGCCCGAGGCCGCGACCATGACTCCGATTAAAATCGCCGGAATCATCATTTTCAACAAGTTTTTCCGTTGCATAATTTATCCTCCTTTTTGGGTGAGAAATCACGTCTAAGCCCGGCGGATCAATACCGCTCGGGATTTAGGTGTCCTCAGACACATTTTGAAGATCAATTCTAATAATTGACCTTATCTAGTCCTTTCAATCCCAGTATTTTTCTGCCTTCGGCCGGCGTTGCCGGCTCGATGCCTAATTCCTTTGCAATGCGAATGATCTTGGCTACCTGTTCGGCATTGCTTTTGGCCAGAACACCTTTTTCCAGATAGAGATTATCCTCCAGGCCGACCCGGGCATTGCCCCCCATGAGCAGCGATTGGGTGCACATTGCAAATTGCGCATTTCCGGCCGCACACACGGAAAACACGAATTCACCTATTTGCCGGCGGGCGGTTTCATAAAGATGAACCAGGTTTTGCACTGTGGCCGGGATGCCGCCCAAAATACCCATGACAAATTGCAGATAGACGGGCTTTTTGGCAATCCCTTTTTGAATCAGGTAAGCCAGGTTGTTAATCATGCCGGTGTCGTAAATTTCAAATTCCGGCTTGGTTTCGGTTTTTTCGAAAATTTCGAGAAACTGCTGCATGGTTTTAAAGGTGTTCGGAAAAATGAAATCGTCGGTGCTTTGCAGATACTGTTTTTCCCAATCAAATTTCCACTCTTTGATTTTGTCGACGATATGAAAGAGGGCAAAGTTCAGCGAACCGGCATTAAGGGTCGCCAGTTCGGGTTTGAGCGAGGACGCCACGGCCACCCTTTTTTCAACCGGTTCTCCCAGCTTGCCGCCGGTGGTGGTGCATAAAATGATGTCACAATTTTTTGTGACTTCGGTTGCGATTTCTCGATAATTGTCCTGATCCGCGTTGGGCAATCCGGTTTTCTGATCTCGGACATGCAGATGGACCGCCGTTCCGCCGGCCGCATGTACCGCTAATATCTCATCGATCAGTTGACGGGCGGTTACCGGTAGATATTCAGACATACTGGGCGTATGAATGGAGCCGGTCAGTGCGGCGGTGATAATTGCTTTTTTCATTAGGTTCACTCCTTCCTAAATTGAGCTCTGGCAAATGGGATCACTAAAACACGAAATGATAAACGTAGGAAATTATCTATTGGTTTTTTGTGTTTTCTTTCTTTTGTGCCTTCGTGTATAATTTTCCACCTTGGGTTCGAGGATAAACCGGGATTTCCGCTTTGCTACAGCCGGCTTTTGCGGGCCACGTTTCTGTGAGATCAATGACCTTTTTTAGCGATCACTTCCAGCAGATATTCCACCAGTTCTTTACGCGAGCGCTGGGCTTCTTTTTGAGGCCATGTCTGTTGCAGCAATGCAGACGGATTTGGAGCACTTTCAAGATACTTTAAAATATAGTCATGAATGGCCAGAGTCAGATCGGTTCCCACCATATCGATGTTCTCCATGGGGCCCAGGTGGGGTAAGCGCAAACCAAAGCCAAATTTAACGCATTCATCGACCGTGGCGGCATCGGCGATACCCCGCTCCACAATGGAAATGGCCTCGCGCCACAGCGCGTGTTGCAACCGGTTGCCGACAAAACCCGGCACATCCTTGTGAACCCGCACCGGATGCTTGCCCACCCGCTGCAGCAGCGCATAGGTTTTTTCAACCACTTTGGGATCGGTCTGCTCCCCGCGAATAACCTCCACCAGAGGAATCAAGTAAGGCGGATTCCAAAAATGGGTTCCCACGATTCGACTTCGATGCTTTGACTTTTGGGCGATTTGGGTAATACTAATGACTGATGTATTGGTGGCCAGAATGGTATCCGGCGGACTCAGCGAATCGAGATCTCAGCTGAAGATACGATTCCCCTTTGCGCCATTAAAGATCGATTGGCCTGTATATTCTCGATCGCCTGTGAAAGCAGGCTATTTTGAAGGTCCATGAGAGCCACTGGATGGCCGTGTAAGGCAAAAATTTGAGCAATACCGTGGCCCATCATTCCCGCGCCGATGACGGCGATATTTTCCAATTTTGACATGGTTCCCTCTATCCGGCGGTGTAACCTCCATCTACGCAAAGAACAGCGCCCGTCATAAAGTCAGATGCTTTTGACGCTAGATAAATCAATGTTCCAATAAAATCTTCAGGCTCGCCCAGGCGTCCGATGGGAATACGCTTTAAAAAATTTTTATAAAACGCCTGGTCATCGAACATCCATTGGGTCAGAGCGGTTCGGAATACCGTCGGGGCAATGGCATTGACATTTATTTTATGCGGACCCCATTCGCAGCCTAAGGATTTGGTCATCAGATGAATGGCGCCTTTTGAAGGGCTGTAGGCCGTGTAATTGGCCATGCCCAGCTCTCCGCGGGCAGATCCGAGTAAAATCACTTTCCCGCCCCTTCCCTGATCGATCATGACTTTGCCGACTTCTTTGCAAAATAAATAGGTGCCTTTAACATTGGCATCCATAATCAATTCCCATTCTTCAAGGGGCTGTTCGGTGATGGCACCGGGCTTATTCACCCCGGCAGCGGTAATCAAAATATCAATACCGCCGAATTTT
>JARRJQ010000240.1:0-5355 GCA_037388985.1 Desulfobacterales bacterium | reverse complement strand
TCCGGCGACGTTCTTGCAGATGATCCAGGATGAGCGGGTGACGGATATACACATTGTACCCACCCAGCTGGTGAGCATGCTGGGATTGCCCGAAATTCACAATTACAACCTCAGCACGTTGAAACGGATCTGGTATGCCGGCTCGCCGATGCCGGTGGAAGTGTTAAAAAAAGGGATGGAATTGCTCGGCCCTGTGTTTATCCAGGCCTATGGTCAGTCGGAATCCGGCCCGCTGGTCAGCAACCTCTCCAGAAGAGCGCATATGGTTTTGGATAATCCACCTGAAGCTCAAAAGATTCTGGCCTCATGCGGCCAGCCCTGCCCCGGAGTTCATGTGAGGATTGTCGATGCCGATGACCGGGATGTCGCGTTGGGGGATGTTGGAGAAATCGTGGTCAAGAGTAAATCTCTGATGCAGGAATACTGGAAGCGGCCGGATGAAACTGGAAATGCCTTGAAAAATGGCTGGCTTTATACTGGAGACCTGGGGTATTACGATGAGACCGGCAATATCTATCTTGTGGATCGTAAAAAGGACATGATCGTTACCGGAGGGGAGAATGTCTATCCACGAGAGGTCGAGGAGGTGCTTTATCAGCATCCGGCCGTCGAAGAAGCTGCGGTTATCGGAATTCCCGACCCTTACTGGATAGAAATCGTCCAAGCCGTTGTCGTTTTAAAGCACGGAGCGTCGGCCGATGAAAAGGAAATCATGGATTTTTGCAAGGAGAAAATGGCGCGCTATAAGGCGCCAAAGTCCGTTGATTTTGTAAAAATGCTGCCCAAAAATCCGCAGGGAAAAATCTTGAAGAGAGAGTTACGCAAATTACATCAGGGGGGCAATTAGAGAAGGATGAAAATGTTATTTTTCGAGAAAACCGTCAAGCTTCTTAGTTCGTTCTTTAATTTATTCGCAGCGGCTTCGCTGGCGGCAATTATTTTGCTAACCTGCACCGATGTGTCCATGCGCTATTTTTTCAGCCGGCCGATGGCCGGAACCTACGATCTGGTGAGCCTTATGGGAGCCGTCGTGGCCGCCTTTGCAATGCCATATACCATGTTAATGGGGGGCCATGTTGCCGTAGACCTTTTTGTCCGAAAGCTATCCAGAAAAAAGCAACTGGCCGTTGAAACCGTTACCCATGTTGTTGGCATATGTTTGTTTCTCATCATGGTCTGGCAATGTTTTGTGCTTGCCTCGGATATGAAGGCCGCCGGCGAAGTCACGCCAACTTTGTTTCTGCCGTTTTATCCCGTTGTTTACTTTATGTCCGTCTGCTTTTTTGTGCTCTGCCTGGCCATCCTGGTTAACCTGCTCAACATTTGGCTCAAAAGGGGAACAGAATGAATCCAGTTCATGCCGGCATTCTCGGAATTGTAATTCTGATCGTCATCCTATTTTCAAGGTTTCCGGTTGCATTCTGCATGGCGCTTGTAGGCCTTGTGGGATTCGGCTACCTGGTTTCACCGCAAGCGGCGTTAAATATTATTGCCAAGGATTTCTATACGGTTTTTAGTTCTTATGACCTGACGGTTGTGCCCCTGTTTGTATTCATGGGCCAAATCCTATTCTATGCCGGCATCAGCCGCAAGCTTTACGATGCCGCCCACGCCTGGCTGGGTCAGTATAGGGGTGGACTGGCCATGGCAACCGTGGGTGCTTGTGCATGCTTTTCGGCCATCTGCGGCTCGACGAACGCGACGGCGGCCACTATGGCAACCGTTGCCCTGCCGGAAATGAAAAGATTCAAATACCGTGACGAACTGGCCACCGGTGTGGTTGCCGCCGGGGGAAGTCTGGGTATTCTCATCCCGCCCAGCGTGATTTTCATCGTCTACGGGATCATGACCGCGCAATCCATCGGAAAGCTTTTTATGGCGGGGATTCTGCCGGGAATCCTGCTTTCGACGCTGTTTATCCTCACCATCTATATCTGGGTTTCGATTAATCCCCAAATGGCGCCCCGGGTGGAAAAGCAGAATTTTAAGACCAAGATCAGATCCCTTAGCGGCCTGATTGAAGTAATCATCCTGTTTGTCCTGGTCATGGGCGGCCTTTTTATCGGTATCTTTACCCCGACCGAAGCCGGCGCTGTGGGGGCTTTAGGGGGAGTGGTTATTCCGCTGGTACGGCGGCAGCTTACCTGGCAGGGATTTTTAACAGCCATTTATTCATCAACCCTGACCACCTGCATGATTTTCATGATCGTGGCGGGGGCAACCGTTTTCGGCCACTTTTTAGCGGTTACCACCATTCCCAGCGTGCTGTCGGCCTGGGTGGTCGGCCTGCCGCTGCCCCACTGGGCCAGTATGCTTGTGGTCATGTTTTTCTTTTTCATCGGGGGCTGTTTTATGGATGCCCTGGGGATGATTCTGCTCACCATCCCGATATTTTTCCCGGTTGCCGTTGCGCTGGGCTATGACCCCATATGGTTCGGTGTGGTCATTGTTCTGGTAACCGAACTGGGCGTCATCACCCCGCCTGTGGGCATCAATGTCTATGTGGTCAGCGGAATTGCCAAGGATGTGCCCCTGGAGAAAATCTTCAAGGGTGCTTTCCCCTTTGTGCTGACCCTGCTTGCGTATTTGATCATTATGATCATTTTTCCGGAAATCGCCTTATTTCTGCCGGGCTTTGTGGCCTATTGATTTTTGGGTCCTGTCTGGGGTATTACAAATACTCGAATATTGACTATCCTCGGACGAACGCCTCTATTTGAAAAGATGGGGAAAATGTTAACCATCGATAAAGAAAGGAGAATTTAAAATGAGAAAAAGATTTTGCTTTACCATGTTAGGTCTGGCTTTTCTTGCCGCATTGCTTTTTTTGATGACGACGCCTGTTACCAAAGCTGAAGCACAAACTTTTAATTTCACTTACAGCACCTTCTTTCCCCCCACACACATCCAGACAAAGGTGCCTGAAGCATGGATCGCTGAGATCGAAAAGCGCTCCAAGGGCCAAATTAAAATCAAGCTGTTCACCGGAGGATCCCTGACACCGGCGCCACAGATCTATGACGGCGTGGTTAAGGGGATCTCGGATTTTGGCCTGTCGGTCTTTGCCTATTCCCCGGGAAGGTTTCCGGTCATCGAGGCCGTTGACAATCCCTTCGGCTACCCCAATGCGTTTGTGGCCACGCGGACGATCAATGAGCTTTATCGCAAATTCAAGCCGAAGGCATTGAGCGATGTCCATGTATGTTACCTGTTTGCCCATGGACCCGGCCTTTTGCACACGGCCAGAAAACCGGTCCATAAGCTGGAAGATGTCAAGGGGTTGAAGATCCGGTCAACCGGAACCAGTCAGCGGATCGTCAGAGCCCTGGGCGCGACGCCGGTAGCCATGTCGCAGGGCGAAACCTACGACGCCCTTAAAAAGAATATTGTGGACGGGACGCTGGTTCCCATCGAAGCCCTGGAAGGTTTTAAGCAAGCCGAGGTCCTCAAGTATACCACCCTGACTTACAGCATGGCCTACAGCCAGGGATTTTTTGTGGTGATGAATCTCGATAAATGGAACGCCCTGCCCCCGGACCTGCAAAAGATCATTACCGATGTGAGCAAGGAATATGAACAGATTACGGCCAAGGCATGGAGGGATAGCGATGAATCAGGATATAAATTCGCCCTGAATCTGGGCCATGTGTTCATCAAGCTCTCAGACGCGGAATCTGCCAAATTTAAGGATGCGGTAAAGCCGGTGTTTGCCGAGTACATCAAGAGCGCCGATGAGAGGGGCGTTGACGGGCAAGCCGTCTTTGATGCCGTAAAGGAAATGGTTGAAACGTACAGCAAGGAATATAAGTAGCCGCTGTTATTTAACATCTTACGGAACCTTCAAATGGGGGATCGGCTGGCTTCAGCGGCCATTTCCATCAAGTGACTGGTTTTTAAACCGAACGACACCTTAAGCGATGGTAGGGCGTGTAACAGACTCGCTGTGTGCAGCCGGCTTTAACAGACGCTCGCGGGAGCAGGGGAACCCTTGCCACTCAAAATGGAGCTTTTGGTAAGCCGGCCGATCCATCCCATAAAAATTTTTTGGGCAATAACATTTATGGGCAGATCAGGAAGGCTCTTAACAAGGCGAAGGAGGCCGGATGTTTTACCAGCTAAAGAAAAATGACCACGGTTTAGCTTACGATCCATTCAAGTCCTGTGTGGTGCCGAGACCCATCGGGTGGATTTCAACAATGAGTATTGACGGCGTACCCAATTTAGCTCCTTATAGCCAGTTTCAGATCCTGACCTTCGACCCTCCCTATGTGATGTTCGCTGCCAACCAAAAAACCGATGGAGCCCGAAAGGACTCCGTTGTCAACGCAGAACAAAGCGGAGAATTCGTCTACAATATGGCGACCTATGATTTAAGGGAAGCCGTAAACATATCCGCCCAGGAAGTACCGCCGGATGTTGACGAATTTGAGCTGGCCGGCGTAGGCAAGTCCTCATCAAAAATGGTCAAACCCTATCGGGTGAAGGAATCCCCCGTGCAATATGAATGTCGTTATCACCAGACCCTGCGGCTTCACGGCAACGGCGTTATTGGAACTGCGGATGTGGTAATCGGAGAGGTCTTGGCGGTGCACATAAAAGATGGGTTTATTATGCCGGACGGCAAGCTGGATATTATTAAAATGAAGCCGATGGGTCGCCTGGGCTATTATGATTATACCTGCGTTGAGTCGGTCTTCGAGATGGCGATTCCCGGATCAAATGAAGAGCTTCGAGCCGGAATGGAAGGTAAAGCCGCTAAATCAATTTGAAGTCCAAAAGCCGAACGAAGGCTGCTGGGCCACCACTCCTATATACTTCAAAGAACAAATCGCCAATGATTGATATGGATGAATGGGGAAAAGACCCCTCCGTTCTGGCAATGAGGAAAGTCTTCAAGGGGATGGAAAAGTGTCTGGAGAAAATCCTTGAAAAACTCGAAATTTCCCCATACGACCAACGGATCAGAAAATGGCTGGAAAAGGCGCTGGAAAAATTCGAGAACGCATGCGGCGTCGCAAATCAGCTGGGAATCGTCATTGATGAAAAAAATGCCCCTGCAGCATATGCCGGTTGCCTTGTAAAAGTCATGGGTTCGGATGGAATTCAGGTCCCCGAAAGCATTTTTCCGCAGTACGCAGAGACCGAAAGAATAATTCAAGAGGTTTTTAAATGATTCGTTTGCGTCTATTCGGCCGTTGCCGCATATACCATGATCCGGTAAGTCCTGTACTAAAATCGCCGGCACAAATCGGATGGGCTGCCCGGTTCCGCACCATTGATCTTATCACACCGCGAAACCTTAAGGGCCGGGAGCTGCTCATGCGAACCCGCGGCTGGTGGACCGTTGAACCGGGC
>JARRJQ010000239.1:11785-12382 GCA_037388985.1 Desulfobacterales bacterium | reverse complement strand
AAAGCCGTTCCCACTGAATCAGCTCCGTAACGATAATATTTCTGTGGGAGAGGCTTCCGGCCTCGAAAATTTACAACTACCGATCTTTGAACTCTTTCCACTTATAATCGATAAGCTCGAGCAACACGCCGTTCATTTTCTTGGGATGAACGAATGCAAATTCACAGTCACGAAAGGGTCGCGCCCCGCCGATGAAAGGGTAATTTTTTTCTTTTAACTCTGCCATGGCCTGACGCGTATTGTTCACATTGAAGCTGATGAGCATGATACCCTCGCCTCTTTTTTCGATAAATTTAGCGACATCACCGTCGAGGGTTGTGGATTCCATCAATTCAAAACCGACTTCGCCAACCCAATACCTGGCAACCTTAATTTTTTCAGGCTCATCAATGTATTCATCGTCCGGTCTGGATTTGCCCAAAACCGGTTCCCAGATTTTTCTGGCGGCTTCAAGGTTTTTAACCGCGATGCAGATATGATCTAATTTGTTTATTTTCATCCCTGTCTCTCTATTTGTGTGGGGTTGGCCGCTTGAGTTATTTAGCTTAAGTTTATTATTGTATATGAATTCAGATAGATATAAATAGATTGCTTTAA
>JARRJQ010000239.1:0-11710 GCA_037388985.1 Desulfobacterales bacterium | reverse complement strand
GCCGAAGGGTATTAGGAATATCTTTTCATATAGTTGGCCAATTCGTTAAGGTTGTGTTATAAGACCCGAATCAGTTTAAATGATTTGAAACGGCTCAATATGCAAGCGAGTGGTGTTTTCTTTTTTATTTAGCGAAAAAAAGCAAATGGATTCACTGATTGCCTGTCATGAATGTGATTTGCTGCAGCAAAGCAGAGCGCTGCCCATGGGTGCAACGGCGCGATGTGCCCGCTGCGGGGCTGTCCTATACCGCCGTAAACGCAATAGCCTGGACCGTGTATTGGCGCTGACGATCGCCGGACTAATCCTTTTTGCGGTCGCCAACTTATATCCATTTTTAACCTTCAGGCTGGAAGCCCAGATACAAGAGACAACCCTTATCACGGGGATAATTGAGCTCTATAATCAGGGTATGTGGATCATCGCCGGAGTGGTGTTATTGACCAGTATCGTGATGCCGCTACTGGAGCTCACGGGTATGCTGTATGTGCTTTTACCGCTAAAATTCAACCGGCGCCCATGGAACCTGGCTCTATCCTTCCGCATGGTCCGCAGATTCGAGCCCTGGGGGATGATGGAAGTATTCATGGTCGGTATTCTGGTTGCATTTGTCAAACTTTCTAAAATGGCCAGCATCATCCCGGGAACAGCGCTTTACGCTTTTATGCTGCTCATATTTGTTCTGGCGGCCTCGGCAGCATCCCTTGATCCACACATCGTCTGGGATCGAATGGAACATCGCCGATGAATGCATCTTGGCCAACCGCTTTAAAGGCCTCGCTGATCAGTTGCGACAGCTGCCATCTGCTCTGCAAAGCACCGCCCCTTAAAGGCGCTATAACGCTTTGTCCTCGTTGCGGTGCCAGGCTGCACGAACGCAAGCCGAACAGTATCGCTCGAACCTGGGCGCTGGTCGTTGCGGCATTCATTTTTTACATACCGGCCAATGTGCTGCCGATTACACGCGTGATCTCATTCGGCAAAGCCCAGTCGGACACCATCATGAGCGGTGTCATTTACTTTGTCCAATCCGGCAGCTGGGAGATAGCACTGGTCATTTTTTTGGCCAGTATCTTTGTGCCGCTGCTTAAACTTTTTCTGCTTACCTTTTTCCGGGGTTGATGCAGGCTGTGCTTGAGCCGGTTCAGCGTGATCCTTACTGAACACCTGGGAAGATGTTTCCATCTCTTGATCATCTTCGTGATGGTGACCCAGCAAATGTAAATCGGAGTGGTAATCATCACCATCTTTGCCGCCATGAGCTTTGATCCCAGGCTGATCTGGGATGCACAGGAGCCAAATTATGAGCCAAGAAAATAACAATGAACCTGATCTGCAGTCTCTACCGCAAGCGGTTGTCCAGCGCAAAAAACAAATTTCAGTCGTCTGGATAGTACCCCTTGCCGCCATCCTGATCGGTGGATGGCTGGCCTATAAAGGCCTGTCGGAAAAGGGGCCGGAGGTTACGATCAGCTTTGAATCCGCTGAAGGCCTTGAGGCCGGAAAGACGAAAATCAAGTATAAGGATGTGGAAGTCGGCCAGGTCAAAACCATCCGATTCAATGCCGATCTGTCCCGGGTGCTGGTAACAGCTGAACTGGTTAAGGAAGCCGAACCCTACCTGACCGAAAACACCCGTTTTTGGGTGGTACGCCCCCGGGTAACCGCCAGTGGCGTCTCCGGATTGGGAACGATCTTTTCGGGCGCTTATATCGGCATGGACCCGGGAAAAAAAGGCCGGCCGGAAAGAAACTTCAAAGGGCTGGAGATACCCCCGATAGTGACCACCGCCACGCCGGGCCACGAATTTATTTTGAGAGCAACCTCACTCGGTTCGCTGGATATCGGGTCTCCGGTCTACTACCGGCAAATTCAGGTGGGCCAGGTTGTCGGTTATGAACTAGATAAGGAGGGACAATCCTTGAACATCAAGGTGTTTATCAATGCGCCCCATGATGCACTGGTGCACAAAAACACGCGCTTCTGGAACGCCAGCGGCTTCGATTTGAAGCTCGATGCCAGCGGCCTTAAGCTCAATACCGAGTCGCTGGTGTCGATCATGATGGGCGGAATCGCTTTTAGAATTCAGGGGCATCAAGATCGGACAGGTTGTGGACATCAAATCGGAATTTGACCGGGAAACGCTCTCCCCGCGAATTACGGTGCTGGTTGAAACCGAGCCTCAACGCTGGCAAATGACCGGCGAAACAACAATGGACCGTAAGCAGGAAATGGAAAGGCTGGTTGCCAAAGGGCTCAGAGCCCAGCTCAAAACCGGCAGCCTGCTTACCGGTCAACTTTTCGTTGATGTAGACTTTCATCCCGAGGCACCCAAGGCCCAAATCAAATACGGACAAAAATTTCCTGAAATGCCAACCATACCGGCGCCTTTACATATCATCACCTCCAGAGTCAATGAGCTGCTGAACAAGATTGAAAAGCTGCCGATAGAGCAGATCGGCAAAGATCTGGGCGATACCCTGCAAAACGTAAAGCGCCTGTCGGAATCCAAGCAACTGCTGGAAGCCGTTCAAGCCTTGAATGAAACGCTTCAACACACCCGACAGCTTATGCAAAATCTGGATTCAAATGTTGCCCCGGCCATTGGCTCAACCTTGGACCAGGTGCAGAAAACGTTGGCTTCAGTCCAGGGTACCTTGGGCCAAGATGCGCCATTGCCACATGAATTGAGACAGACCCTTAAAGAGCTGGCCGAGGCTGCACGAGGCATCCGTATTCTAACCGATTATCTGGAGCGAAATCCGGATTCACTGATCTATGGGAAAGGAAAAGAACAATGACGCGAATAAGCTTTTTTCGAAAATGGTCAGCGATGGTGCTGTTTACGGCCGTGTTGCTTGCCGGATGCCGCAGCAGCGCTCCACCTGTTCAGTTTTACACCTTGAGCTCCGTGAGCACTGCAACGGAAAAAGCCAACCCAACCGATGCCGCACCAAATATTTCCGTCGGTGTCGGACCGGTGGAAATCCCCAAAGTTCTTGACCGCCCTCAGATTGTTACCCGCACCGGTCCGAATAAGATCACGCTGAACGAATTCCACCGCTGGGCGGGTCCCCTGCAAGAGGATTTCGCCCGGGTGCTGGCTGAAAACATCTCTTTACTGCTGGGCATCGATCAGGTAGCGGTCTATCCCTGGGAAGCGGGCTTTGCGCCGGACTACCGAATTGCGCTGGACATCAGATCTTTTGAGGGCCAATGGGGTAAAGACGTACGTCTGGATGTTATCTGGCGGGTTGCGGACCAGGCGGGCCAAAAGATCCTGGCCGTGAAAAAATCCATTATCACCGAACCGCTGCCGACTGCGGACTATGAAACACTGGTTGCAGCCCAGAGCCGGGCGATCGCCCGGCTCAGCCGTGAAATCGTCCGGGAAATACGCGATCTGCAAAGCGGAAAGAACTAACTCGAAAACCCGTCTAAATCAGTCGGTAAGCAGTTTCATATGCTGCCAACTATAGTAGATATCAAAAATATGTTCCGATTGACTTGGATAACTTTTCAAAGTCATTGCGAGCGCAGCGAAGCAATCTCCCGGCGTTTCGAAAAGATTGCTTCGGCGCTGGGCGCCTCGCAATGACAGTTTATCGGAACAAATTTTTGACAACCGCTATAACTCCAAAGCACCGAGGTGCTTCAATTTCCTTTTTTGATAAACGACCAGGCCAGGTTACTGGTTGAGCGGGTGAGTCTGCCTCTTTCCAGGGCCTGGGTGGAACTGGCGGTACCCATCAGGCCCCGCTTATAGACACCCTGCAGAATGCTGGCCAAACGAAAAAATGCAAAGGCCATATAGAAGTTCCAATTGGGTATTCCATTCCGGCCGGTTCGGCGGCAGTATTCTTCAACAAATTCGGACTCGGTGGGGATCCCCGTTTCCGGCCCGGCAATACCCACCAGGCTGGAACTGCCGGCCATCTGAAAGTGGTAAGCCCCGCAACTATAGGCCAGATCACCCAGAGGATGTCCCAGGGTGGACAGCTCCCAATCCAGCAAGGCCAACATTCTGGGTTCGGTCGGATGAAACAACATATTTTCCATGCGGTAGTCACCATGGGCGATACAGGTGGTGTCATCCTCCGGAACGTTTTGAGGCAGGTGCTTCATGAGGTTTTCCATGGAAGGGATGTGGTCGGTTTTGGCCGCCACATACTGTCTGGACCATCTTCCGATCTGACGGGCAAAATAATTGCCGGGCTTACCGAAATCAGACAACCCCAGGGCAGCATAATCGACCGAATGCAGCGCTGCCAGCACCCGGATCATCTCAAAGTAAATCGCCCGGCGTTCTTCGGGTGCCATGCCCGGAAGGGTTAAGTCGCTAAACAACCGGCCCTCAACATACTCCATCACGAAAAACGTCGTTCCGATCACCGTCTCGTCTTCACAGAGAACATACATCCTGGGCACCGGCACATCTGTTTGCTCAAGCGCCTTCATTACGCGGTACTCACGGTCCACCTGATGTGCAGACGGCAGGAGTTTGCCGGGAGGTTTTTTGCGCAGCACATATCTGTGGCCGTTGCAGTCCAACAAAAAGGTCGGGTTCGACTGCCCGCCTTCAAACTGCAAGATACTGAAGGGTTTGCCAAAGCCATCCAGCTGCGTTTTCAGATATTCTGCTAATGCAGCTTCATCGAAACGGTGTGCCTCCCTTACCGGCGTAAGTTTGGCTTCCGTGTTCATGACTCTTTTCCCAGTTCCAGCCGGGCAATGACTTCACGATGAACTTCGTCCGGACCATCGGCCATCCGCAGGGTCCGAACATTGGCATAGGCTGCGGCCAGCCAGGTGTCATTGCAAACGCCCATTCCCCCGTGGGCCTGGATTGCGCGGTCGATGACCTTAAGCGCCATATTCGGTGCAACTACTTTTATCATGGCAATTTCAGTGCGCGCCACCTTGTTGCCGACCGTATCCATCCGGTGCGCTGCATAAAGGGTCAGCAGCCGGGCCTGGTCGATCTCGCAGCGCGAGCGGGCAATATCCTGGCGGATCTGGCCCATTTCAGACAGCGGCCGCTTAAACGCCACGCGACTTTTGACCCGGCGACACATTTCTTCCAAAGCCCTATCTGCGACGCCGATAGTTCGCATGCAGTGGTGAATCCGACCCGGCCCAAGACGGCCCTGGGCAATTTCAAATCCCCGTCCTTCTCCGAGCAAAATATTGGAAACGGGAACGCGCACATCCTTGAACTCGATCTCACCGTGTCCATGAGGCGCACCGTCATAGCCGAAAACCGGCAACATGCGTTTGATTTCCACCCCCGGCGTATCCCGCGGAACGAGAACCATGGACTGCTGCCGGTAAGGATGCCCTTGGGGATCGGTCTTGCCCATAAATATGTATATTTCACAGCGGGGGTCACCGGCACCCGATGCCCACCATTTGCGCCCGTTGATCACATATTCATCGCCGTCGCGTTCGATAAGGGCTTCAATATTGCGGGCATCCGAGGAAGCTACCGCGGGCTCGGTCATGCAGAACGCAGATCGAATTTTACCCTCCAGCAATGGTATGAGCCATCGTTGTTTTTGTTCCTCCGAACCGTATCGCACCAGCACTTCCATGTTGCCGGTATCCGGTGCCGAACAGTTGAAGACTTCCGAAGCCCAAAACACACGACCCATAATTTCACACAGAGGGGCATATTCGTAATTGGACAGCCCGGCCCCGTATTCGCTTTCCGGCAGAAAAAGGTTCCACAACCCTTCGGCCCGAGCCTTTTCTTTGAGTTCCTCCAAAAGCGGAATCACTTTCCAGCGATCGCCCTCATTGAGCTGGCGAAAAAACTCAGATTCATTGGGATAAATGTGTTTATCCATGAATACCTTGAGCTGTTCCTGCAAGGCTTTGGCCTTGTCTGAAAACTCAAAAAACATCATATTGCCCTCCTCCGCTGTTGCGAGTGTTCAGTGTTCAGGTGTCAGGTGTCAGCATTGATCGGGATAAATTATTTCAAATTCAGATGCTGAACACTGAAACCTGACACCTGAAACCCACCTTATTTGTATGACATGACGCTATCTGATCTGAAAATGCGACTCCTCAAACTCCGGCCGACCCGCATAGCGCTTAAAAAAATTGCCGGGGAGTTTGCCGATATTTTTAAAAATGTTCGGATCGACATCGATGCCGGCCTGGTGAAAGGCTTTGACAATTGAATCCGGTTTGGGCGGACAGCCCTTAATAGGAATCATTTCCCGAATGTCCGCATTGTCTTTGTGGGCCTGGTACATGCATTTGCCGAACAGAATGGTTTTCTTCTTACCGGCTGACGGCTGCATGACTTTACCGCTGAGCACTTCACACAGGCTCAGATCGTACTTGTAATAAGCCAGTCCCTTGATCCCCATTTCCGAGATCGACAGCGGCAGGGATTTGTCTTCGGTGTAAGGAAAATCATATTGGTGCGGCGATGCGACTTCATCAATGGATTTACCGACGACTTCTATATCGGAAAGATCCATAGGTCTTTTGCGCTTTCGGGCCGCATGCACCAGATGGGGGACATCCTGGGGATGATGGCCAAGCACAGAAGCGCCGACCATATCGGCTGAAAGCACATCGGCCGAGGCAACCAGCAGATTGCTGCGATGCATGGTTCCGTCGATATTCGGTCCGCGCTCGGAAGTATAAATACCGTCGAGCAGGGTCAACATGGACGGCATCCGGTTGGCAAGCCTGGACACCATAAAGTGCAAATCTTTTTGAGGGCCGGTACTGTGGCATTTTTTTCGTGAAGGGATGTCGATCATCCCTTTCAGGTTTTTGATTCCGAGACTGACGACCGTCATGCTGTGGGTTTTTAAAACCGGTAAATCCACGACAAAATCGGACTCCAGAATATCGACATTAAACTTGAGGATCACTCCTGCCCCCAGATCAACCTTTTTAAACGGCCGCTTCCAAATATTTAGAAGCTTGACGCCATAGCGCTTCTGCAAAGCCGTGTAACCTAGCGTATCGAAAGCATGTTCCTGTTGGTCGGTGGCTTGCGGAGGGCGCAGTACGGTGCCCTCGCCGATGACAATGTCTTCAATACCGTATTCCTTCAGCAAAATCACCATATCTTCAACCACACGCGAAGTCGTGATAACCCCATATTTGGGAAAATTGGCTTCAACAGTCCAGAAGACGATATTGGGTTTGATAAAAACTCTGGCTTTGGCGGGTAGATGGTCCAGGCCGCGGCAGAGCGCAACGGCTTTGCGAACCGATTCCAGCGGTTTCTCATCCCTTACAATTGATACGAGCGACTTTGAAGTCATATCTAATTTCTCTGCCGGATCTATGTTTTGCGGTATTCGATATAATAGAAGCTACCTTGGTTAATATAGGCAGTCAATAATTTTTTTGTATAATTTAGGATTCCAATAAAGATTTTATGCAAAAAATCACAGATGCGTTTTAAAAAACAACTTGACAATAGATTGTAGATATTAATATATGAAAAAAATCAAATTACCATTAGCTTTCCAATAAGCCTACCATGCTTATACGGTTCACGGGGATCTTGATCTGATGGTTACCCGAATTGATAAGAGTTCCTCAAAAAACCAAAAGGCCCTCAAAAACCCGGTTAAATGGGCTGCGATTTTGAAAGCAGCCGAAAGCATTTTCGCCAAAAAGGGTTTTCACGAAGCCACCATCTCCGAGATCGCCAGAAAATCGAAAGTCTCCGAAGCAACCATTTACGAGTACTTCTCTTCCAAAGAGGAATTGCTTTTTTCCATCCCGGCCCAAACGACTTTGCAGCACGAAGAAAAAAATCGTGAAATCTTGAAATATATCCAGGGCGCCGCCAATAAATTGCGGTTTTTGATCTACCGTCATCTGGGGCTGTATGCCGAAAACCCGGACTACGCCAATATCGTCATGCTGATTCTCAAAGGTCATCGCAACTTTCAAAAAACCGATGCGTATAAAATTGTTCAGTCAACGGCCAGAAAAACAATTCATGTTTTGGAGGAAGGCATTCAAAGCGGTGAATTTCGCGCCGATATTCAGCCACTTTTGGTGCGGGCAATCATCTGGGGGACGATCGAGCACCTGGTTACCCGAAAATGTCTGCTGGGCAAACCCGATAATTTGTTGGGGTTGGCCGATGACATTATTGCCACCATCTTTCAGGGGATTTTGGCGCCCCGCAAAGACTCAACCGTTAATGTGAATGTCACCTTGACAGACACAGACAAAATAAGCGCAGGCTAAAGGTCAAACGCGAAAATTAGGTACTGTTTTTACCGCTGGTCTGCAATACAAAAAACTTGCTTTTCAAAACCGATTTATATTAGGTTCGTATACTGGTGTGGAGTTTAAATATCCGAATGTAAAGCATAGAACCCATTTTAGACCGGTTTTCATCAACCTTAAACCGAAAGGAGGCAGGTCATGAAAAGACCTATGATTCTGATGACCGCGTTTATGGCGTTTTTGCTCGTCATGAGCATCGGTTTCCCGGTCCTGGGGGCCGACACGATCAAAGTCGGCGTCATCGGTCCGATGAATTTCGTGCAAGGCAAAGGACACTGGAACGGTGCGCTCATGGCCCAGGATGAGATCAATGGCGCTGGCGGTGTGCAGGTCGGCAAAAAGAAAATGAAAATCGAGCTGGTCAAGGCGGATTCCAACGAGTTTTTAAGTATGACGGATGCCACAAATGCCATGGAGTTGCTGCTTACCCGCGACAAGGTCAATTTCGTTGTCGGCGGATTCCGCACCGAAGCGGTCCTGGCGATGCAGGACGTCGCCATGGATTACAAAACCATCTTTATCGGCTGCGGCGCTGCCACCAAATCACTTTGCGACCGCGTCGGCGAAGATTATGACCGCTACAAATACTGGTTTCGCTTAACGCCGATCAACAGCGTCAATCTGGCCAAGGTCTGTTTCATCCATCTGGCGACCGTCGGCGGCACTATGCGAAAAGCACTGGGCATCGAGAAACCCAGAGTGGCCATCGTAGGTGAGAAACAGGCCTGGGTGGAGGGTATGGTCAAAGCCTCGGAAGCAACCATTCCCAAACTGGGATTGGAAATCGCCGGCATCTGGCGACCCTCGCAGACCGCTACCGACGTCACCGCCGAGCTATCGGCCATCCAGCGATCCGATGCCCAGATTATATACACGATCTTTTCCGCCACGGTGGGCGTGACCTTCGCCAAACAGATCGGTGAGTTGAAACTACCCCTGGCACAGGTGGGAATCAACGTCGAGGCCCAGAAAGACGGTTTTATGGAAGCCACCGGCGGCATGGGCAACTATGTGATGACCATGAATACCTATGCGCGGGGTGTTGAGTACAATGAGTTGACCAAGCCTTTTGTCGACGGCTATATCAAACGCTTCAACGAAACGCCCACTTACACCGCCGATACGCGAGGAGCGATCATTATGCTGGCCGAGTGTGCCAAACGTGCCGGAAGCCTGGATGCCGACAAAATCGTGCCTGAACTCGAAAAATGGGATGAAAAGGAACCGGCCGGACGGGTGAAGTTCAATAAAGATCACGATGTAATCTGGGGCCCGGGTTATGTGACGAGTCTCGGAGTAGAGTGGCAGGAAGGCAAACTGGTCGGTGTATGGCCAAACCATTGGAAAGCTACCCCGGAAGCTCCTGAAGTTACTTACAAGGGTATCGTTCCTTACCAACTGCCCCCCGCGATGATCGAAAAATATAAAAAATAGTATCGATTAGATATGAGACCCTGCTCTTTTTTGCGCGTTCAAGGAGGGGCAGGGTCGATTTAAAGGCCGATTGAGTCGATATGCTAACTGACATTATTCTGACCACCCTGATCAACGGAAGCACCTATGCGCTGCTGGCGATCGGATTCTCCCTGATTTTCGGCGTCGCCCGGATCGTCAACATCGCCCACACCGCTTTTTATATGGTGGCCGCCTATTGCATTTTTTACGGCACCTACCGTCTGGGTGTTCATCCGGGGTTAGCCGTGCTGATGGCCATCGTGCTGGTGGTTTTGCTCGGGTTGATCTGTTACCGCCTTTTTATCGAACCCATCCGCGAGCATGAAGCTGCCGTGCTGATTGCCACCATCGCGCTGGCTATGGTTTTTCAGGAAATTATCATGTTGATTTTTACGGGCGACTTTCGCACCGTACCCCCACTCATTAAAGGTTCTCTTGAAATTTCCGGAGTTAAAATCGCCTATCAACAGCTATTAACCATCGCTGCTGCTGCCGTTATCCTCGCCGGCGTCTGGACGTTTCTGGCCAGAACCCGCCTGGGCCTGGCTATTCGCGTGACCGCCCAGGACAGAGAAGTCGCCAACCTGATGGGCATGAACGAAGCCCGGGTGGCCATGCTGACCCTGGCGATTTCCGTGGCTCTGGCAGCCCTCACCGGTGCGGTGATTTTGCCGCTTTCGGTGCTCAATCCCCACATGTGGATGGGGCCTTTAATTATGATGCTGGCGGTGGTGGTTCTTGGCGGACTGGGCAGCCTGAAAGGAAGCTTTGTAGGAGCATACATTTTGGCTCTCTCTGAGGCCCTGGTGGTCTTTTTGATTCCCAAAGGGGCATTTTTAAGAGAATCGGTGGCCTTATCCATCATGATTCTGGTGCTGTTGCTGCGACCCGAAGGCCTTTTCGGCATTTCATTTGAAGAAGAAAGATAATTATGGGACTGCTGGGATTCTACCTGCGCAAGCTGATCACGATTATAAAGGGCGAAATATTCGTTTTGCCCAGCCGGATCGTGGTTTTTGTTTTCTTTGTGGTGCTGCTCGCTTTTCCGTTCCTGATCGAGGATCTTTACCTCATACGCATTCTCACCCTGGCCAGCATATTTGCGATTTTTGCCGCCAGCTGGGATCTTTTATCGGGTTTTACCGGTCAGATGAACTTCGGTCATGCGCTGTTTTTCGGTGTCAGCTGCTACACGGCAGCACTTTTGAACCTGCATTTGCACATCCCGCCATGGGGCACAATTCCGCTGGGAGCAGTGGCATCCGTTCTGGCCGGTCTCATTGTCGGGATTCCGTGTTTAAGGCTGCGCGGAACCTATCTGGCGTTGACGACGCTGGCTTTTCCGATCATTCTGATGGGAATCGTTTTTGCGCTGCCGGATCTCACCGGCGGTGAGCTCGGAGTTTCAGGAATTGAGCGCCTGGCCAAATCCCGTGTGGTAGCCTTCTATATTGTCGTGATACTCATGATCGCTCTGGTCGGTATCATGTGGAAGATCACCGATTCAAAAACCGGCATCATCTTTCATGCCATCCGGGAGGACGAGGTGGCGGTGCGCGCAGCCGGTATAAACACCACCCGCTACAAGCTGCTGGCTTTTTGCCTCAGCGGCTTTTTTGCGGGCATCGCCGGCGGGCTATACGCACATTACATGCGCATTGCCGGACCTTCAACATTGGAAGTTACGATGTCCTTTCAGGTGGTGATCTGGTCGGTCTTCGGCGGGGTAGTGACCATCTGGGGCCCGGTGGGCGCCGTCTTCATTTTATTTCCGCTGTTGGAATTTTTCCGCTTCTGGCCGGAAGTCCGGCTGTTGATGTTTGCTTTCGTCATCTTGCTGATTCTTCTTTACATGCCGGAAGGATTGCTTCCGTGGATCAGAGATAAAATCGAAAACGAGTGCCCGCGTTGCAAAATTAGACACGTCGCCGGCCGCAAAACGTGCCGCATTTGCGCGGCACAGATCGAAAAATAAAAC
>JARRJQ010000238.1:0-10264 GCA_037388985.1 Desulfobacterales bacterium | reverse complement strand
GATCGAAAATACATCAACGCTGGTGCGCAGTTATCTGGTGAAAAGCAGGGTCAGAATCAATTTGAATCTGGCAGCCAAAAAATCAAAGCTAAACGCCTCACCGCAGCAACTGGGGCAAGTTTTTATGAATCTGATCAACAATGCGGTAGAAGCCATCACCGGATCGTCTGAATTTCAAAAAAAGTTGAAAGAGGATCCAACGTATAGCGGCGATATTTTCATCGAAACATTCAACCAAAACAATGATCTGGTCATCAAGGTAAAGGACTCCGGACCGGGAATCGCCAAAAAAGATCTCGAACATATTTTTGATCCGTTTTTCACCAGAAAGAAAACCATGGGCATGGGCGTCGGTTTATCGATATGCCATGGCATCATCGAAGATCACAAAGGCTACATTATCGCCGAAAATGACGAGGACGGCGGCGCAGTTTTTACGATCACCCTACCGCTAAAATAATCATGCACGCAAGTGCTTAAAAAACGGGTAATGGATAGTGCAACTATTGATTCGCTTCTTGATCTTCAGGGCGGGGCAACAAATTAACCATTATTTTCTGAGGGGCCACTTGATCGATTTTCACCCCGAAGGGCGAAAATATATTTTTTGCTGTGAGCTTGATCAGATGCCTGCCCTCGGTGATGCCTTTTAAATCCACGCTGACCTGAACATCCTGATCCCTCAGGTCGCGGATCATACTGCGCCGGCCCGATACCGATAAATCCACCGTGGATGTGGATCCCTGGCCAAGGATTAGACCGGCCGGCAGGTTGATGAGCTGCACCGGTGTGGTAATCGTAATCTCCGCCTCCTGCTGGCTGGCCAGAATAACCCAGGCAACCGTCACCATCGCCAGCGCGGTTAATTTGGTTCGCCAATTTTTAATAAATAGTCCTTTGAAAAACGCTTTAACCGTCGGCACGCGGATTGCCGGCCCTCCGATGAGTTCGCCAAGGTTGTTGGCAAGCGCATCGGGATCCTTCCAGGTTACAATTTTTCCTTCGACAACGGAAGCCACTTCTGAGCGTTCTTCAGAAACCACCAGACATACCGCATCGGTAATTTCGGAAAGCCCCAGGGCCGCGCGATGCCGGGTGCCGTATTTCTCCGGCAATTCTTCATTTTTGGACAGCGGCAAGATGCAGCCCATTTGAGTAATCCGATCATGATTGATGATAATGGCGCCATCGTGTGCGGGAGCCAGCCGGTTGAAAATGCTTTTAATCAGTGCCGCATCAGGCAATGCCATAATCTTTTGACCGGCGTGAATAAATTCGGAAGGGTTGTTATTGCGAACCAGCACAATCAATGCGCCGGTTCTTTCCGCGGCTAACTCAAACAGCGTTTGAGACAATTCTTTGGCAAATGTCTTCTTAAAGCCGCGCCGGCGAGATCGCAAATATCGCATCGGGCTGACTTTTTCCAGAACCTGGCGAATTTCGCTCTGAAAAAGAATCAGCAACAAAATGAGAAGGACCTGCCATAAAATTTGAAAGACCCAGGTCGTCAGGAAAAGATCCCATAGTTTGGCAATCGAGTAAATACCCCCCAGAACGACCAATCCGATAATGACCCGCAATGCCCGGGTTTCACGGAACCACACGTAGAGTTGATAGACAACAACAGTCAGAAAAAGAATATCAACGATATCTCGCCAGGTGGGAGTGGGGATGAGATTTGTCAGATGCACCGTCAGACTCCGTTATCAACTGGATCCAAAGCACCGCAATAGAATTCTAAAAGCATTTTAACAGGATAAAGCGCATTCGTCAAAACCGCAATTCACCCTTGATACGGTTTGCCACATTCCTTGCAGCGGCCATCCGGCCCAATAACACCGATGCAGCTTTCATCCCTGCATAGGGTTCGATTTTCCCAATCATCCTGTTTGCCGGATTTTTCACTGCGCTCAATGTCATCGCCCGCCTCGTTTTCAGTCTGGGCCGTTTGCGTTTCTGGCGTTTGCGGTTCTTCATATGGTTTGCCGCATTCCTTGCAGCGGCCATCCGGCCCAATAACACCGATGCAGCTTTCATCCCTGCATAAGATTCGATTTTCCCAGTCATCGTTACTCTGGATTTTTTCGTCATTCCCGTTTGATTCAAAGGGCTCATCAGACATCTTTATACCTCCAGAAATTGCTCTAGCCCCTTCAAATTACCGATGTGGTATTTCGCCGGCAGCTTTTCGTTGCGGTAAGCCACGAACGGAATTTTTGCCCTGCGAGCGGCTTCAGCGTCTACCGGTGAATCGCCAATGTATAGGGCCTGATGGGACTCGATGTTGAAGTAATCTAAAATTTTCAACAGTGCATCCGGATAGGGCTTGGGATGCAGAATATCAACCGAGGTGACCACCAGATCAAAATATTCAGCCAAACCAAATTCGGTCAATAAGCGGTTCATGGTATCGGAGCGGTTGGTGGCAATAGCGGTTTTTAATTTGGGTCTTATTTTTTTCAGCAACGGAACCAGATCGGGCTCCACTTTCAACAATTTAATAAATTTACTGTAGTCCAACGTTTGGCGATAATCGTAAGCGGTAGCAATACTTTCATCTTCATCAAATAAATAAGCCATCGTTTCCTTCAGCGTGTGCTGGTGGGCATAGGCAAACTGCTCCGGCGTCAGCGCCGGCTTTCCAAAATGCTTTAAAATATGATTGTAATAGTTCCAGTTGGCTGCTTTGGTATCGAAAAGAACCCCGTCGCAGTCGAAAGCAACGACTTTAAATTCATTCATATGGTTTTACTGGCTTTTATTTTTTTCTTCAGATCGGGGCCTAAGATCACCATAAACCCTAACATCTAAGGTAGGTCTGATTTGGCTGTCGGTTTCCAGAGTAATCACATCAAAATAGCGCCCCTTTTGAGCCCGTTGATTTTCAACGATCAAAGCATAGCGCAGTCCTTCTCCATTGTTTTCTTCTTCCAGCTGGAAACGGATGTTCCGACCATCTCTGGCTCGGACCTTCTGAACCTTGAAAGGGTATTTTTCTTGAGGAATGATGGTCACTTTTGTTTGAATCGGCTCGCCGGCAAAACCGCGCAATCGAATCTGGCGGGGTCGGATCGTGGCAAATTTATCTACATTTCCGGAAATTGAAAGCCTCAGCCTTGCGTTTTTATCATCATTGGTGTAAACGGTGGCTCCTTTATTTACCCGGCTGCCGCCGTAGTTTTGGGTGTTGATTTTAAGGGTTATTTTGCCCTCACCACCGGGAGGGATCTGCCTCGTATAAGAGACAGCCGTGCACCCTCAGTCCGTTTTAACGCTTCGGACCTGAAGAAGCGCTTCCCCTTTGTTCTGGATAACAAAATCGTGGATGACTTCTTTTCCTTCAACAACCGGTTCAAATTCGAAATGGGCTGAAGGCAGATAAGCTAAGGGTAATTTTAAGTCCCCACCGACTTCCGCGCCAGAATAAAATGGTTTGAATCCAATCAGGCACAGCACACCGATTAGAATAAGTCTTCGCTTTTTTGCCATAAATCACGCTCCTTTGCCGGCTATTTTAATTCACATTTCTCAATTTTATGTTGCCCGGAGCCGGATGTCAAGGTATCCGGGATGAATGGATTTGATTGACCAAATGCTTTGGGGAAGTGGCAACCTATCATTTTTAGAATAATATTCAACAGTAATATTAAACCGGCTTACATGAGGAATAATGGATCCACGTCAATAGCCACTCTCACTGTGCGGCTGTTAAATACGGCGGGATGTTTAAACAGCAGTTGGCTGACAATTTCGTGCAAGGCTTTCGCACGCATGCCTTTTAGCAGAATTTGCCATCGATATTGCTCGGCAATTTTCGTCAGGGATGCCGCAATGGGTCCCATGATTTCAACACTGCTGTAAAGCGCGGGACTTTTTATTTTTAGCGCATGACACAAGTCTCCAAGCCGTTTGGCATGCTCTTGAGTCTTTAACTTATCTCTTCCGGATATTTTGAGCTGAATCATTCTGGAAAATGGTGGATAACTTAACGCCTTGCGAAAACGCATCTCTTGAAGGTAAAAGGATTTAAAATCCTGGCCTTTAGCGGCCAGGATGCTAAAGTGATTCGGATTGTATGTCTGCAAAATAACGCTCCCCGGTGAAGCCCCCCTTCCCGCCCTGCCGGCGACTTGCGCAAGAAGCTGGAAAGTTTGTTCAGCAGCACGGAAATCGGGAAAACTCAACGACAAATCGGCACAGATGATGCCTACCAGAGTGATACTCGGAAAATCGTGGCCCTTGGCCACCATTTGGGTGCCAACAAGAATATCAATTGTTTGACTTTTAAGGCCCTTGAGCAATTTCACGATCGCACCCTTTTTGGTGGTTGTATCGCGATCCATGCGCGCAACCCGGGCATCCGGGAAAAGTTTCTGCACGGTTGCTTCGAGCTTTTCGGTGCCGAGCCCCAATTTTTTTATCTCGGTTGACCCGCAATGGTCACAGCGGGCTGCCGCCGCGCGGGAAAACCCGCAGTAATGACATTTAAACGCATTGGCCCGCTGATGAAAGGTAAGCGAAATATCACAGTGTTTGCAGCGTAAGGGTTGCCCGCAGGATCGACAAAGTGCAAAACTGGCAGATCCGCGCCGGTTTAAAAAAAGCAGTACCTGTTCATTACGTAAAAGTGTATCTTTGATGGCCTGATGCAGCTGTTGGGTAATGAAACGTCGTACGCCCCGATATCCCATGCTGTCTCGAAGATCGATAATTCTGATTTCAGGCAGAGGTCGGCTCTTTATCCGCTTTTGCAAATTGACTTCGATAAATTTCTTGGCGGAAGCGTTATAATGGGATTGAATCGAAGGTGTCGCCGACCCCAGCACAGCGACGCAGTCATTGAACTTGGCCCGAACCACCGCAAGATCCCTGGCATGATAGCGCAGGTTATTTTCCTGCTTGTAAGATGTATCATGCTCTTCATCTACGACAATCAGTCCGATCCGGGTAAAGGGCGCAAACACAGCCGATCGGGCACCGATGGCAATATCGGCCTTTTGCTGCAAAATACGACTCCATTGATCATATCGCTCACCGCCGGAAAGACCGCTGTGCAGCACCGCGATACGCTCTCCAAACCGGGCGCGGAATCGTCGTTCCATCTGAGTAATCAAAGCGATTTCTGGAACCAGTACCAGTACGCATTTCCCTTTATTGAGGGTCGCGGCCGCAACTTGCATGTAGACTTCGGTTTTACCGCTGCCGGTAACTCCCTGTAAAAGGAATGTGGCGAACCCACAATCCAAAACGTCGGTGATCCGGGACACTGCGTTTTGCTGCTCGAGGCTCAACACAGGAGCGTGGTCCGGATTGATCGACTCACCGAAAGGATCGCGATAAATTCAGCCAGACTGGCAAAGCGGCCTATTCGGGATTTTGTCGCAGCATCTCTGAGCTCCCGGTGTTTTAAAATCCACCCTTTAAGCTGAAGAGATTGGATCAGTGCTGCAGGAATGACCTGACGGAGCTTTTGATCCAAATTTTGCATGCGAGCCGGACCGTTCTGCAAAAGCTTCAGCATATCTTTTTCTATGGCAGTTGCTCGATTCGTTTCCAAGGCCCTCTTTCCGTCTTCTGTAATGACCATTGAAGCGTAATCGTAAAGCGTCAGCCCTCCGGGCAGGCCATTTTTAATCGCATCGCCAATCGGATGCTTATAGTAGTCAGAGACCCACCTAAAAAAAGGGATCATGGATTGCGGAAACAGTGGCTGCTCATCTAACACGTCCAGGATATGCTTTATTTCGCTCGAGTCGATGTCCTGGTCCGTAGTCCCTAATATGTAACCGGTAACCCGGCGCCGGCCAAATGGTACCAGAATGCGTTTACCTGCCTCTATAAACGGCAACAAGGCCTGCGGAACGCTATAGGTAAAGGTCTTATAGACCGGCAGCGCAACCGCAACTTCGATATATGAATTTTCAGGAGCCATCGAGTTCGGTGAAAGATCAATAAATGCGAAGAAATTGCAATTAATGCTCTAATAGCTCAATTTTTTTGACAAATAGATATAAACAAGTATAAAATAATGATACTATAACGTTAAGTTTAAATGGATTCAACCGATAGTGATGTTAAACGGCATTTTAGGCAAAAACTGAAAAAATAGAATCCAGCAGTTCATTATATTTTAGGAGGAAATTATGCGAAACGTTGTCAAATCATGCCTGGTTTTTGGAGTGATCGCAGCCCTGATCTGCATTCCTCTGGCGAACTCTGCCCTGGCAGACGAGTATTTTAAAGCGAAGGAACCCGGCGGCGGAGCCATGCTTTTTGATATGGTAGTTATTCGGCCAATTGGGCTGGCAGCCACAGCCGTCGGGTCGGTTTTTTGGCTCGTGTCACTTCCCTTCTCGGCTTCCGGAGACAATGTGGGCACAGCAACGAAAAAGCTCGTCAAAGAACCCGCCGCATACACATTTAAAAGACCCTTAGGCGAATTTTAACACCCGAATAACGACGCTTGCTTCTTGACACGCGGGTATTAATTGCATATACGAAACGTCAATTAAATACTCATAATACAGTTATATCTTTTTTTCATCATTGCCCTGCCTGTCGTCCCATACGCTTTTAAACACTAACAAAAGGAGGCTGCCGTGCCGGTACATGTTGTTGACCACCCCTTGATCAAACACAAATTGGCGTTTATGCGCGAACACAATGTAACCACCAAGGATTTTCGAGACCTCGCCAGTGAACTGGCCAACCTTCTGACCTATGAAGCCACCAAAGATCTGGAGACAAGGACAGAGACCATTCAGGGCTGGGCCGGACCCATTGAAGTTGAAAAAATAAAGGGTAAAAAAATCACGGTCGTTCCGATTCTGCGTGCGGGATTGGGCATGATGGACGGTGTTCTCAATCTCATACCAACAGCCAAAGTGAGTGTCGTCGGTTTATATCGTAATGAACAGACGCTTGAACCGGTAAAGTATTATGTCAAAATGACCAGCCAGATGGAGGAACGAATTGCGCTGATACTCGACCCCATGCTGGCCACCGGCGGCACATTGATTGCCACCATCGATCTTTTAAAAGAATCCGGCTGCAAGCAAATCAAAGGGATTTTCATGGTGGCCGCGCCGGAAGGGATTGCTAAACTGCAAAAGGCCCATCCCGATGTAGAAATATGGGTGGCGGCAATTGATGAAAAACTAAATGATGTCGGGTACATTTTGCCTGGATTGGGAGATGCGGGCGACAAGATATTTGGAACAAAGTAAGATCGTCTAAAAATAGTTCGCGGGACAAGATCGGCGATTCGCCATCAGGAGGTCGGTGCGCAAATGGCCTTAAAGAACTGGATCACAGAGTATAAAATAAGCACTGACGAAATTCTCTTCAGTCTTCAAATTCTTTTGGTATCATTCAGTGCGCTCATTGCCGTACCCATGCTTACCGGCCTGGATCCAAACGTGGCTTTGTTTACAGCCGGCGCTGGAACCCTGATCTTTCATTTTGCCACGAAACGGGTCATCCCGGTTTTTGTGGCTTCTTCATTTGCGTTTGTCGCACCGATTATGATTGCAACAAAAACATGGGGAATTCCAGCCGCCCTTGGCGCAATGGTGATAGCGGGCTTGGTCTATATGGGAATCGGCGGCATCATCCAATGGAAAGGCCGGAAAATCATTGAACACCTCTTTCCGCCAGTTGTTGTGGGGCCCGTTATCATGATCATCGGTCTGATGCTGGCGCCGGTTGCTGTTTCGATGGCCCTGGGCAAGGCAAATCCGAACCATCTGATTCCCGAAAAAAGCGCCATGCTGATCGCCATGACATCTCTGGCAATCAGTGGTTTAGTATTTCTTTTAGCTCGCGGAACATTGAAGATTATTCCTGTTTTGTGCGGCCTCGCCGCCGGTTATTTGGTTTCGATCCCTTTCGGAATCATTGATTTTTCAATTGTTTCGAGTGCACCGTGGATCACTTTTCCCGATTTTAAAATGCCTGAGTTCAAAATTGAAGCCATCGTGTATCTGGTACCAGCAGTCATTGTGCCGGTCATCGCCCATTTTGGCGATATCCTCGCAATTGGCGAGGTTACCAAAAACGATTATCTAAAAGATCCAGGTGTTCATCGCACCCTTATCGGTAACGGCATTGCAACTACATTTGCCGCCGGAGTCGGTGGCCCCCCGGCTTGCATTTATGCCGAAGCCACCGCAATGGTGTCTGTCTTAAGAAAGTCTGAACCGAAATTAATGGTTTGGGCTGCATTGATGGCCATGCTGCTGGCCTTTTTCGCCAAGCTGGGCGCCCTGCTTCAAACCATTCCGAGCCCGGCCATCGGCGGTATCTTGATTATACTTTTTGGTTCGCTGGTCGTCGTGGGAATCAACTGCCTCAAAAATAGTCAAATAGAATTGATGGATTTTAGAAATCTTCTGATCGTAGCGTTGATTCTGGTTTTTGGAATTGCTGGAATTACCTTTTCAGCCGGTGCTTTCACTCTTAAAGGTGTGGCGCTCGCGCTGGTCGTGGGTGTCATTTTAAACCTGATCCTGCCGCATAAAAAAACTCCGGAAAATGTTGATATATAGTTATATTGACATTATAGTTAGCAGGAGTGCTTTTTAGACGCATTGTCATCAAGCTTACCACCGTGAGTCGATCACTCTATGTTTCGAACAGCCACACGCACCTTACGAATGAATCTGCGTCAGATTCTCAGAAAACACTGCCCCGGTATCTCACGCCATTGTTAAAAAGGTGCTATAAGAATTAAAGCAACCCATGCGTCATATGCATTTTATTTGTCTCTTTGATGAAAGGAGGAGATTATGGCAAATGAACTCAATCAAATCCGGGGGATTTTAAGCGTAAATCGCGAGCAGCTTTTAAAACGCATGAACGTGGTTGCCACCGGCATCGGCTACAAAGAAACCGGTGGCATAAAATCATCCGAGCTTTGTATTGTGTGTTCCGTGAAAAAGAAAGTAAAAGCAGCTCAGCTATCCAGTCAAGATTTAGTTCCGACGGCCGTCGAGGGTATGCCAACCGATGTGGTCGAAACAGGAAAGATCCGGGCCTTGCAAGCCCCTACCGGCCGTTTTCGACCGGCACCCGGTGGCGTCAGCGTCGGCCATGTGGACATCACAGCCGGAACGCTGGGATGCTGGGTGACAAAAAACGGCCAGAAAGTCATTCTTTCCAACAATCATGTTCTGGCAAACAGCAACGAGGCCGAAATTGGAGACGCCATCTTGCAGCCCGGCCCCTATGATGGCGGCCAGTTCCCGCAAGACCAGATTGCCAATCTGACCCAATTTGTGCCCATCTCTTTTGAGGGAGACCCCAGTGAATGCCCGTTTGCCAATGCGGTTATCTCCATCTTTAATCTGGGGTGCAGGATCATTAACAGCAACACCCGTTACCGAGTGTCTAAATTGCAAGCAGAGGACAACCTGGTTGATGCAGCCATTGCAACGCCGCTGAATGCGGCAGACGTGAAGGATGAGATTTTAAATATCGGACCGATTCAGGGTACTGCTCAAGGCGAATTGGGTATGCCCCTAAAAAAGAGCGGACGGACCACCGGCCTTACGACCGGAGAAGTCCAGCAAGTCGATGTCACGGCCAATGTCCAATATGGGGGAGGCCGTATCGCAAGATTTACCGATCAGCTGCTGGCCGGTGCCATGAGCCAGGGTGGAGATAGCGGTTCGGCCGTTCTCGATGATAATAATCGCCTGGTCGGGCTTTTGTTTGCCGGCAGCGACACAACCACAATTATCAATCGTATTGAACATGTATTCAGCGCTCTGGGAGTTTCACTGTGAGAGCCATCGTTTTGATTCTCGTAATCATAATCCCCCTGCAGGCGATGGGAGACGATTTGAGCATGCCAACAACAATTCAAGAGGTTAAACACCAGCACGAAGCAGAATTTTTTAAATTGGCAGGTGTTGTTTCCGTTGGGATCGGTCTGGACTCAAACGGTGATCAGGCGATCATCGTGGGCTTAGAAAGATCCGATCCTGAAACTGAATCAAAAATACCGGCAAGTGTGGAAGGCTATCCGGTTGTGGTCAAAATCGTCGGTGCAATAAAAGCTCAGGATTGAACGCTTTCAAGATTCACTGATGGAAAAAGCTATTGATCATCTTAACTTCACGTGCAATTGCCAACCGGTGCTTTTTTTCATACACCAATTGCAGGGTTAATCATTATGGGAGATTGAATTCAACTCAACGCATTGAAATGTGGAAAGCCAAGATCACTTCTTTATGGAGTTGCCCGGCAAGGACTTGACAACTAT
>JARRJQ010000237.1:0-5394 GCA_037388985.1 Desulfobacterales bacterium | reverse complement strand
GCAAAAAATGTCCTGAAATTACTGCTTTAAAATATTTAATGCTCGTAAACAGGATTCCAACTGCTTATACGTTAATAACGGATTGGTCTGCCAATCCTTAACAAATTAATCTGTTAAAAGACCATGGTATCGGAGTTTTGATTTGCAATCCGGACACATCTAAATAGGAAAGAGGCTTTTGGTTTGGAGCATACGGCAATCGATCCTGCATGCAACCGGTGAGAATCCCCAGTGGTGATTTGGGTTGCCGGCGGTGCTACCACTCGCCGTGTTTGCCATATTTCTTAAAAGCAGCCTTGTCAAATGCTTCATTTGCTTCGCCCATTTCTCGCAGAATCTGATCCAGCGGCTTTCCGACAAAATTGGAGGCAGCTGTAATAACGGTGTGGCATTCATTAGTATCCATAAAACGAGCGGCTTCCAGCAGGGATGCTTCATCCTGCGGAGGAATTGCTAAAAATCCATGCTTGTCCGCATGGATGAATTGCCCGGATTGAATTGTACGACCAAAAACGTCGACCGCGCAGCCCCATTTAACCGGGAAAACATGAGCGTGACCTACGCACAAGCGTCTTGCAATCGCTTTAAAACCTGCGCTGGTCATTTCATCGACGTCCCGAATGGCGCCATCCGTAATGGTTCCTACACACCCCAGAGCAAGATGAGATTTGCTGTTAACCTCACCCCAGAACGATCCCACAACTTTAGGCTTATCGAGATCTTGAACGACCACGATATTTGGCCCTGGCACACTGGCCACATATTGAAAGTACTCGTTCCATCCTTGGGGATTGCGCTGCGGATGGTTCGGATTGCTGGGTTCTATGACGACCGTTACCGCATATCCAACCATTGGCCCCATTTGAGGCATATAATCGTTTGTTTCTTCCCAGTTAAACCCGTCAGAGGCGATATCAGACGAAGTAATCTGTTCCCAGCCATTATAAATAGTTGGGGTATTCAAGCGTTTTAATTCAAGCAATTCGCCTAAAGTCAAAGGTGAAAAATCATTTTTCGACGTAACCATTGTGTGCTGCTCCTCTATCTGCCGATTAGCGGTAAACTCTGTTTAAAGCGATACTTACCTGATAACAGAGCCACGGCGGCCGTTACCTATTGTTAATCCATACCCCATACGAATACGCCTGATTGTGGATCGAACTTTTATGGAAGTTCATTGTCGAAGCGAAACCCCATTGCGGCGAACTGATGTTGAATTTTTCCCAAACCGTCTCTAATAATCGAGAGATCTTCACCGTAACAAATAAAACGGGCGCCCATGTCGACCAACCGGCGAGCCTGTTCGACGGAAACCGCCAATGTTCCCCATTGTTTCCCAACACTTTGTGCAGCTTTAGCGAGCTTTTTAAAAGCTGAAAGAAGTTTTGGATGTTCAAATTGTCCCGGGATCCCGCTGAGTTGTGTAAAATCGCCTGGACCTAAAAAAATAATGTCAACGCCATCGACTGAGGCAATCGCATCGGCATTGTCGACAGCATGCTGCTCTTCCACTTGAATTACGATAAAGGTTTCTTCATTGGCTTCTTGGATATACTTATCCATAGGCATCGCTCCGTAAAGTGCATCTGCTCCACCTCCGTCAAATCCCCGTTTGCCGGACGGTGCGAACTTCGCCCACTTAACCACCTCGGCGGCTTCGTCGGCGTCATCGCAGCGTGGGTACATAATGCCTTGAGCACCGGACTCGAGCATTCGCCCCATACGCATGAACTCCCCTTTTGCGGGACGTACTAAAATGTCTGCTCCTCCTACGCGTGCTGCACGCATCAGATTTTGCGCGGTTTCAAGGCTGCAGCCATGATGTTCCATATCGATCCAGATTCCATCAAAGCCCATCAGACTCGTCAGCTCGAATATAACCGGATCAATTAGTTCCAGCAAGGGCAGTAGCACCGGTTCATTCCGAGCAAGCTTGCCTTTGATTTTACTTTTCCTCAATTTATCTCTCCTTTCGCAGAGATTAAGCGTCACGCCGCTTATCCTTACCGGAATTCCGCCTAACGTCTTCACTCTGTTTTATAGGAATAACTATATCAAAATGCTTTAACTTTTTTCAAATTCTTGCAGTCGGCTTGTGTTTTGAGCTGAAGTTTATAGTCTGGAAATCTCCCGTTGGATACCAAAAACTGATCAAACTAGGAGCATCAAAAGATACCAATTGAATTGATAAGAACGTGCTTTTTTAATAGCGGGTTAAGCGAAAACGTTAATTGAGTATCGGCTCAGTTGCAGCCCAACTATGGAAAAGTCATATATCGAAACCGATTAATGGCTACCTATAGAAGGCAAAATTGATTGTCAAGATCGATTTTAACCCGTCCCTTATTTGACGACGACGCTTTCCGGCAGTTTTCTGGTAAGAATATCAGCTGCTTGCTCTACCATTTCCTCAAGCACTTGAGCGGCCGGTTTTATTTCTTTGATAATTCCGGATACCTGGCCGGCCAGACCGCCGACAAAGTCAGTTTTGTTGGCTTCAATGAAGCTTGCCAGAAGAGCTGAAGAAATTAAAACCTGGGTGGGGAAAGGCAGCGGCTCAAGGCCCGAATTTTCCCATAAATCGTGAAACTGGTTATAGCTGGCACGCAGCGTCTTGCCAGTGTAAGCCGTACTGACACGGGTACCTTCATCAGTGGATTGCAGAATTTTTTGTTTATTCACATCCAGTGCGCCGCCTTCATTGGTGGCCAGGAAGCGGGTACCAACCCAGACCCCCACGCAGCCCATGGTAAGCGCGGCCGCCAGTCCGCGTCCGTCGCCGATTCCGCCGGCAGCCAGAACAGGCACTGGATACGCAGCATCGATTGCTGCCGGTACCAACACCATCGTGCCGATTCTACCGGTATGCCCACCGCCTTCGTGCCCCTGGGCCACCAGCAGATCGATGCCGGAGTCTGCCATTCGTTTGGCGTTTTTGGCATTGCCGGTGATACCGAGTACTTTCATCCCGGCGGCATGGCCATCGGCGACCATAAAGCCGGGATTTCCAAGACCGGCACAAAAAAGCGGTACCTTTTCTTCGATACAGACCTGGATGGATTCCTTGGGAAACATAGTCGTGGTGTTTCGGCGAATCATAATCTCTACATCCGGCAGGTCCATCTCCTGCTTTATTTTATGGATCCATTCCTGATGGGCCTGCGGGATGGTTTTAAGCACCTCGTTTAGAGGCAGTTCAGTGGCATCGGTCCCACCGATGCCGCCTTTAAGATCCAAGTACTTGGGCAGAAGCAGATCGACACCATACGGCTTGTCGGTTTGCTTTTTGATCTCGCGGATAGCCTGCTGGAGTTCATCCACCGTGTAGCCGCTTCCTCCCAGCACCCCCAGGCCACCGGCTTCCGAAACAGCCACTACCAGCTCAACCGGTGCCCCGGCGTTTTCGCCGATCAGGGTCGGCCCCATCCCGGCGCTTAGAATCGGATATTCAATTCCCAGCATATCGCAAAGCTTTGTTCTCAACACGCGTTTGCCCATGGCCACCTCCCTAATTGTTCAAGCTCAACCGTTAATTGTATTCAGCAAGATGCAATTTAACCTGTTCGCCTCATACGGGTATTTAAAGCTTTTCTGTACTGCACCAAAAATTATCTATATTTCTAGAATTTTGTCGGCCAATTAGCCAACCTGTGCTCCCCAATACCCTGACGGCGCGCATCATAGCTGATCTCCAGGGCCTGGATGATAAATGCTCTGGTTTCTTTCGGGTCGATCACATCGTGAATATAGTGCTTTGCGGCGGCCCCGTAAGGAGAGGCGTCATCCACCAATTGTTTTATTAGATTTTGCCACTCGTTGGATTTTTTGTCGGATGCCGACGCTTTGCCGCCGTAAACCACATTGGCTGCGATATCGGGATCGACAAAGCTCATTTCCGCTGACGGCCATGCCACCAGAAAATCGGTGGCGCACCCCGTGCCGCACATATTCCAGAATGCCATTCCATACGTTTTTCGTACAATAATCGAGAGCTTGGGAACACTCAGCAACCCCAGGGCGTTCATAAAATTCATAACTTTGGCCGCCACCCGTTTGCGTTCGGCCGCTTTGCCCACCATAAACCCCGGAATATCGTGAAAAAATAGCAACGGTATATTAAATGAATCGCACAGGCACAAAAAACTGATGACTTTATCAATGCCATCGGTATCCATGGCTCCGGCATTAAACATGGGCTGATTGGCCACAATCCCCACAACACTGCCGCCAACCCGTGCCAGGGCTGTGATAACTGATTTTCCAAAGCTCGGTTTTAGGGCAAACAAACTGTCTTTATCCACGATGCAATTTAAAATTCGATGCATATCGTAACCGCGGTTGCGCTTTTCCGGCAGATACTCCAGAATGCGGTTCATTTCGGAACCGGATCCAGCTGGAACCGGTATCTCAGGAGGCCTTTCATCACAATGCGACGGCATGTAAGCCAGATACTGGCGGATGATCTGAAAACATTCCTCCTCATTTTCAGCGACGCGGTCTACATTTCCGGTAATTAGCGCATGCACCTGCCAGCCGCCGAGTTCCTCATCGGAAATGGTTTCCCCCAATGCCAGTTCAACCACCCGGGGACCGGAAACGCCCATGGCACTTCCCTTTACCTGAACCACGAAGTCCGATAGACAGGCCATCCATGTTGGCATACCGTAGCATTCCCCCAGAATAGCTGTTATCATGGGGGTTTGTCGCACGCGGCTCATGGTCTTCAGGTAGGTGTCAAAACCGCCGCCGCCAAAGGAGGCAAGGCCGGCGGATCCCATAATATCCGGCATGCGAGCGCCGCCGGCTTCGCCCAGATAGATCAGCGGATAGCCGCGATGCGCGGCAAGTACCTTGATCTCACCTTCTTTGCGTCCGGCTGTACGGCTCGAAGTGGCAGCCAGCACGGTAAAATCGTTTGAAACCACGGCTGCGCGGCGCCCGTTGATCAGGCCGTAGCCGGCCACTTTGCTGTCGGCCGGTGTTTTATCCTCCATCCCGGGGACATCTGAGTGATTGAGCAAACCGACCTCCAGAAAGGAGTCCGGGTCCAGCAGACGATCAATTCTCTCCCTGGCGGTAAGCCTGCCCTGATCATTCTGTTTTTTAATTTTTCCGGGTCCGCCCATCTGTCGGGCCTTGGCCCGGCGTTGTCTAAGTTGCTCCATTTCCTTTTCAAACGGCACTTGTCTTCCTTTCTCATGAAATTCGAAAGCGGATGGCCACTCTACCGGCTATCGTTGTTATCTCCCAAAAACAAAAATAATCAAAAGGCGCAGACCATGATAGCCAAGTCTAAATTAGCACAAAAGCGCCTGAGTTAATACTGTCGGCTGAAAAACAAAGACAGCCGATAATCCCTGAACGCCCAAAGCGGGCCAGCAGGAATGGGTGATT
>JARRJQ010000236.1:1490-8460 GCA_037388985.1 Desulfobacterales bacterium | reverse complement strand
TAATAGCATATCTCCAAGTACGTTTACGCCAAGCAGTTCATCTTGCAGTAAGCCAGGCTTTGTTGTGCTTTTTATAATGGCTTCTTTAGTTCCCATAAATGGAATTTCATTATCCGTGAAACCTACGATCACTTGTGAAATACCCCACGCTAAACTTGCAGAACCTATTAATACGGCAGGTACACCTCCTATGGCACCTACACCCGTTGAGGATGCTAGGGCGCCTCCGGCAATAGCTACTCCCCCACCAAATGCGCCAAGTGCACCTTTACCAACTACTCCCCATTTTATTAAACCATACGGGTCATAGAAGTTAATCGGATCATTTAACACATACCCATAAAGATCCGTATCGCCGCCTTCAAAGAATATCGGATCCTTTGCTGTCCATCGACCCACATCCGGATCGTAATCCCTGTAAGCAAACTGAACCAGCCCTGTATCACGATCATACAACCCACCGGCAAAACCAAACGGAATCTCAAATGCTTCATTGGTATCGGCAATGATGTTACCGAATGAATCGTATTCAATTCCTTTTACCACATTGCCCGAAGAATCTGCAACCGCTCTTAAAGATCCCACCTGGTCATAAGCAAGATAATAGATTGCCCCTTCGGTTGTCAGTGAAACCGGCATGCGATCATCGGCATAGTCAAAGCGCATCAGCAGATTATCCGCACCATCATAGACCGCCAGCAGTCGTGTCATGACCTGCCAGAGATATTTCTCGACAATTACTCCATTTATTTTCTTGGCGATTCTTCGTCCTAATGGGTCATGCAAATACTCAACAACCCTTCCATCGGGCAGATCCACTCTTAGAAGCTCGCCATCAGGATCGAATTCATATTTCATATCGCCAGAAGCCAGCAGGTGATCTTCATCGGAGTATACAAAATTTCTGCCGGAAATCCCCCGCAAAACATTCATTTCATATATCCGGGTGCCATCAACGTCATAACGATATTCTTCTGTCAACGCACCATCTTTGGTAACTGTAAGCAACCTGCCCAATGGATCATAAGTATAACTGTAATTAGCGGTAATGCCGCCTACGGTTTCGGTCTTCTGCAGGATTCTGCCATTGTTGTCGCGGGTCAGATTCCATGCGACTACATTTTGGCCGCCGACATTAACGTGCTGCCCTTCCACTTCACCATAGCCGTTGAAGGTCCGGGCCAGATTCAAAGCGCTGTCGCTTACCGACTCCGGTAAACCATTTTCAGTATTCCTAGAGATGGCATAACTTCCGGCTACAGTTAAAAGCGCGTCATTATCATAAGCATAATTAAGGGTGACTCCTGCATAGGTCATGCTGGCGAGGTTGAAATCATTATTATAGGTATAAATTATATCTTGATCCAGCGTCCCGCCAAAGATTTCCGAGGTAATCAAACTTCCATCGTAGCCATATACGATCGTATCGTATCCTTTGGTAACTGTTTCGACTTTTGAACCGCATGAATAGGTATAATCAATATCTTCCTCCGGGGTCCGTGTCTTTTTTAGCAGAGCATCTTCATAGGTATTAATGATTTGTTTTCCGGATGGAAAGGTAGTCTTAGTCAATTGCCGGTCGGCGTTAAATTCATAAAGGTAACTGCCGCTTAAAGGAGTCTCATATGAGTTATTAAGGTTGACTTTATTGAAGGTAAACCTATGCTCGGCACCCTCCGGATTTACCAGCAGTAACATATTGCCATTAAAATCATAATCAAAAAATAGCGAACTGCCGTCGGGTCGGTCAATTCGTTCAATACGACCAACAGGTTTGGTGATGTATTTGGTGACATGATTTTCAGGATCAGTGACGGACTCGAGATGTCCGAAGGCATCGTATGTGAATTTGGTTTCCCGCGCACTTGTTTTGACTGAGATTAATTTGCCTTCGGGGTTGTATTGGTAAGATGTATCATGCAGACCAGGGATGGATACACTTTCAGTAGCCAAGGTGTCCGGATCATAGAATGATGTTATGGTTCTGCCCTCGGGCGACGTCAAGGCTCGAGCAGCTTGAGAGACATCATGGACCAAACGCGCTTCTTTGTCATTGGATGTTAAGTATTCGGTAATGCGTTCAGGTATACCATCTTCATTGCTATCCTCGTAAATGCGCTTGCTGCTAGTAAACCTTGTCAATCCTGACGGCATTATCTCCGTCAACCCTCCAATAAATTTATACGTGTACTCAGGATCGACATTATATTGTATAACCTGTTCATCTCCACATGGCAGGGTTAGGTCGACTGTCAGTCCGTCTTGCGACTGCGAGTAATGCGTTTGCTCATTTGCCGGATCGGCGATCGTGGATTCAAAAGCACCAGTTGAGGATGTGCGGTCTAAATACGACGTCAAATCACCTTCTGCGGTTTGAGTTGTGTGCAAGATATCCCCATTTTCAAGCACGGTTCTTGAAAAGAGCCAGTGCCCGCCTTCATCATCCGTAAAATCGGTAATTCTGCCATCGGAATCAAAAATGTGGCCAAACCGGTTAGACTCGGGTTGGGTTTTCAGCTCTAACAGGTCATCTAAACTGTAGTCAAATTTGTATAAACTTCCGTCTGGGTAAACAATTTGGGTGAGTCGGTTGCTGGAATCAATGGTCAGTCCGGTTTGAATCCCGAATGGAGAAACAATGGCAGTCGGCCGGCCGGTATCGTCCCGTTCTATATTGGTGAGGTTTCCAAACTGATCGGTGATGAAGACCAGGTTGTTTTCTTCATCATAACCAAACTCATACAATGAAACACCCGTATTCAGATCGATAGTCTTTTTATGCAAGCCGGCGCTAGACATAATATAGCCGATGCCGTTTTCCTCCGTAAAAGCAATATCGGATTCGCTCATGGCCCCCTTAAGGCGGGATGAAGGCGGACTGACTTTTCGGATGCGGTAATTTTGGTTATCAGCAATGAATATGTTACCCGCCGCATCAATGGCAACATCGTTGGGCCTATTGAGCCTTGCACTCGTAGCAGGTCCTCCATCGCCATCAAATGCTCCAGCATTAGTTGGACCGCTCCCGGCAACGGTGGTGATGATACCACTGGCATCAACTTTCCACACACGGTGAGCCAGATAGCTAACAACATATAAATTTCCAGCGGCATCGACTTCCACTTTTTCAATTGAATAAAGCCCCGTTTCTGTAGCCAACACACCGTCACCCGCATACGATGATGTGCCGTTTCCGGCCACCGTTGTGATAATGCCGCTGGGATCCACTTTTCGAACGCGGCCTTGTCCATCTGCGATGAAAAGATTACCTGCTTTATCGACAGCAACATCAGCTGGATACCGCAGCATAGCCTCGGTAGCCAACCCACCGTCTCCACTGAAGCCGCCGCCACTGCTTCCGCTCGGACCACTGCCGGCAACAGTGGTAATTATACCGTTTACATCCACTTTGCGGATGCGATGATTGTGTGTATCAGCAATATAAAGATTGTCATCGTTGTCAGGATCAACTCCACCAGGATAGTTTAAACGAGCTGCTGTAGCAGGACCCCCATCTCCGCTAAATCCCTGCCTATTCACATCGCAAATGCCTGCAACCCGAGTTGATTTGCCTTCAGAATCGATTTTAAAGACACAGCTATCACTATAGAAAGGATCGTAAAAATTGCCCTGAGCGTCTATGGCAAAATTTGTATCATGCGGAGAGTAAACGGCTGTGGTAATATTACCATCGGTACCTACTTTCAAAATACGGTAATCCCACCAATGAAATCCAAGGACTTCGCCGGTACCGATGTAGAGGTTTCCAGCCGAATCGGCCTCAACATTTGTCGCATAGCCGATATTTGCTTCAGTGGCAGGTCCATCCAAATTTTCAAAGCCTAACTGGCCGGTACCGGCATAGGTGTCAATAATATTGACATTGTTATTATTAACCGTTCCGTCCCCCTTAATGATTGTGGAAGGATCCAGTGGGCTGACTTGATGATGCAGCGATAGCGTCCAGCCCTCGGCAATAGTTCCCTTGCCCCTGATGATGGGGATTGCAGATTCCGTCCAAAAAATAATTTCTTCTCGGGAGTTAATCTCAACGGTGCCAAGGCCTGGTTGACCGAATGCCTGCCCCACTGGACTGGGTAGATAGTAGACACCATAATAGACAAAGCCAATTCGGACGTGCGCAACGACTGCACCGGCAACCGGCCGACCCAGATGGTCACGACCATCCCATTCGATTTCAGCGATCTGATTGGGAGTTGGGGGCAACTTAACACTGTATTGTTTTCCGGCGATATCCACCAGGACATCTATTCTAATAAGGCTTTCCGGAACCATATCGCCGCTGGCCGGGATCGTGAACACCCCAGGTTTATAGCCAGCTACCCGACTGCTGGCATAGTGCAGCGTTATATCTGTGCCTGGAATGGGAATATCTTCATGAAAAATACGGCTTTTCTCTTCTACAAACGAACAGATGTATCTTTTGGGATCTGTTCCGTTGGCAATTTGCGCGTCTGCTTGGGGGAATCCAATGGCATTCGGCGCAATGGCGTCTTGGGGGGGACCTCCCGGCCAATTGCAGTCAAAGGGAGTAAGGTGTTTCATCTGCACCCGCCAGAAGGTAGCGCCGGGAGCATAGCGCTGGCTGTCGCCAAGTCCTTTGACTTCACTTACAAACGAGCCGTCAAAATCTAAATCATTCGGTTGTCCATCTCCGTCTGAATCCAGGGCATCAGCTTCGCCATTGCCATCGGTGTCCAAAAGTTTTACAACCACACCGTTTTCTGAAGGTACCCACACCCCTTTATCGCGGTCATAGTATCCCACCGGCACAATCGAGCCGACCGGAAAACCCAGGAAATTGTCGATAAACGTCGTTATCGGTTTGTCGAAGCGCACGCGCTGGGCGCCATCCACACTAAGCTCCGCGCAGTAAGTAAAGGCCGATGTCGGTGGCAGTTTGGCTGGCATGGATTCCGGAGTAGGATATTCGGTTGCCCGGCTGGTGATGGTAGTCAGTTGCTGTACATCGTTTCCCTGCTCGTCGACCAGATAGGCCTTGTTGTCGCCGCTAAATACCATGGTCACGGCACGGGTGCCTGACTCGTCTGTTATTTCTGCGCTTTTGTGGGTAATTACTGTATTCGGATCATCATCAAAAGTCAGGGTAGTGGCCATCGGATCTTCGGCGATCATAACAACGGTTTCGGCAATGGCATTGTCGTTCCAGGGCACGTATACTTTTCGCTGAACGGATATCAGTCCCTGCTTTTGATAGACTACCGTAAGGTTTCCGCCTCCTTCAACGGGAATCGAAAACCGGCCTTGGTCATCGGTAGTGACATGGCCGTATTGGGCATGGCTATGGACGGTGATCGTCACCCCCGGCAGGGCATGTTGATTGATATCGTGCACCAAGCCTGTGATGAGCGAAAATCGTTTGGGATCATATTGATCTACGGTGGCATCAGGCGGTACCTGATCCTCATATTGCTCACCGTAGGATCCTTCGGGCTGGGGCTCGGGAGTGCCGGTCACCTGAACAATGACCCGCGCATTAGCCGAGCCTGCCTGTCCTGTGACGGTGATGGTGTAAGTGGAAGTGTGCTCCGGATAAATTTCGATCGTTCCCTCCACTGGAACCGAACCGATATCGTTATCAATATGTGCGCTTTTGGCCCGCAATGATGTCCAGCTTAAAGTGGCTGAACCACCTTGGGCAATGGTGGCTGGTGATGCAGTGAAACTTACCGTGGGTGGCTGGTTTTCAGAACCAAGGGAGATGGTTAAATCAACAGCAGAACCTTCGGGCACGGATGTCCCGGCTACTGGGCTCTGGTTTATTACATCATTTTGCGCTGTGGTTTCGCTGTGCTCAAAATTGATAGCACCCATAACAAGCTTATCTGCCAGAATTGCAGCCTCGGCATCTGCCTGGAGCATTCCGATCACATTCGGTACTGCAACCATTCGTGGATTGGCGGTGATTATGACTTGATCGGACGGACTGTTAAATTCCCCATCGTTGACAATGAGCTGAATCTCATAGATGCCGGCAATATCTGGAATAAATGCTGGATTCACAACGGAACTACCGGATAACACTGTAGTACTTTTCTGCGGAATAGTTATAAAACGTTTTCGATGGTAACCGTAACTGTGGCGGTTACCGGGTCGCCGGTACCTTCGGCAGTTAATGTATAGTTGGTCGTGCCTGTGGGCACAACCGGGATGGAGCCGCTGGGACCAACTGTGCCTATGCCCGGTTCAATGACACAGGAATCGGCATGCGTCGTCTGCCAGGTCAGTGTGGCGGATTCGCCGCGTTTAATTGTGGCGGGATCGGCCGTAAAGGCGATAATTTGGGGTGGCGTCACGGGAGACTCATTTCCGGAAATCTGCACTGAAATGGATGCACCGGGATCACCCAGTAAAAAAATAATCAAACTGTTAGTAGCTTTTATTGCAATTTCTTTTTCAAAGACCAATTCGTCACCAGCCAAAAAATCCCCCAAAAAAATAAGGGCGCTGTTGAGTACCAAAAATCCGTGCTGGACTTCTCCTTGACTATTATTTTTACTTATTGTGAGTATGCCGTTTCCAGCATCATCAGCGCTAAAAGTGTGCTGGGAAGCGTGCATATGCCATTCACCGATATTGAAAGATCTTTCAAATACGACGGCATTACCGGCATTGACAGAATTGGAAAAGACAATGATCAAAGAAAAGAAAAAAAGAAAGGTGGCAGAACGACAGGCGCTTTTGAGCATGACATTTCCTCCATCCAATCAGGTTTCCCGATCGTTTAGAAACTGCCGAAGCAATTCGGCAGAGAAACCTATTTTGAGAACGGCTTTTAGGTGTTTAAAATAAGGCGGGAAAAACAATGGGCATTTATCAGAACACAGCCAACAAATCAACAAGAATATTAAATATTTTCAATTATTTATGTATATTGACAACAATTGACTTCACTTTACTTAATTTGACAATATTTGACAGGTTAAAA
>JARRJQ010000236.1:0-1475 GCA_037388985.1 Desulfobacterales bacterium | reverse complement strand
TTGCGGCGATTTTTGGTTGAATATGGTATTTCGGATCAGCTTTTTTTCAGTTTCTGAAATTTGTCGTGCCAGGAGCATCTTTCGCAAAAGATCTCGGTGTCCGGCTTTACTTCCGGGCTGATATCGACGGCACCGGGATTGAACACAACGCTGTCGCCTTTTAGCTCGAAGTCGTAAGTTTCGTATTCGTCATCGGGGTCTTTGACGAAAAAATTCAGGCTGCCGCATACAGGACATTTACTAAACAACTAAACACTAATTTACTAAACAACCAAACACTTGAAGAATTTTTTACAAATTCTTCAATCTTAATCAACCTTGAAAAACGCTTTCTTTTTGGCTTTGCACACCGGGCATTCGTCCGGGGCTTCGCCTTCGCAAGTGTAGCCGCATACCGAGCAAACCCAGTAATCGGTCTCTTCTAATGCGTCCATTTTTTCAAGCGCCTTCTGATACAAATTGGCATGCACCTTTTCAACCGCATTGGCGTATTCAAAACTTTGCAGTGCCCCTTTGGCGCCTTCGGCTTTGGCATCTTCGATCATGGCCGGATACATGCTTTTAAACTCGTGGGTCTCGCCGGCAATGGCCTCTTTGAGGTTGTCGGCGGTGCTGCCGATGCCTTTCAGGTTTCGCAGATGGGCGTGCGCATGCACGGTTTCGGCTTCACCAGCCGCGCGAAACAGTCTGGCCACCTGCTTGTAGCCTTCCTGATCGGCTTTTTTGGCAAATGCGAGGTATTTTCGGTTGGCCTGGGACTCACCGGCAAATGCGTCTTTAAGATTTTGTTCGGACTTACTCATAGAATTCCTCCTTTCCTTTTAAAGCCATCTCAAAAATGCATCTAACGCCCAAGGGCGGTGTTGCAAGCCGATTCGAAATGCTCACATACTTACGTGTATGCTCCGCTTTCGAATCGGTTTGCGCCTTGCCCTTGGACGTAATCTACTATTTTTGAGATGGCTTTTGGTTAAATTAAATTAAAATGAAATGTTCTAATTTTTATTTTTTAAAAAGCGCGGTGGTTGGTATTAGGTGCATTTATAAAACAAGATCCGTGCCAAAAGATGTGTGGCCTTATTTATAGATGAAAACGAAATAATGTCAAGTTGTTAGATGATAATGCATCCGATCGCCGGGGCTCCGCCTTTGCTTCAAGATGAGACAGTTTGTCTCAGAGAAGCTATATCAAACATGCATCCGCCATCGGTGGGCTTGTTGCCAACCGATTTAGAATACTGACAGATCGCTCGCGACAAGATGTCGCTCCCACATGTTTTTTTGATAATAAATTAAGCCGGATGTTCCAGACCCTTTTTTGAATCACAAGTGTCTCATGGAACAGTTGTCGCTAGGCGGCTTTGGCGGCCTTCATAGCGGCCTTCTTTGCCCGCAAGGCCGAATGGGCGGCTGCCAGCCGAGCAATCGGCACCCGAAACGGCGAGCAGGACACATAGGTCAAACCCAGCTCGTGG
>JARRJQ010000235.1:0-5414 GCA_037388985.1 Desulfobacterales bacterium | reverse complement strand
TCTGGTGCTGACGGCACCGGGACTGTCGGTGATCATTAATGCGATTGAAGAAGCGCGCCGGATATTTGAGCGTATGAACAGCTACGCCATTTACCGCATTACGGAAACGATCCGCATCATGGTCTTTGTGGTACTGGCGATGATCGTGTTCAATTTCTATCCCATCACCGCCATCATGATCATTCTGCTGGCCTTTCTCAATGACGTCCCCATCATGACCATCGCTTATGACAAAACCGGACTCGACCCCAATCCGGTGCACTGGAATATGCATCGGGTCATCGCGGTTTCGACGGTAATGGGTCTCACCGGTATGGTCGGCAGTTTTTTAATGCTGTACCTGGCGGTTGACTGGCTGCATTTAACCATCCCCCAGATTCAAACCTATATTTTTTTGAAAATGGCCGTTGCCGGTCACCTGACGTTATTTGTGTCCCGTAATAGAGGATTTTTCCTCAAAAAACCCTACCCGGCACCGGTTATGATCTGGTCGGCCGTCGGCACCAAGCTGCTGGGAACTTTTCTGGCCGCCTATGGCTTCGGCCTGATCACACCGATCACCTGGCCCGAAATCGCTCTGATCTGGGGTTATTCCATTGTCTGGGCCTTTCTCACCGACCAGGCCAAGATCCGCGTTTATCGCCATTTCAGCATGGAAACCACCCGGCATAAAAATTTTCTCAGGATCGTGAAACAGTCATTGCATCATCACTCAGCACATACATTCTCGAGGTGATGCAGGTTATGGAAAAAGTGATTCATACGAATCTAACAAAAATAAAAAGCACTAAGGAGGTTACTATGTTCAACAACTTGTTAACATCTCATCGTTTTTCTGGCTCGTCTTTTAAGATGAAGGTGGCTGCTATGCTGTTCGTTTTTGCTTCGGCATTGATTTTTACAGCGTGCAACCAACAGCCGGAACCAGGCATAACACCATCCAATACAACCGAATCGTCACAAGGGCAATCCGTGCAGGTGAGTCAAAGCCAGCAATTATCAACAGCACTGGGCACTGCCATAGAACAGGTGGCGAACAAAGCCATGCCTGCCGTGGTGCACATCGAAGTCAAAGAACACCAGGAAATGGCGAATCCTTTTTATGCGTATAAGGACAATCCCTTTTTCCGACGCTTTTTCGGTCTTCCCAAAAAAATGCCCAAAAAGCTTCAAAGGGAGTTAATCGGTATCGGCACCGGGGTGATCATCGATGCCCAGGGACATATCCTGAGCAACTATCATGTGGTCGGAGGGGCCAGCAAAATTGTGGTGACCTTATCCAACGGAACCCAATACCCGGCTACCGTGGTCGGGGTGGATCCCGAAACGGATTTGGGCGTGATTAAAATCAATGCCGACCATCCACTGCCTTTTTTGACCTTTGCAAATTCAGATGATGTCAAAGTCGGTCAATGGGTGGTGGCCATTGGTGAGCCCAGGGGACTGGACCAGACCGTTACGCAGGGAATTATCAGCGCCAAACATCGAACCGGGATCACAAACCCCGGCAGTTATCAGGATTTTTTACAAACTGATGCCGCCATCAATCCGGGCAACAGCGGCGGCCCCTTGCTGACGCTTGACGACCGGGTCGTCGGCATCAACTCCATGATTGCCTCTGAATCGGGTGGTTTTGAGGGGATCGGATTTGCCATTCCCAGCAATATGGCAGTCCATGTCGCCAAAGCGCTCATCGCTCACGGCAAGGTCGAGCGCGGCTGGGTGGGCGTCGGTGCTCAGGATCTCACGGCAGATCTGGCTAAATCATTCGGATTAGCGACCCCCAAAGGCGCTCTGATTGCGCAGGTTGAAAAAGGAGGACCGGCGGATAAGGCCGGGCTCAAAAAAGGCGATGTCGTTATCTCTTATCAAGACCGGCAAGTCGCTGATGCTTCTGACTTTCGCAACGATGTGGCCAACTCGGCCATCGGGCAGCAAGTAAAGATCGGTATCTGGCGGGACAATAAAAAAGAGGAGATACCACTTACGATCGGTAATTTAGATGTCGAGAGAAAAGCGATCGCAGCGGAAGTGAAATCCCGGATGGGTGTCGTGGTCCGACCCCTGACCATCAAAGAAGCCGAAGATTACGGGCTATCGCTGCCCGAGGGCGTTGCCATTCAATGGGTCGACCCCAAAGGGCCATTCGGTAAAGCCGGCTTCGAGGTAGGCGACGTGATTGTCGGTCTCGATGATCATCCTGTGCAGGGAGTAGATATATTCGACGAACTGATGACCGCCATGCCCCATCATCAGAAGGTTGTTTTGCTTGCAATCAATCATAAAAGCGGGCAGTCCGCTTACGTCCAAATCGAAACATCTTAACACAGGTCTAAATGACTGCTGCAATGGGATTTGGAGATTTTTAGGGGGTGAAGGCCCGTTTTTTTGCTAGATCCATTGAGCAAACATCTTTCATCGATCCGCCGGCCGCAGCCGCCTTTGCCAGGCGGCTGCGGTCGGCGGATCTGGTACGGACAAGCGAAGGACCAAAACCCGAATGGTGATGCGGTTCCATTTGCCTCGCCGGTGTTGCCGATGCGTTGACGAAATTTTTCTCCACCATTTATTTCATTTGGGAGTTCTGCATGATGGATTTGGAACTTGGGTAAATCTGATCAGACTGGTGGGAAAGAAAAATGAGATAAAGCATTTCAATTTGATTGGTGATGGCTTCGACCAGAATCTTTTCTTCTTCGTTCAGGCCTATTTTTGGGAAAATACAGACCACCATAATCATTGAATTCGCGTGGCGGGATGTGACGATGCTGTATCCATCAACCGTCCGGTTGGCTGCGAGGGCTTTGTTGCTAATTCCTTTGATCATAAAATTTGCATTTTTCCGGGATTCGAGATGTTCTTTTACCGTTCTTAAGTCGGTTTTAGCGATAATCCGGATCACAACCCAATCTGCGTTTACAATTCCCAATACCTTGCGGGCCAAAAGAGCCATATTTTTTCTAAATTCTTTTTCAGTCGCCGGATATCTTCTGAGTTTGCAGAAAATGGATCGAATTTCTTGAATTTGTACATTCACCCCGCCAATATACTTGAACGCGTCTGTCAGCTTATTCGACAAATCGCATTTGTCTCGAAACAGTCTTTGGTTTTCCTGCTCGTATTTTTTTAATTCTTTTTTATAGACGCTAGATAAAATATAGGCAATCAAAAGAAGAATGATGATCAACCCCGCTTCCACGACATCTTCGCGAATGACATATTTTTTGATCAACAAGAGATGATGGGTGATAAAAACCGGGGTAAAAACGACTGCTGATAAAAGAAGCGCTATCGTCACTGTGTAAGTGAATTCAAGAAATCTTTTTTTATCCGCTGACTTGAATGGTCCCAAAAATCTCATTTATCAGATCCATCACAATTGGATTAAAACTTCGGGGTCGCATTTAACAAAATTAGACTTTTTCCAGATGATAGCGGGCCCAATTCGGCCGACGGCGAGACCCACCTGATTTCGTCATCACCTATTTTTGAGATCGCTTGGCATAATAGTGCCTCTTTGCCTTTAATACCGAAAATTTTGCAACGTTTTTCTCTTTCTTTCAATAAACTATGGGGCTGCAGACCTCATGCCGGTATCAGTGGCTTGCTGATTTTTGTGTCAGACCATGACCCTATATTATGTCGGAGATTGTCCTACATCAAAAATCGATCGTTACCGCCTTACCGGTACGCATGATTTCTCAATTCAGCTTGATAAATCAGCTGGTATTTTGTGGAAAATGATATTTTTGAACTTGAAACCGACGGCGGGTATCCAATGACGGCCGGTGGTTCAACCGATCCATTCGTGTATAACATTCTCGCCAAGAGTCTATTATATCGTTGAATCACCGGGGCGGAGCAATGCCCAATTTGTCAAGCACGCGTTTGACAAACTGCGGACCGTCCGGTTTATACGCCGGAAGGACCCATGGCATCTCCTGCAGCGTTTCCAGCAGGGAGGGCAACAGATCGAAGGGGATGGAGATTATTTGGAGGCCTTCCGGAAATAGCTTTCGGCGTTTCATCCCATGGCCGAGACCGGTGGTGAAGTAATTCAGTTCTCCGGTTAAAAATGGATAACTGTAAGTCCAGGCACAGCCGATCGCGGCTGAAAACTTGCTCACCCACATTTTTCCCGACCGATAGCTCATGGCCCGCAGCAGAATTTCCGTCTGGTGGGTATGCGCAAGCACGATCAATAGATCCGGCTCGAATGCGAGCTTGTCCAGCGGAGAAAAAGCAACATAGTTGACGACGCCTTTTTCGATCTTCGGAATATACAGGTAGAGCCTGCTGGCCGAACGCGCCTCCTCAAAAATTTTTAGCCCGGCACCGAAAGCGCCACTGACAAATGGCGCGGTGATATCGACCTGTCCCAGGACATACAGTCCGGCTTCACAGGTGTGGTTTTCGGCATCCGCGAAAAAAGCGGCCCCTTCCTGGGCCTTTTTGAGCATTTCGCACAGCGCCATGTTTTCATCCAACCTGGGGACCATATCCGGTCGGTTGCCCAGAAATTTAACGCCTACCGGCGCTGTGTCGAATTCAAACTTGTCCAAAATAGCGACTTGTTTTTTGGTAAGCAGCATATGAAACGGCCCCTTCCCTGCTTATTGCTTATTGATGAAACACCTTTAAAAATATTAAAGTACGGCCATAGGTGCCATCTGCGGCAATGAAGGTATCCGGAGGCTCATTTAAATATAATGGAGCCCCCGGAACACCAACGAATTTTGCTTACTTTTTTGTATAAATGTGACGTAAGGGGTAGAGACCGACTTCTACCACTTTGCCCTTCTGCACCTGGTCAACGCGAATCTGATCAACGCCCTCGATGTCACCCTTACCGTAAGTAAGCGGCGTGCTGCTTATTTTGCCAGTATCAAGGTTTTTGATCATGTAGAAGCCCTGCTCAAGCACATCACGGCGAGTGAGCTTTTCAAAAGGCACCTTTTGCATGGCCAGCCTCAACGCCTCAACCTGGATCATGCCCTCAAGGATTCCTGCTTCATACATGATGTGGGTAACCCGTTTGCCGCTGCGATACTTATCCTGCAGATCATTGCAAAACTTTATGCCCGCAACGGAGAGGTCATCCAGGGGACGGAAGCTGCCAGCGCAGACATACCCGTCACCCAATTCACCCATAGCCGCAGCGAAAACGGCGGCATGGCCCGGTGCGGGGACACCAAAGGTTATCTCGTAGGGCCGATTGGGACCCATACCCAGTCTGACCATCTCCTTTACCGTCGGCTGTGATCCGGGGTTGATCATCACTCCAAGGGCAAGGTCGACACCCTTTTCCTTGAGCCAGGTGAGCTGGGTGGTTGGCGGCGAGGTTGGCACCAGGGGCACATACTGGGCGCCTACAAACTCATAGCCAATCTTCTCCAGATATGCCTTCATCTCCG
>JARRJQ010000234.1:5332-12065 GCA_037388985.1 Desulfobacterales bacterium | reverse complement strand
CCCAAAGACAGCCAACCGGCCGGCTCGACAAAGAGCGAGGTTCCCAGGCCTGGTGCCGGGAAGGTGGGCATGGGTACGGTTGGGATCAGGGTATAGGCCGGGAAGTTAAAATCACCCCCAAAGTGGTTCACATCGAAGATTTGGTTAACATCCTGCTTGCCCAGCCGGATGCGCGCTTTACCACCCAGAAAACGTTGCTGGAAGCCGAATTGGCTGATTTGGGTGAAATCGGAAGCGTCTATGTTGCTGATGGGCAAAGCATCACCTGCTGGGTTGACGACAAATCCTTTTCCATGGCCGTTTTGCCCGTATATAAAGAATTCACCGCCTGACCACAGGCCACTTTGACCGGTATCCAGTGCGATGTGCACATCCACCAGGCCGCGATAGCGGGTAGTGTTGTCCGGAATGAGGTTGAAACTACGAAAGGCTTCACCGGTGTACGTGAGTTGTACCGTGAGACCGTAATTTTTGAGCTTGGACTGAAAACCATCCAGCTCCGAAATAATCCATGCCGGCTCCCGGTCAATCGCCGGGGATGATTTTTTGCCATACGCTTCCGATGCTTGAGCGGTCACGGCCATGGCCCCAAGCACCATTGCCAGCGTGATCTCCAGAATCGTTTTAACCACGAGATCTATCCCCGGCATCCCTTCAAGACGGCGCTCAGATGTTAACGCCGGACGTGTCGGGATGTGAATTGGAAGCCGGGATTCTCCCGGCTTGTTTTCGCCCATTTTGAGATTTCTGACGGCTCGCTGCGGACAGAAACCGAATTCAAAATCTCAACTAGTCGGAAAGCAAGTTAAAAGTCAATAAATATCAAACTAAATAAGGCACCCGCTATTTTGACAAATCATTAAGTGAATACAGCCTTTTTTCGATTACAATACCTGCTTCAGGGTATTTCATTTGTCTTGGTATCGCAGTTAAAAGAAATGTCCTCGGGATGATAATCCTTACTTTGGAAGAAAAATTTGGATTCCCCTAATTTATTCCAGGAAAAAGGGGCCTGGTGTTGCGAAAGGGCTCATCAGGAATTGAATCAGGTGGCAATTATGGTCTCTTCCATGTTTCCCAAAGAAATTCGCGAACTCATCCTGGCTTTTTTCTTTATATCTCTTAGCGGCCTTTTGTTGCATTTGCGGATTCATCCACCATCTCAGAGTATGTTCTTTTGGATCCCGACTGCTTTCGGAGTCATCAGCACCCTGGTCGCCCCCGTATTGTTCATAAGGCAAGACACGGTGGCCTACGCCTACCTTTTCACCTGGGCTGCCGTGATCGCCGGTTCGCTGGGCCAAAATCTTTCTGGCCCATAAAATGCTGCGGTTTCACTGGCCAAACGGCGTGAACAGGAGATGGGAAAGGGGGTGCATTCAATGAGCCCGACAAGGGAGGTCTCGCATGTCCTCATGTCCCGCCCTGCCCGGCTGATTTCAGGAATCCTCTTGATCATGTTTGCGGCCGGAATCCTGACCGGCGCCGCCCTGGTCGCATTTCAAGGTCAAAGCTTGCAGAAAGATATCCGGCAGGTACTGACGACCCCGACGGCAAGCGGCGGGTGGCCCAAAAAGACCGGGCAGGTCTTTGGGCTTCTCGCCGCGAGCCTGGTGTTTCTCCAGTTTGTCCTAAGCGCGAAGCCAAAAACACTCGACCGTGTCTTCGGACTCCACCGGGTACTCTCTTTTCACCGGCTTTTAGGCTTTTTGCTGGTTATTATGGCTTCGCTTCACCCCATGTTCATGTTTGCACCGGCAGACGCATCGATCGGAGCCTTCCGCCTGGCCATTTGGCCCAAGCTCCTGGGTATGCTCCTTCTCACCGGATTGTGGGCAGGGGTATGTGCGGCCCGGTGGCGACGGTTTCTGAACATTGAATATCAGAGCTGGTATTTTATGCATCGAGTGGGGATGTTCGGTGCAATCGTGATCCTCACCCTGCATCTGTGGAATGTGAACCGTGACTTTCACCAGGGCTGGCCCCTCTATGGCCTTGGGACGGGTCTTTGCATTTACGCCGCCCTTTTTTTCTGGACTGTGGTCCTTAAGCCGGGACGTCTCAATCGGCGGGCGTATACCGTCAGGAAGGTGGAACGGGTGGGCAAAGATAGCCATAGGGTCGAGCTTATCCCCGGTAAAGGAGAGGTCTTTTTATACGCTCCCGGTCAGTTCGCCTTTGTGACGTTCCTGTCCGGGTTCCTCCCCGTGGAAAGACACCATTGGACCCTCTCTTCGACACCCACGCAGGCTGAAAGTTGCACCCTCACCATAAAATGCAGCGGCGATTTCACCGCCCGGCTCAGTCGTCTAAAGTCCGGCGACAGGGCAATGATAGACGGACCTTACGGACGTTTCACTTACCTGGCCGACGTTTGGAATTCCGGCCGGGAACTGATCATGATTGCCGGGGGAATCGGCATAACGCCCATGTTCAGCATGCTGCGTTACATGGCGGAGACGGGTGACAGCCGAAAAGTGACGCTTGTCTGGAGCAATCGAACCGAGGCCGACATTTTGTGCAAGGATGAACTGGAAGAAATAAAGCGCAAACTCCCGAATTTCATTGCTCACCATATTCTGACCAGACCAAAGGAGGCCCAGGGCACCGGCGGTCGGCTGAATGAGGAAAAGTTGAAAGAACTTCTATCCGGCTGTAATCGAGAAGCAGCCGCGTTTGTCTGTGGTCCTCCCACCATGATGAAGAATGTTTGCCGAAGTCTCAAAGGGCTGGGTTTTAGCAGAGCTCACATCCATACGGAAAAGTTCTCCTATTGAGTGTCAAATGATATGGGTCGCTTCGCTCAAAATGGAAAGATGGAATACTGAAGTGTTGGCTCTGGATTGCATCGCATTGGAAAAGGGAATGAACGAAAACCATACGATTTAACGAATCGACCCATTTACGATTTAACCTCTAATTCGAAGAGCTTATTTTTTTGTCTTTTTTTATTGTGAAAGATGCAAAGGTTTTATAGAAGTGGCTTCACAATCCCATCTCCCCGCTAAACAAATCGGGATTTCGCATCTAATTTAAAGATTGTTTAAGGAGCTCAAGAGGCGCCAATGGCCGGCCGATATTGGTGGCGGATTGTCCCGCCTTGTTGAGCACCTTAATTTAAAAAGATCAGAAGCGAAATCCCGCTGAATAGCGGGGCCCTTGAACCTGATCTGGGGTTCTGAAACCACTTCCAGGAAGTGAGACGTGCAGGCGCAACAGATTCTCAAAAAATACTTCGGATACGATACGTTCCGTGAGCACCAGCTTGAAGTCATCCAAAACATGCTGGATGGAAAAGATGCGTTCGTGCTGATGCCCACCGGCATCGGCAAATCCATCTGCTACCAGATCCCCTCGATCATTCGCCGGGGCGTCGGGCTGGTCATATCGCCGTTGATCGCCTTGATGCAGGACCAGGTCGAAGCGTTGCGCCAGAATGGAGTCTCGGCAGAGTTCCTCAATTCCAGCCTCGCTCAGGAGCAATCACGGCTGGTCGAAAAACGCGTGATGTCCGGCAGAGCGGACATTCTCTATGTCGCACCTGAAAGGCTGCTGAGTGAAAGCTTTCAACATCTTCTCCAGAGGTTTCCGATTGCGCTGTTTGCCATCGATGAAGCGCACTGCGTGTCCCAGTGGGGCCATGACTTCAGGCCGGAGTATCTCAGGATATCGGAAGTAATCGACCGCTTTCCGGATGTGCCGCGGATCGCGCTCACGGCAACTGCCGATGCCGTCACCCGCCGGGACATCCTCAGTAAGCTTAAATTGAGGCAGGCTGCGCAGTTCATTTCCAGCTTTGATCGGGCCAATATCTGTTACCGTGTTCAGCTGAAAAGCAAGGACAAACAGCAGTTGCACCATTTTATTCAAAGCGAGCACCCCGGCGAGCCGGGCATTGTCTATGTCAGAACACGAAATCGAGCCGACCAGATTGCCGCCTGGCTGCAAGACCAGGGCATGGCAGCCCTTTCCTATCACGCCGGGTTGGACCCGCACACCAGAACAACGCGGCAACAGCGATTTCTTCAGGACGACGGCCTGATCATGGTCGCCACCATCGCATTCGGCATGGGCATCGACAAGCCCGATGTGCGGTTTGTGGCACACCTGGATCTGCCGGCCAGCATGGAAGCTTATTACCAGGAAACCGGCCGGGCCGGTCGGGACGGGCAACCGGCAGATGCCTGGATGGTTTACTCCCTCTCGGACGTGGTCGCCATGCGAAAACTCCTGGACCAATCGGAGGGAGACGATGTCTTCAAGCGTATTCAACGGCAAAAGCTGGAAGCCTTGCTGGGGTATTGCGAGGCGGTCGAGTGCCGGCGAGAAGGACTGCTGGGCTATTTCGGAGAAAAGTACCCCGCACCGTGTTCAAATTGTGACAACTGCAGCCGCACGGTGGAAGCCTGGGATGGAAGCATTGCCGCCCAGAAAGCACTTTCCTGTGTATATCGTACCGGCCAGCGCTTCGGCGCCGCCTACCTGACCGATGTGCTGATCGGCAACCCAAACCCGCGGATCTTAACCCTGCAGCATGACCGGATAAAAACTTTCGGCGCCGGCAATGAACTTTCCAGACAAGAGTGGCGGTCGGTATTTCGCCAGCTGCTGGCAGCCGGCATGCTGAGTGTCAATCTCGGAATGATTTCAGGTTATCGTCTCACGGAAAAAAGCTGGCCGGTTCTCAGGGGCGAACGTAAAGTGCGGTTTCGTAAAGACCCCCGGCTGACCGACAATGAAAAAATCAAAAAAGCACCCGCAAACCATAAAGCCGCCTCCTTGAGCGATCATGACCGGCCGCTTTTCGAAAAGCTGCGCCGTCTAAGGCTCGATATTGCTAAAGAGCTCGGAGTGCCGTCCTTTGTTGTGTTTCATGACAGAACGCTGATGGAAATGGCGACTCATCAGCCAAAAAACCGTGAAGAATTCTTGGCAATCAGTGGGGTTGGCGAAATAAAAACCGAGCGGTTCGGAGATGCTTTTCTCAAAGCAATTAACGAAGGCAAAGGCATAACCGACAAGCACAAATGAGAATGATTAGATAATTGTCATAAATCAAGGCCCGATCTCTTGTTTTGGCTGTGCCAATACTGCCGAAAAATCCATTTTGCTTTGTTAGCGACAGGCTGATCCTTTAAATTCTGAATCCAAAAATCGGTAAAATCCCCTGCCTTTGTGAACGCATGTTGAGTGAACGCTGCCCGGGAACCCGATGAAATTCCGGCAGCATCCTGAATAAAACAATTTTGCAGCCGGTCGCGTTCAACGCTGTATGGCCTGATCCGATCCGCATAACTTAACAAAATGCTGCGGTGTAATTGTTCATGACGCCACCACAAACTTTTGGGATCAAAGCACCTTGTCGGCGCGATTCCAAGATCGGGTAAAACGTGCCCTTCAAACCAGATCGGCTTAAAAACCGAGGTGCAAGCAGCAGCAGTGCCGGTAGCCCAATAGGTCTGTGTTTTGGGGCTCAGGTGCGCAACCAGAGAGCCTGTGGTCTGCGTCGCATTGCGCGTAAGCTTATTGGCCGCATGCGCACAGATCCGGTTTCCCAAAAAATGCGAATCCGGCCGGTAATCATCCTCCAGATGATCGCGAAGAACATTGACAGCCGAAGCGATGTTCAGCTTCCCTTTAAAACTGCGGATCAACTCAAGCGATCGCTCACGCCGCTGCTTGGCAGCGGAAAACGTTGTATACAGCCAGTCTGAGTAACAACGTGCAAAATGAAACGTTTTTCGAGTTTTCAACCAACCCTTTTGCCGCGCCGTGTCGATCAGGTCCGGATGGGATTCATCAAATTCTTCTCCGATAGTCAACGCGTTGCTGATCGCGTAAAAATCCCTGACTTTGACGGCCGCCCAGAGGGAACCGGCGGTTTCTAAAACCCATCCCTCCCGGGGATCTGCAATTATAAAACTGTTGTGATAGGCGAAGCGTTTGTCTTCATAGCCGCAAATGCCGCCTTGTCCATGATCCGACAACAAACCTGCAATGACCTCCAGTGCCTGCGATGCGCTGGCCGATCTTTCAAGCGCCAGGCGCAAAAGATCCATACCCGTTAATCCACCGCCTTTATCCACAGGCATGCGTGTAAATACGGCTTCATTGCCGATGACGACGCCTTTTTCATTGGCGCCCATTTCGGCCCCCCACATCCAAAACGGCCGGCAGAGTAAAACCGCATGGGTCTCTTTAACCTGGGGAATGGCGCGGTAGGTGCACTGAACCGTTTGGGGATCCGAAAAAAATTGGGCCGGTTGATATTCCAGAGCTTGAGCTTCGTTCGGTTCGCGGTCGCTGTTCTTTCCAAAAATGACCGCGCCGTCTGCAGTCACCGTCTGAAGGGCCAGGAAGGTATCACACATAATTTAAGCCTCGTTTGGCTTCCCGGTTCAATTAGTTTAACGCCAACGCTCGCCGAACCGATGATCAAAATCCAGCCAAAATGGCGTTAGCGTTTGATCCTGCCCGGAAGGATAAATTCGTATCGCCGGCGAAATAATTTCGTGGTCAGCCAGCGGTCCAGCCTGCGAAACGCCAAAAACAGAGTCCAGATAAGCACATCCTGCCGATAATATTTGGCGACCTGCTCTTCGGTCAGAGACGTCAGATTGCCGGCAAGCATCGTATTGATAATTTTAACCGCCAGCGGAATCAGCGCCGGCTGCTGTTCTTTGTAAAGATTGGCGGCAAGATCCATGTAAACGAGCCGTGGGTCATAGTAACG
>JARRJQ010000234.1:0-5320 GCA_037388985.1 Desulfobacterales bacterium | reverse complement strand
CGCAGAATCCATCGTAAAAATGCCGGCGCACTTTTTAAGAACAACTCCGGGTCCAGCTGCTCAACACCCTGCTTGCGAAACAGGGGCGTGCTGGTGTCTATAAAAACGATCGACGGACGATTCTCATTTTCAAGCCATACCCAGTTGGACAGCTGGCCGTCCAACGCCAGCTCCAGTTCCGGGCGGGCAGATTGATTAAATTGCCAAATCTTGTCCATTTCGCTGACGATATTTTCCAGCAGGAATTGAATTTTTTGCCCATCCAGAACATGAATCAGCCGGTGTCCGAATCGTTCCAGAGGCAGTTTTCGCTGCGCTATGTAGACTGCTGTCGGCCGGTCGGAGAGCTCGATGATACAGGTTTGATGATCGGGCAGGCTCAGGCCCGCTTCTATTAGCAGGCGGCAGTATTCGTGGTATTGCTGAACATATTTTTCGGCTGCGGAACGCCCGGTGAAAAGCGGCAGGCGTTTGAAAGCCACATCCGNGGAAAATGGCTGAAATTTCACCGTAGCCTATAATGGTGGCGGGAATCGCCGAATCTTTTGGATTTTGAGGGTTTAACCCAATCTCAAATTGGGCCAGGAGGTTTTCATCTGTTAGCATTTGTCCCTGATCCTATCGACCAAATCATATAAATTTACGGATAATTTTTTCTACCCGGGTTTTGACGCCCACCACCGGTTGCAGACGCCTTGCCGCAGACAGCGCGCGGTCTAATCGCTCGATAACCCAATCGACTTCTTCAAGGCTCATTATCAAAGGCGGAAGCAACTGACATACACGGGTATCGTTGTTGGCATAAATCATCAGCAGATCCTGATCATAGGCGGTTTTGGTCAGAAGCGGACCGGATATTTCATCTTTAAGCTCCAGCCCCATCATTAAACCCAGCTGGCGAAGCTTAACCAGAAATTTGGAATGCTTGACTCTGAGGCTTTCAATTTTTTGCGCAAAACGGTCGGCCAGCAGATTGACATGCTCCAAAAACTCGGGTGTTGATGAAATTTGCAAAACCCGCTCGGCGATCCGGCAGCCAATTTCCGCCCCGCCAAAGGTGGATATATGAATAAACGGATCCTCATGAAACACGGCCTCTAAAGGTTTGCGTAAGATGGTTGCCGTGATGGGATATAGCCCGCCGGACAGACCTTTGCCCAACACCACGATATCCGGGACAATACTAAAATGCTCAAATGCCCAGAGTTTGCCGGTGCGCCCCAGACCGGTCTGGACTTCGTCCATGATCAGCAGGATATGGCGATCGTTGCAAATCTGGCGAACCGACTGAAAGTAATCCGGCGGTGGAATCGCGACGCCCAGCGTGGCCGGAATCGTTTCCAGGATTATGGCCGCCGTGTCGGAATCCGCTGTTTCAGAAAGCATATCGAGATCGCCGAAAGGAACCTGACAAAAACCGGGGGCAGCAGGACCAAAGGGGCTACGATATTTTTCGTCACCGGCGGCCAAAGCCAGCCCCGTATGACCATGATAACCGCCGCGTGCGGAAATAATTTTTGTTCGACCCGTGTAGGCCCTGGCAACCTTAAAAGCCAGATCCACTGCTTCACCGCCCCCAACGCCGAATACGGTATAATCGAGATCGGATGGCATTAAATCGGCTAAGGTCCGGGCAAATTCAGCTCTGCATTTGCTGATCAAATGGTGATTGCCGATGTCCAGCTCATTAAGGGATTCTTTCAACAGATCGATGAGTTCCTGGTTTCGGTGCCCCAGGTTGAAGACACCCCCGTTGCAATGCAAATTAAAAAGCCGCTTTTTACCATCAATATCCCACAGATAAGCACCTTGTCGGCGACCCGCGACAAAATCGATGCCATATTTTTGAAAAACCGCCACCTTGCCCGATGATACGTGATCCTTGAAATCTTCGATGATCTGCTCTTTAAACGGAGATGTTTTATTCTTTTGACTAAAATTCATCTGAAGCGCATCCAGTGCCGGTTGGACCAAACGGGTTGGTAACTTCACCTGCGAAAGTGTGAAGATAAAGTATTGCAAAAGTTAATTTGGGTGTCAATCATGCCGCTGCTGCACCACGAATAATTGACCTTGGACTTGCATAATCCGGATGATTCGGGTATGTGATCTCAAAAATATTTTAAAAGCGATTGACTCAGATGTAAAGGAATGGTCCACGATGCAGGTGCAGGAAGCGATTCAAAAACGGCTGAGTATACGACGATATGCAGATGCCTCGATTCCCGATGAACACATGGATATCCTCTTTAAGGCTTTGCAGCTTGCTCCCTCGGGTAATAACCGCCAAAACTGGGAATTTGTTTTTGTCGGGGATCGAGACACAAAGCAAAGGCTGGTACCCGCAGTTATGAATCAGAGCTTTATCAAAGGCTGTGCCTACTTTATCGCGGCAGTGGCCGATCCCTCACTGAAATGGCACATGGTGGATATCACCATTGCGCTCACCCAGTTCACACTCCAGGCCGTTGAGCTGGGTTACGGGACCTGCTGGATGGGTGCTTTCGATGAAGACCGCGTTAAGCGCGTCCTGGAAATACCGGAAAATAAAAAAGTGGTGATCTGCATGGCATTGGGTGCGCCGACAGGCAAACATGTCCCAAGGTCAAGAAAATCCATTGAAGAGTTTATCTACCTGGATCAATTCGGCAACCGCTTCAAATCCGGCGGCAAATAAATTCCCGTAAGAGCGGGAAGCCGATTCCCCCCTTTTCTGAGCGGGTTTACTATCTGTATGATTGCGAGATCGCATCAAAAGCAAAATCCTTTGACAGCGGACTTATCCGGGTCCCAAAAAAAGGGCTATAGCGATTACAAATGGATTGATCCGCAAAAAATCATTGTCGCCCAGTGGGTGCGCATAAAATGCAAATTCGGCTGCAGTGAATACGGCCGGTGTGCGGCCTGTCCGCCCAACACCCTTTCGGTTGCCGAATGCGAGCAATTTTTCAGCGAATACAGCGATGCGGTAATCCTGCATTTTGAAGGCACCATGAAAAAACCAGAAGACCGCCATGCCTGGTCGGCCAGGATCAACGCCAAATTGCTCAAACTGGAGCGGGAGATCTTTCTGGCCGGCTATGAACGGGCCTTTTTACTGTTCATGGATTCGTGTGCCTTTTGCAAGGAGTGCACCGGCAATCGGCAGACCTGCAAAAAGCCGTTCATGGCCCGGCCGGCCCCGGAAGCCATGGCCGTGGACGTTTATTCCACCGTGCGCCAATTCGGATTTCCGATCAACGTGCGCTCCGCTTACGATCAGAAGATGGACCGCTACGCCTTTTTAATGGTGCAATAGATGCCACTTTCCCGGCTTTCCGGCGATAAACGATGAGTTATTAGCCGGCGCCAAAGGCGCTCTCCCCTCACAGGAGCCGAACCAACACTTGACCATCCCCGGGCTGAAGAGATAGATAATTGATTATGGCTGTTTCGAAAAAATTCTCCCTGGGGGTCATCTTCGCTTCGGCCAGCCTGACCATAATGGCCGGAAGCATCATTGCCCCGGTATTGAATCTGATGCGCGATGCGTTGGGTGTCGCACCCGCCTCGGTCGGATTGATCATCACCACCCACGGGCTGTTTATGGCCCTGTCCAGCCCGTTGATGGGCAGCCTCATCGACCGCAAGGGGGCGCGGCGGCCGTATATCATCGCACTGATCTGCTTTGGTCTTGCCGGCGGCTCCGGTCTGCTGATCAGCTCCTTCTGGGTTCTGCTGCTCAGCAGAGCCTGTCTGGGAATCGCACTGGCCGGCATCTTCGCCGGCATCAACGTGCTGATCCTGAACATGTACGAGGGCAACGAACGCGACCGGGTCATGGGATGGCGGGGAAGTGCACAGAGTTTTGGAGGGGTCATCTGGCCGTTGATCGGCGGCACCCTCGGCGGATTTTCGTGGCACTTTCCGTTTGCCGTCTACATGCTGGCCATACCCGTCGGTTTGCTGGCCATCGCCGCCGTTCCGGAGCCGGCAATCCACCAGCAGGCCAGACAGCAATCCAGCGTCCGCACCTCGGTTTTCAGGGTTTTTCAGGACAGCCCGGTTCTTTTGGTCATCTATGGCCTGATGTTTTTCGGCAACGTCCTTTTGTATTCCATCATCATTTTTCTGCCCCAGCTGCTGGAAAGCTTCGGCATAACCAGCACATTTCAAATCGGCCTGTTTATTACCGCCATGACGGGCTCGGCAGGCGTGACGGCCTTCATCTACGGAAAGATAAGATCCCGCTTTACCTATCGGGTGATTGTGACCATCGCTGTCGCCCTGTGGACGGTGGCTTTTACCACCATATCCCAGGCACCCGGCAGCCGGATTATTGCCATGGCGGTGGCCTTGTTTGGCATCAGCCAGGGACTGATCCTGCCCACCGTCATGGTCTGGATCGGAGAAGCCGTGCCGCCGTCGTTCCGGGGAAGATTCAGCTCCTACCTGGGAACGTTTGGGTTTATCGGACAATTTTTGTCCCCGATTCTATTTGCACCGGTATTCATGCTGGTGGGTCTTAGAGGTGTTTTTGTGGTCGGCGCCGGAGTGGGCGCGGCCTGGTTCTTGCTGCTTTTATTCGGGCTGGGAAGAGCCAAAAAAATCGGTTCATAAAGGAAGACTGGAGGGAGGCTAATTATGCAACCGCCGGATATCACGCGTGTATTTAAAGGTCCTCAAAACGAGTTCGAGGTAGAGATTGTCTTTGCCCGGGAGGGCAACCAGTCCCCCAAGGAAGGGCACTCCTATGATGAAATTATCGTGGTAACCGATGGCGTCATCGAGCTGGAGAGAAGCGACCAAAAAAAGATCAGTACCCATTCGAAGTACGACACCATATTTCTGCCCAAAACGACGGTCCATCAGATCACCGTCAAGCAAGCCCCCGTAAAGCTGGTCATCATCCATCCCGAACGATAGGCGTAATATGTACGATAAATGCCAGGCGGAAAGGGGAACCGATGGCAAAGGGTATAAACCGCCCGGGAGCTTGGTATCGATTATAATCCGCTGCAGCGTAAAATTAGGCGGTTTAAAATAAAGCCGGTTTTTAATTATTTGATAAAGAGGATAAATCCTTTTTCATGCATCAAAAGTAAACCGCTTTTCAGAAAAAAGTTTCAAGCAAGTGTCTACAACTCGAGCGTCATAAAGAGTTCCTTTATCCTCAGCAATTCCTTTTAATGCCGCCTCCAAGCCAAGAGCCGGACGATAGGGCCGGAAAGAGGCAATTGACTCAACCACATCCGAAACCGCTAAAATTCTGGCTTCCGACAAGATGAATTTGCCCCGCAACCCTTGCGGATAGCCCGAACCATTCATGCGTTCATGATGT
>JARRJQ010000233.1:0-5457 GCA_037388985.1 Desulfobacterales bacterium | reverse complement strand
TTTAGAGGGTTTATGGTCGGTTGGATTGCAGCCCTCACTTCATTTTTTATGGTGGAAGCCCATATCCGAATGCGGCTGATTCGGGTCCTGTTTCCCGAAGGCAAACTGGCAATGATGCCGGGAACCGTAAAATTTTCAATTCTTAGAAGGATACGGGTCCTTTATGGTGTCGGCACACTTGCACCGATGATCATTTTGGTCGGCACGCTTGCCTTTGTTTTAAAGGAAATGGGAAACTCCGGTGTTTCGGCTGCTGATTTTGGCCGGGGGTTCCTTTTTTTCTCAATTGCTCTTTTTGTCATTTTTATTTTTGTCGGCTTAAGATTGAACCTTCTTTCCGGTAAATCGATTATCGAGCCGATTACCGACATGATGGTCCTGGTTCGCCGTGTGCACAAGGGGCATTTCAAACACAAAGTACAGGTGGTTTCCAATGATGAACTGGGTGTTTTGGCCGATGGGCTAAACGAGATGACCGAAGGTCTTATCGAGCGGGATAGAATCCGGCATTCTTTGTATCTGGCGCAGGAGGTTCAGCAAACCCTGCTGCCTCAGCAGAATCCCGAAGTGGAAGGTCTGGATATAGCAGCGACCATTGTTTATTGTGACGAGACCGGTGGAGATTATTATGATTTTCCGAACACCCATGAAACCCATCCCGGCAGTTTCAGCGTGGTTGTCGGCGATGTCTCCGGCCACGGCATTTCATCAGCGCTGTTGATGGCCACCGGCAGAGGTTTTCTCAGGCAGCGATGCGCTTTGCCCGGCAATCTCGCCGACATGGTGTCGGACGTGAATCGACAGTTGACGCACGACATTGATGAAACGGGCAGCTTTATGACCCTGTTTTATCTGATGATTGACCCGGCAAAGCGCCACCTTTGCTGGGTGCGTGCCGGGCACGAACCCGCCATATTTTACGACCCGCGTACCGATACCTTCGAGAAGCTGCGGGGTGTCGGCATGGCTCTGGGCGTCAACGCCGATAGCCGTTACATGGAATACCGGAAAACCGATCTGAAAAAAGGCCAGATTATCGTGATGGGATCGGATGGGCTCTGGGAGGCGCGGAATCCAAAAGGCGAAATGTTCGGTAAAGATCCCATCTTTCAAATCGTTCGTTCAAATTCCGAAGCCGCCTCCGGAAAGATACTGAGGTCCTGTTTTAATGCCCTACATGGTTTTCTGGATGATCGGCCGCTCGAAGATGATGTCACACTGGTGGTGATAAAAATTACAAAGAGCTAGTGTTTAGTATTTTGTTTTTAGTGTTTGGGGTTTCCACGCTAAACACCAAACACCAAATACCAAACATTAAACACCAAGACATTCTACTAAAGGAGGTGCTATGGCCCCTGGAATAGATCAGCTAAGCGAATTTGCGATGGATGCCATCCATCTGGCCGGCGAAAAGGCGATGGCCTATTACGGAAAAGGCAAGCCGCAGGTAAAATTTGATGAAAACGTTGTAACGAAAGCTGAACTCAAGCTTACCGATGTGTTTCAAAATCAGCTGCGTGAGCAATTTCCCGAACATCAGATGTTTCGCTTTGGCGAATTGAATGAAAACTATTCCCACGGGCAAAAACGCTATCTTTGGATATTTGATCCCCTGGAAGGGGTGGCTAATTTTCAGGGCGGCATTCCCATCTGGGGCATGTCCATAGCGCTGTTGGAAAATTTCTGGCCGATTTTTGGCGTGTTCTATATGCCGGCTACCGGCGATTTATTTCATGCCCGGGCTGGCAAAGACGCCTTCTGGGGCAATGAAAAGATCCGGATACCCGATACGGGCGTTATCGATAACGAAAGCCTCCTGTTGACTTACTCACGATTCAATCAAAACTACCGATCCAGCTTTCCAGGCAAAATCCGGTCCCTGGGATGTGCATCGGCACATATTTGCTATGTGGCCATGGGGCGGGCCGACGCGGCTGTCATTGCTCATGAATCTTTCCAGGGACTGGCGGCAGCGCGCGTCATCATTGAAGCCGCGGGCGGAAAAATATGCAAGTTTGACGGCAGCGAATTTCATCTCAATGAATACCTTGACGGACAACGCATTAACGAACACCTTCTGGTGGCGGCCCCGGAAAACCTTTCACAGATTAGAGGCTTTCTAAAGCGCCAGATCTAGCTTCGGCACTGATGATCCGCGTTTAAAGATGGATCTTAAATCAAGAAAAATATCCGGTTCGATATATTTAAGATATGGATTGCTCAATATTCCGGAATTGGCGGCGGTTGTTCTGATTTTAATGATTATTGAGCATTGGACGGTGCTGCCGGTCTGGCTTTTCTGGGGCATTATCGGGTTCTGGATTGTCAAAGATGCTCTGTTGTTCCCCTTTGTCTGGCGGGCCTATGATTGGAATCGGTCCGAACAAACAGGGTCAATGATCGGCGCCCATGGTGTTGCCAGGGAACGGCTGGCGCCGTCCGGTTATGTCCGGATACGCGGAGAGCTCTGGAGGGCTGAAAGGCTCGGAGAAGGTCCAACGATTGAAGCCGGACAGCCTGTTCGTGTGGAAAAAATGAAAGGACTTACTCTGTTTGTCGTACCGGGCAACGGACAGGAAAAAGAAAAAGACAGGCCTAAAGGCTGATTTTCAGATACGGATTGAGCGTCAAAGCGCTCGCTAAAAAACAAAATTATGCTATAATTTAAGATACGCATCATTTAGCGTGCCGCTATTCAATTTGATTGTAAGCTGATTAAGGCTCGGTCTTCATGATGGACACGTATTTAGCCGACGACGATAAAATTATCCATTGTCCTCAATGCGGCATCAAAAATCCCATTGAGTCTGATATTTGTTATAGCTGCGGCGCATCCCTGCATGAAATTCCTTCAAAAAAAGGCATCCGACCCTGGATGCCGCTTGTTGTTTTTATTTTATTCATCGCCGGCGTACTTTTTTTCTATTACCGCTCGAACACCACCCGCCCTTCACCTTCAAAAGCGGAAACCACGCATGCCGGCCAGGAGGCGTCAACCCCTGTAAAAGCCGAGTTGCCTGAAAAAAATGCGATAGATGAACAGCCAGCTGAAAGTGAGCCCGATGTCGAGCAGATCAATCTGCCGGTTGGGCTGGTTCAAATTAAGGACATCGCCGGAAATCAGATTTCGGAAATTGATGTGCCGGTGGTTGGCGGTGGCTGGGTTGCGCTGCCCGTCCGGGTTGTTTTATGCGGCTACCAATGGCTGCTTCAGATAAGTTCTGGGAAAGTGTTTGAAATTCAGGGTGGAATTATCGGCGATCAGGATAAAATCGGCCTTTGGCGAATCCCGGATGATCAAAGCCTGGAAAGTCCGGATCTATATCCCTGGTCACCGGGAAGGCCACTGACTTGGCTTGCGCTCAGATCCCAGGATGCGCCGGAACCCATTGAAGTTGAGGTTGTCTCCAGACAGGGAAATTTCATCACCGCTACCATATTCGGCGGGACAATCGAGTCCGGCGCATTTATTCAAGATGATCGTGTAGTTGGCTGGACGTTTGGCGATCCGATCGGAGCTGCTTTTTTGTGGACCGGTGAGGAAAGCCGCAACTTAAGAGCCGAAATCCGGGTCGACGATTACTATCGATTCACTTTTAGCAACAGCAGAGAAGAAGAAATCATACTGGCGCTTGGCTTAGGAGATGATTATTCGACCTTAGATCGTCTGGAAGCCCTTGCCCGCGCGTTTCGGTTTGATCCTAAACTTTCAGCAGACCAGACGCCTGACTATTTAAAACCCGAAGCAGTGGTCAGCCAGTTGCGTTTGCTGCTTGCACGTGCGGTTCAAGAGGGTTTTGCCGTCCAGGCGGCCGGTTTTTTTGATGCGGAAGTCCTGGCCCGGGCCGCTGATGCTTCTTTGGTGTCGGATGTGGTCATCCTGACAGCGCAAAATTTTGGTTTTGAAGAAGCTGTCAATTTAACCGAAAATGTCATCGAAAGCGCGCAGCCGAAAAACAATCTCGAAGAGACTCAGCTGAATAATCTTCACTCCGGTCTCTATCAAAACTGGCTGAATTCATTGCTTGAAGGCGGCAATATTCAGAAAGCCTGGCAGGTTTATGATCGCGGCAGCCGGAAACTGCCTGATGATCCCAACATTTATTTATTTGGTGTAAAACTGGCCCTTGCAGAAAATGACTGGGCGACGGCTGAGGAGATTTTAACTGCTCAGGATTATCCCGCGGCCCTCAAAGACCTGGTCAGCAATCTGCAAAAGCAGATTTCCGAGCTTAAAGGCCAGCAGGGAAAGATTGTCATCCACTTTGTGCCGGGCAGCCGGCAAATACCGGTTACTGCCTACCTCAATCAGGGAGCGTCGCAAGGCTTTATCGTTGATACAGGTGCGTCAATGGTTACCATCCCCTATTCTACAGCCACCGATCTGGGCGTTATCATAACGGTGCGCAATCCCCGGCGGCAGGTATTTACGGCCAATGGGGTCGTATATGCCCCTGAAGTGGTTCTGGATTCGATAACTCTAGAAGGATTTGAGACCCGCAATGTTAAAGCACTGGTGATGGATCTCCCTGATCGACCGGAACTGGGCTTGCTGGGCTTAAACTACCTGAGCCGGTTTAGGATGGATTTGAATACGGATGAGGGGGTTCTATTGCTGACCCCTAAATAAATTTAATTCGGTTGAGCCCGTTGCCCGTTAGCCCGTTGAGCTGGTTAAAGAAGGACTGCTGATCGGTTCCATACCAACCGGCAAACGGGCTAACGGGCAACGGGCCAACCCATTTAATAATCTTCGATGACGCTTCCCTTTTGGACATAATGTTCGATATGGCTCTGGGCGTTCTGTAGTGCGTGCATGGCCGATTCAAATCTGGCATAAATCGGATCATCTTCGCCCAGAACCGATTTGGTTTTCTGCAATATTTTCAACCCCTGCGCCAGGTGTTCATTTATCTTGTCTAATATCTCTTTGCGTTTTGCATGTCTTTCCCGTTCTTTGGCAATTATCGGCATCAGGCGCTGAATCGAATATTCCACCAGAGCGTCCCGCGGCGCGTTAAATTGATGAGATGTTTCGTCCAGGCAGGTCAGCGTCCGCCGGCTGACGACAAATGTTTTTTGAATACGATTCAGGGCGCTAAATGCATCGTCTTCGATTTCATTGGCGATGATGCTCAACGACTCTGCATCCTCGATTAAATGATCAAATAGCGACTTTTGCTTGATGCCCAGATGCGCGGCCACAATACTGAGAGCATCAATTGCCCTGGCCGACAGCTTAAAGGTTGCGCGTACCGATTGCCGGCCCCTCAAATCGGCCGATGACGGCAACGGCAAATCTATTTCTTTAATCGGTGGGTCCTTGCGGTTTTTTTCCATTTTACACTTCCTTTTTATTTTTTAGCGACGATACGAACGGTCATTACTTAATTGCATATCTGATTATCAATAATATTGCAATCCTTATAAATTAAGTAACCTACTGCGTATATTTTG
>JARRJQ010000232.1:0-6491 GCA_037388985.1 Desulfobacterales bacterium | reverse complement strand
GAATTGCTGGGTAAGGTCTGTTATGGCATTGCGGTAAGCGGTAAGTGTGCGGACAGTTGCTTCCTCATTGTCGTCCATGAGACGGCTGTAACCTTGGACATCGGCACTGAGGATGGCGGTAAGTTTTCGTTTAAAACCCTTTTCTGCCATGGTGGCACCTCCTGTTTAGGTTTCAAACAGATGAACTCACTATATGTAATTCCGGAAGAACACAAAAGTCGGTTCAGAAAGAGGATTCGATTCTGAAAATGGAGAACCAGTTCTGGGCAGTTTGAATACGAGAATTAGAAATTGATTAGATACGTTAATAACCAAATCGATGGGATTTTTCAATCAAAAACAGGATTTCCGAAATGTGGTGATACATATTGAAATAATTTGTAAAAAAGCATGTCTTTGAAGACCTTTGATATCCTAAAATATTACAAGTACCCCAAGATACAGATATATTTACAGTATCAGTACTTTTGAGAGTCTCATTTTTTGCGGCATCCAGGGCAGTCGTTTGTTGTGTGCTTGATATTACGCATGCATTGCTTCTCCAATGAAAGCTTGAACTATTTATCAAAGCCAGGAGGTTGGAAGGTTATGATGCAGGGGAGAATAACAATGGGACACAGATACACACAGATATACACAGTAAAAAATTAAAATTTAAACCATAAAATAAAATCTGAGTTTATCTGTGAAAATCTGCCTGCCCGGTTAAATATCTCATTTGAGATCAGCGTAGCGGATTTAACCGGGGTGCCCTAAAAAAACACTGGCAGCTCCCCGGTGAAATCTCGCCTCAGGCGAGTCCGCTGCGCGGAATTCCACAGGGTAAACATCGCTCAAAGATTCAAAGCTAGGGCATGATGTTCTGGTTCAGATGGAACACATTTTCTGGATCGTACTGCTTTTTGATCTGCACCAAGCGCGCATAGTTGGCGCCGTAAGCCGCCGTCACCCGATCGCTTTCATCTTCCGTCATGAAGTTTACGTAGGTACCAGCGGACGAATATGGTGCAGTAGCCTTAAAAAACGTACGTGCCCAGTCGATGCATCTCTCATCCTCTGTCGGATCATCCCATCGCCCGTGTACATTGAGAACGAACTTTGCGTCCCGATGGGCATACGCCATCGCATCTGAAGGAACGTGGTTGGCTGCGCCTGCGATGAGCCCGATGAAGATTTCACACTGCGGCGAGGGCAGCTTGCCTGCGAACTCTATCATCGAGTTAAACGCGTTATCACTGAGGTCTGTAAAATTATGAGATTTCCAGTAGTTTCTCGCGCCGGGCGTAAGCAGCGGGTCAAAAACCTTCTGCCATTCTGTATATGGTTGAGTCCCGATATGTTCACCATAGGGGTCGCCAAAACTGCGCAAGGGCTCAATCAGTTTTTTTCCTTGGGTGATGTCCCCGGCATAGAAGATAGGGAGCACAACCACTTCTTTGCCGTGCACGGCTTCGGAAAGAAATGGCAACGGCGGAGCCTTGCGTAACACGACCCACACACTGAGCTCCTCAGGTGCGGATTTTACAAATTCGCGATACTGTGTCAGCACTTGCTTTGCCTGCTCGAACGGAAAAACGAGCAGCCCGGCCAGGATTTCAGGGCCTACCGGATGAAGTTTGAATTCGTACTGGGTGACGACCCCGAAGTTACCGCCGCCACCTCGAATGGCCCAAAACATGTCGGTATTCTCGTTTTCGCTTGCTCGTATTTTCATGCCGTCAGCGGTGATCACGTTTGCTGAGACAAGATTGTCAATGGTCATGCCGTATTTACGTGTCAACCAGCCGAACCCACCACCCAGCGTCAGGCCTGAAATGCCTGTCGTTGAATTGATCCCTACTGGCGTGGCAAGTCCATGGGCCTGTGTAGCCTCATCAAAATCAGCAAGCGTGGCACCCGGTTCGACATAGGCACATCTCTTCCCCGGATCAACGCGAAGATGTCTCATGGTTGAAAAATCGATCATCACGCCGTTATCACACAAAGCATTTCCAGCAATGTTATGCCCTGCACCTCGAATTGATATGTCGAGTCCGTTCTCGCGTGCAAACGAGATTGCATATGGAACGTCATCGGCTTCCGCGCATTGCACAATGACCGCGGGTCGCCGATCAATCATTGCATTCCATATTTTGCGAACCTCGTCATAATTCGGGTCACCCGGTAGAACTATCCGGCCCTTCACTTTGCTCCGAAGCTTCTCAGTTGTCTCATTCGGTATATTTGTCATGGTATTCTTCCTTCGATTTAAAAGTTGAGAAACAGAATGCCAAGTCGGCTATCCTTCTATTACGTTTGTGCTTTTTCTTACCACATATCAGTAATAATGCAGTCTTTATAGAACTCCAAATGCAGGCTGTCTATGCCCTGCCTTTATGTAGATGAAATCACCAAAATTTAAGATCTTCAAAAATCAGCCCAAATTTTGTCCATAATAATTTATATATGTTTACAGCACATGTACTTTTTAAAGGGCAGTTTTTTTCAGGTACATAGCAGAAAGTGAAAGTCTTAACGCAAGTGCTCATACCACAAGATGTGGAAATAGGTTGTCAAGCTTTACAGCCTCTCTAGAAATTCTTGTATCTTGTCCAGCCAATAATCCATGCCCATTTCTTGAAACATCCCTTCGGCTCTTTTCAGATTTTCGAGCGCCTTATCTGATTGGCCTCTATTGGCATAAAGCTCTCCCAAAAAGAAATACCCTATAGAGCAATTTGGCTTTAGCTTCAATTCATCCAGTATCTTGATTCCTTGCAAAATACATTCTTCCGCATCAGCATTTTGTGACCTTCCCCCCTTTCCCGATATCCTCCCCAATAAAGTCAATGCTATCCCCTCCGGCCATTTTTCGTGATTCTTCCGAGATAATTTCAGGGCCTTCTCGGCGCACTGTTTGGCATTTTCCAGATGACCTGAGTCGAAATAAACCATACTTAATAACCCATAGTAAAAAGACAAATGAAAAACTACGCCAAGATCTTCATGCATTTTAATTCCCTTCTCCAGATACTTTCGAGCAGTTTCGAGGTCGCCCAGTAGCCCATGTGTCCATCCCAAACCAATCCAGTCCACCGATAGAAGAACATCAATTTGTCCTTCTTCGGAATATCTCATAGAATTTTTTAAATGCTCCATGGCATTTTTTGCGTTTCCCTTAAGATTTTGAAGCATACCGCGATGCGATTCTAAGAGGCTTAAAGCGAAGAAGTCTTTGACTTTGAGCTTAAGCGCAAAATCAAGGCCTTTCTCATATAAAATCTTCCCTTCGTCAAAATTTCCCAACAAATCCTTACTAGCCGCAAAAAACGATTGAATCACAGAATATACATTATATTGCCTGCCAAAAGATTCGGATTGCTTTTGTGTTTTATCAAGAATGGCAATGACCTTAGAAGCCACATCAATTATTTTAAGGCATTTTCCCGGAGGCCAGTAGGACATTATCAGGTCCACGCCACATGTGGCCATTAACTCGATATCATGTATCTTCTCTGCCGCTTTAAAGGAATCCTCGCAATATTTTATCCCAAGAAGAATGTCTCCCTCCCTAAATGAATAATAAAGACCTATTTGGCTTAAAAACGTTGCAAGACTTTTTTCATCCCCGAGTTCTCTCGAGAGCATCTCCCCTGTCTGAAGAATTTCGAGGGAATCTTCGGGGTACCCCATGGCTGACATAGGGGATGCCGCTAGGAGACGAATCTCCATCTTCGCTCTTTTATTCTCCTCGGTCTCTGGCATCTTGGTCAGCATGTTGATCGCTTCCCTATAAAAACGAAAGGCTTCCAAGTTGGAAAAGCTTTTCGCGGCCTTGTTGCCGGACAACTTCAGATACTGATAGGCCTTCTCAGGATTCTCGCCTTTTGAATAATGATAGGCCAGCATCTCGAAGAACTCCTCCAACCTCTCGGTGTAAATCTCTTCTATAGCCTTTCCTATCTTTTCATGAATCTCCTTTCTCCTCTTTTGAAGTAAGCTGTTATAGGCGACCTCTTGTGTCAGGGCGTGTTTAAAAACGTATTCCAGCTCTGGGAAAAGCTTTTTCTCGTAAATGAACTCCAATCCCTGCAGGTTGAGAAGATAGGATTTGAGTTCTTGTTTCATCCCTGTGATGGTCTGGAGGAGCCGAAAGGCAAAGTCCCGGCCAACCACAGATGCCACCTGCATAGTCCTTTTTAGACTGTCTTCCAGACGATCCATCCGGGCGGCAATGATCCCCTGGATGGTCGCTGGCACTTGAATGTCCGATGCTTTTTCAATCAAGACACACTCTTGATCCTTGCATTGAATAGCGCCATTTTCCAGCAACGTGTGGGTGAACTCTTCCATGTAAAGGGGATTTCCCGCGGCTCTGCTGAGTATGAGGTCTCTGAGTTCCGGCACCGGTTCGCCCTTCCGAAGGATTGCCCTGATCAGTTCAACGCTTGATTTCGTGGTGAGTTGATCCAGGCCGATTCTGTTGTAATAGGACTTGCTTCCCCAATTATGGGTGTATTCCGGACGATAGAGAAGAACTAACAGAATCTTCGTGTTGGCCAGCCATTCGATCAGATAACTCAGGAATTCCTCCGAAGTCTTGTCGATCCATTGAAGATCCTCGATGATAAGGATAATGGATCTATTCTGACTGTCTCGAATGAGCAGATCCCTGATGGCCTCAAAAGTCCTTTCCCTTTTTTGTTGCGGAGCGAGTTTTTTATAGGCGTCTTCTTCGATCTCAAGAGATAGGAGTTCATGAAAAGGTGGGAGGACGCCATAGAGCTTCTCATCAAGTTTGAGGATATTTTTCTCTATTTTCTTTTTGATCAGAAATTCACGATCTCCCTCTTTGATCTCAAAATAAGATCGCAAGATATCCAATATAGGCAAATAAGCCATGGCGCTACCAAAATGGAGGCAACAGCCCTCAAAATAAGCGAATTCACCATGGGGCAATTGATTCTTAAATTCGAGAATGAGTCTTGACTTTCCTACACCGGCGTCACCCACGACGCCAACGACCTGGCCCGACCCCGACCGTGCTCTGTCATAGGCATCCATAAGTGTAGCCAATGAGTTCTGGCGACCGACGAATGGGGTCAGGCCTTTGGCGACTGAGGCAGCAATACGAGTATTTACCTCACCCGTTCTGATGAGCTCAAAAACCTCCTGTAACTCCTTTTTTCCTTTCACCTCCATTTTGCCCAGCGCCGAGAACTCGAAGAAATCCCTGGTCAGTTTATGTGTAGGCCCGGAAACCAGGATGGTCCCAGGCTTGGCCATGCCCTCCAACCTGGAAGCCAGATTCGTGGTATCTCCGACGGCCGTGCCACAGCTTTTTGAATAGACAACGCTACTAAACAGGCCCGCTGGGCATGATCCTCGTGAGAAACCGGTGCACCAAAAAGGGTCATGACCCCGTCGCCGGTGAACTGGTTGATGGTTCCCTCATACTTATGGATTTCATCCATGAGGACTTTGAAACACCTATCCATGATCTGGTGGACCTCTTCGGGGTCGAGCTTCTCAGCTAATGAGGTGTAGTTGGCTACGTCTGCGAAGAGAACTGTCACCAGTTTCCGCTCCCCTTCTATAGAGCCTCTCGTTGTGAGAATTTTATCGGCCAAATATTTGGGCGTATAGGATTGAGGTTGGTTATAATCGATGGGAGGGTTTTCTTCGGTCTTTCGGAGATCGAAGCCACATTTATTGCAGAACTTAAAGCCCTGTGGGTGGTTCGTTCCACAATTTGGGCAAATTACTTCTAATTCCATTGAAGATCCGCACTCTCCACAAAACACGGACTCTTCAGGATTCTCAAACTGGCATTTTGGGCACTTCCTTAATTCTGAACTTGATTTCATTTGCCTTGTCGCAGTCTAAATGGTAGAGGTCAAAAACGCGCAATACTACATTGTAGTACTTTCTAATTTCTATCTATCTAATGGGGAATTGTCAAGGCTTCTTTTCTTTAAGTGCGGAAACCACAATATATTGTGGTTGGCTCCTAAACTCGAAAAGTGCACGATACTTGCCAGTATCTGTAGAATTGCAAAAATTCAGATATGTAGATGCTATCTGCAGTTTGTCGGATTTTATTGAAACTCACATTTCGGAATGTAAGATCAAGTATCAGCTTTTTTGGTTTGTGAAAACGGGGCAGGGGGCTAAGGTGTAGGGCAAAAGGTATAAGGTCCAAGGCGCAAGGTGCAAGGTGCAAAAGTTCAAAAATTTGGGACTAAGTGCTGAGGACTGAGGTCAAAAATCTAAGCTGGAAGGTTATGATGCAGGGGAGAATAACAATGGGACAAAGACCCATCTTCGCTAAAGCTACGCCGCGGCAGGCTACACACAGATATACACGGTAAAAAATTATAATTTAAACATAAAATCTGCGTTAACCTGTGAAAATCTGCCTACCCGGTTAAATATCTCATTTGAGATCAGCGTAGCGGATTTAACCGGGGTGTCCTATAAAGCACTGACAGCTTCCCGTTCAAAGGTTCAAA
>JARRJQ010000231.1:0-5467 GCA_037388985.1 Desulfobacterales bacterium | reverse complement strand
GCCGCATCACCGATATAGGAGGCAATGCTTTCGGGCAATATATCGACCCGGGCCTGCGGTACGATGCTGGCGGCCAGCTTGAGGCAGGCAGCGCCCAGAGGGATATTGCCGGTCTGCACACCATAGTTTAACCGCGGCACCGGAAGTTGAAGCAACAAAACATCGGTCATATTAAAAATAGGCTTCCGAGTGTATCACGCCAAGAGATTTTTTTGTCGCAAAATCTCCCCGGCTAATCGGAAATCGCTAGCTAAGAATAAAAATGTCACTCGCACTCGAGCAAAATCACATCAGAAATCGATAGACGATCGGACGGCTGACGGGCACCGTCCGGTGCAGACATCGCTGACGCATTGATGATCCTTAACCTGCTGTTGATTATTCCCAGAGCAATGACCGCATCGGCGGGGATTGTAAATGTGTTTTTGAAGATGGAAGTTGAACCCGTTTTTCCTCAAACTGAGGAATCCAGTTAGATCCCTCAGCCAGAGGGCTTACAGGATGACGCATTAAAGCCTCCGGAGCCAGCTTCAATGCCTTGCGCCCGCACACAACCGGCGGACATCAGTTTTTCGACATCTTCGCATTGACAGTCGGGACATAGAGGCGGCGGATCATTGGCAGATAGCACAAGCTGTTCAAAGCAATGACAACAGGCTTTACATTGATATTCATAAATCGGCATAAACGAACCCTCCAAATGAAAAGTTAATATATAATAGGCTTTGCACCGAAAATGTCAAGGATTGCAGAAACAGGAACCCTAGCCTAAAAACAAGATCAGCAAAAAACGGGAGCATTGAAGCAACGATGGATTTTTGAGGGTTCTGGGGCACTACTGTTGGCCACAAAATCAAACGGATGGGTTAAGCGGCTACAAAAAGGATCAAAAAAAGCTCCCAGACAACCACGGTGCCGAAGACGCCAATGATATAGGAGAAAAGGTGCTGGCCATGGGTTGTCGATCTGGCTAAAAATGCATTTCTAAATAATAATAGAATGATGACCCCTGTACAGGTTAAAAAATACTTCGCCACCAAAAACACAAAGGTCCCGTATTTAAGAAAATAGGACATCAGCGGATTAATCTCTGTCGAACCGCTTTTAATCAAATGCAGTGTCAGCAAAGCGTCGAGAACGCTTAAGCACAAGATCGCCATAATGGCGGCAAAAAGTCTTGAACTGTAACGATCAAAGTAAAATGTCTGGTATCGATCTTCCTGCCGTCTCGCTCTGGCCCGTCGACCGGAAAACAGCAGATATTTTATTTTTGGAAACTGATGGGTGCGCCGGTCTCTACCGCAGCGCTTTTCAGCGAAACTGGAAGAATCTGAATCGCAATCCGGCTTATCATTATTGTAAGAAAACCCGGCCATTTTCACCCTGGGGACATCAAAAGTCGGGATCCATAGTTCCCGTACAAATTTTAGCGTTTTTCCAAAAGCGGGCGAGAAACCCTTTAACTTTTGATAGCGCCATAATCTAGCCCGCTTTTGCTCTAGTCAGCTTGCGATTTCGTCAAGATTTCCTCGCCACATGTCGTCGCGGTTGACCTTGCCTTCGCAGTCGGGGCGCCGCTGAGATGAAGCAGTCACGCCATGGTGCGACAGCGTATTCAGGTAAAGGCGAATAAACGAGGAATCTTCCCCCCTGATGTCGGCGGAAAGCATCTGCGAAACAAGCCAAGACCTTCCCGGTGAGTCTACCAATAGAATATCGGTCAGTTAGATGTAAAACTTTAGTAATGATCGCGTCCTTTGACAGCAATAACTATTTAATATAATATGACAGGCTCCCGGATCAGCAAGGGATACTTTCAGGTGCTCCCATCTGCCGGTTTATTGTATTTCATAAAAGGAATGTCAGATGCAGGAAATCCGTTTTCACGGTCGCGGCGGGCAGGGTACGGTTGTCGCTACGATTTTGCTGGCCAAAGCGCTTTTCAAGGCCGGCCATTATGTCCAGACATTCCCGCTGTTTGGCGTGGAAAGACGTGGAGCACCGGTTGAAGCCTATCTCAGACTGGACAACCAAAAAATCCTGACACGCAACAATGTTTACACCCCGGACCATGTGGTCGTCCAGGACGCCAAACTGTTGCAGGGCGTGGAGGTTACCAAAGGATTGCGCCCGAGCGGCTGGCTTCTGCTAAACGCAGCCGGCCCTCCGGAAAAACTGGATGCTTTTTCGGGCTTTCGACTCGCTTTTGTGGATGCCACCCGTATTGCGCTCAGATGCGATCTGGGAACCCGCACCCATCCTATGATTAACACGGCCATGATCGGTGCTTTTGCCCGCATCATGGGGATGCCGCCGCTAAATATTATCGCCGAAGCCATCAAAGCCGAGATAACGATCAAACCGGATAAAAATATCCAAGCGCTGAAAGAAGGCTATGAACAGGTGAATATCGTGGGACTGGTTACGTAATTAGAAGTAAACAGACAGCACCAAAACCGAATTTACCAGGAAGTAATTCACCCATGACTGCTGAGAAGCCACCGGAAAAATTGATACCGCTTTTCTTGCCGCATTCATCGGCATCGACCGAAATTAACAAAACCGGCTCGTGGCGCTATGTCCGACCCTACTATGATGAAAAGACCTCTCCATGCAGCGCAGCCTGTCCGCTCGGTGAAGATATTGCGCGCATTGAAATGCTCGCAAGCCAAAAATCATTCCTGCAGGCCTGGGAAATGATATTAAAAGAAAATCCATTCCCGGCTACCTGCGGGCGCGTCTGCTTTCATCATTGCGAGCAGGCATGCAACCGGAGCCAGTTTGATGATCCGGTTGCCATCCATCAACTGGAACGATTTTTAGGGGATACGGCGATCTATGCCCAACAGCTCCCGGAAATTAGAACGCTGCCTGACAATGGCAAAAAGGTGGCCATCGCCGGTGCGGGACCGGCAGGTCTGGGGGCAGCCTATTTTCTGGCATGCCTCGGTTACCGCTGCGAGGTATTCGAATCCCAACCTGAAGCCGGCGGTATTTTGCGCTGGGGCATACCGCGTTACCGATTGCCACAGGATATACTCCAAAAAGAAATCAAGCGAATTAAAAGCCTTGGAATCACTATTCACTGCCGCACTCCGGTATCCGCTGAAATGCTGGAAACCTTTAAATCCCGCTATGATGCACTGTTCTGCGGCTGGGGCTATGGCCGGGCTATTAATCTAAAAATTGAGGGTGCGCAAAAAGCCATTGACGGGCTGCAGTTTCTTTACCAAATCCGGGCCGAGGAAGGGGTGTCACTTAATGAAAAAGGCACGGCAGCGGTTATCGGCGGAGGCAATACCGCTATTGACGTTGCCCGCACGCTTGTGCGCATGGGAGTCGATCCCATCATCGTATATCGACGGCGGCGGCAGGACATGCCGGCTTTTGATCCTGAAGTCGAAATGGCGCTGAATGAAGGCGTCCAGCTCAAAGCACTTTTATCCCCGATACGCATTGAAGAAACCGCCAGCGGTTCACCCCCCAAGGCGATCAAATATTTGCTGACCTTGCAGAAAATGAAAGTCAGCGCCACTCAAATCGATGGCCGGGCCCGGGTCGTCCCAGACGATGATCAAACCGAAACGCTTGAGGTCGATCACGTCTTTACCGCCATCGGTGCTGAAATCACCGAATCCTGGCAGACTATATCGGGCAATGAGCACTTGTCTGTGAAGCTGAGCCACTGCAGATTGATTCATGCCGATACACCGATTGTCTATGGCGGTGACCTCACCAATCGGGTTAAAAGCGTAGCCGATGCCATTGCTTCCGGAAAACAGGCGGCGATTGCCCTGGATACGGTTTTCAAATCGGGGTGGAATGCCGTTTACAAAGCCGTCGCCGACTGTCAGATTGGTCCCGGACCGGCTGTATCCATGGCTATCTATCTGGGTGAAACGCGCAAAAATCAAAACCCCCATCTGGTGACCTATGACGAAATCAACACCGACTATTTCAGGAGCGTGCCGCGAACGGACGCGCCTGTGCTATCCGCAGATGATCGCATCCGGTCATTTGTGCCGGTTGAATCTACATTTTCAAAGCGCGCGGCCCTGGAGGAATCGCGCCGCTGTTTTAATTGCGGCATCTGCAATTCATGCGACATCTGCCGCCTGTATTGTCCTGAGATGTCCGTTCTCATAAATGATGCCGGACGCCGCATTGATCTGGACTACTGTAAAGGATGCGGTCTTTGCGTTGCCGAATGCCCGCGCAATGCCATGGCTCTGAAGGAGGAAGCCACATGAAACAGGTCGTTGAAGGAAGCCAGGCAGTATCTGAAGCGGTTCGGCTTGCAAAAGTGCAGGTAATCGCTGCCTATCCCATAACGCCGCAAACTCACATTGTGGAGATTATTTCGGAATACTGTTCCAACGGAACCCTCAACGCGCGTTTTATCTGTGTGGAAAGTGAACACTCGGCCATGGCGGCAGTTATTGGTGCCGCCAGCAGCGGTGTCCGCACCTTTACCGCATCTTCTTCCCACGGACTGGCTTATATGCATGAACTTCTGCACTGGGCAGCCGGTGCCCGGTTGCCGATCGTTATGGCAGATGTCAATCGCGCTTTAGGGCCGGGCTGGAACATCTGGCTGGATCAAACCGACAGTCTCAGCCAACGGGATACCGGCTGGATTCAGCTGTATTGCGAAGATAGTCAGGATGTCCTCGATTCAACCCTGATGGCCTATCGGCTGGCCGAGTCGGTGAACTTGCCGGTCATGGTGGCTTTGGATGCCTTTTTTCTTTCGCATACGTATGAACCGGTGGACATCCCCGTTCAAGGGCTGGTTGATCAGTTTCTCCCGCCTCTGTCGCCGCGCTTTCAGCTCGACACGAATCACCCGGCGGCTTTTAATCAATTTGTGGCTCCGCATGCCTATATGGAGATGCGCTATAATATTCAAACCGCCATGGAGCAGGTACCTGAAAGTTACAGCCGCATTGCTCAGGAATTTGAGGCCATTTTTGACCGCCGATACAGCCCGGCAGAAGCCATACAGTGCGAAGATGCCGAAATCATTTTCGTAACCGCCGGCACCACGGTCAGCACCTGCCGCCAGGCTGTCGATCGTCTGCGCGCTGATGGTCAAAAAGCGGGACTGCTGAAGTTAAAAATGTTTCGCCCCTTCCCTGCGAGCTTATGCAGACAGATTCTAAACGGCAAACAAAAAGTGGTGGTGGTTGATCGCAGCTGCTCTTTTGGTGCCTCCGGTATCTTTGCCCAGGAACTTAGGTCCGCCCTTTATGATGCTCAAGCACCCCCGCGAATCTTTGGTTATATAGCCGGTCTTGGCGGTCGAGATGTTACCCCGCAGACCATTGAAGGCATTTACCGTCAAACCAAAAGTAATGACACCCCCCCGACCGAAGCCATATGGGTCGGGCTTGCTCAGGAAACGGTCGAATCATGGAACCACTAAGCATGTCGGATCGGGACTATTTTAAGCCGGGACATCTGGGAT
>JARRJQ010000230.1:3620-9101 GCA_037388985.1 Desulfobacterales bacterium | reverse complement strand
TTCGACCTCACCTGATCGTAGCATAAACGTCTTCGAGGGCTTCTGAAGCGTATTCTGAACTGCAAATGGGATGATCAGGAAGAGATAACCGCCACGAATGGACGGATTTGAACGCTGACGAAGGCGATTAGCAACATATGAGGGCGGCGTTTCGATACAATCTGAAACGCCGCCCTGAGCCAAAAGATGAGCGTTCAGAAACGAGTTTTAGGATTTTTCGACAGGGAAGGTCAGAAAAGCCCCAAACCAGCCAATAACCACCACTATTGGAAAAAGGGAAAAAACGAGTAGCATATAAATAATATTGACCCCTTGAATGGAATCCATCACCTGCGGAACATTCAGACGCCAGATAAAGGTAATAATCTGGAAAGCCAGCAAAATCAGCGCAAATGTTATTTTAATTGTCACCGCGCGAAGGGGTTTGGCCATGTAATTTAGCCACCAGGTGTATAAGCCGGTGGCAATCGCAACGACCGTAAATAATATCCCGGCTGCCAGTGTGTGCAGAGCGGTGATCTCCATAGATTTGATGCCGGTGATCAGATACAGAATATTGAAAGCCGTGGCGCAAAACGAAAAAACAATGGGAAAATGCACGGTCATCGGGTGGGGATGGCGCCTGAGCATGGGGGCCTTTTGCAGCAGCCGGTCAAGCGCCGCTGGAATCCGTATTTCCTCAGCTTCGGCAACTGCTTTTTTCAGCGTGCCGACCTGCGGATATCTTTCCAGCACATCGGGTTCATGCGGCGCTCCCTGGATATCGCCTGTCAGATCCAGACCCGCATGATGGCGCTTCATATGCAGGCCTTTGCGCCAGAGCTTACTTTCGGTGATATCGTAAACCTTACCCCTATACACAACATAAACCGGGTTGCCGTTTTCACCATTGAATTTGGCCAACCCGGCTTCATCAAATTCTTTCATCCCCGACTCCTCCCTATGCCAGTTTCTGCATGCGTCAAATTAACGAGGCGCATTTTTGGCCAAACATTTACAAAACATTAGAGCGATTTTGTCAAGGCGAATTATCGCATCATTTGATTATAGCCATGTTCTGCAGAGTCCATTATTACGTGGTTGCTCCATGGTTTTTCGGAAAGCTCAATTGTCTTACGGGTTAATTGTGCGAGTAACTTATCGGGTGCTAAAAATTAAAAAGCAAATAATGTCCTGCCAGGCGCGAATGGACGAATACAAAATAATTCTGTCAGGCATCGTTTGCTTTTAATCAGCCGATCTGTTCTGTTATCTGATAACCCCGTTCAGTTGCCGATTTTACCCTCTCGCACCGCATTAAGAAAGCTCATGCAGAATCTATCCCTGCCGGCAAGCATATTGGCGGTCATCACCGCTTCCATGGTTTTCCCATCCAGAGGATCAAGAATAGCCGTATCCAGACCGTGGGCGATCATCATGGTGATGAAGGCTCTGTTGATCAGCCGGCGCTTGGGCATGCCAAAGGAAATATTGGAGGCGCCGCAGGCCGTGTGAATGCCCGGATAGCGCCTCATGATTTCAGCCACCGCTTCCATGGCCATTTTTCCTTTGGTGATATCCGTGCTGATGGGCTGTATCAAGGGGTCTATGTAGATCGATTCATGCGCAAATCCAATATCTTTCAGCCCACTGACCAAATGATCCGCCCTTTCGAGCAGATTGCCAAGCGATTTGGGAAGGCCCGTATCATCCATGCAGAGGGCCAGGATATCGCAATCCTTGCCTTTCAGAAAAGGCAATAGACCCTCCCATCGCTTGCTTTCCAGGCTGATTGAATTGATCATCGGTTTAACCCGGACTTTTTTGTAGGCCATGGCAAGAATATCCGGTTGATTGCTGTCCACACTTAAGGCGACCTCCCCGGACACCTCCTGCACCACCTCAAGCAGCCAGGTCATGTCTTGCTCTTCTTGACCCGCCCTGGCCCCACCATTGACATCGATCCAATCGGCACCGGCATCAATCTGCTTTTGGGCCAAATCCTGAATGAAAGCGGCATCCCGATTGGCCGTTGCCTCCTTCACTTTTTCACGCGTTGTATTAATGAGCTCTCCGATGATTTTGAACATGAATCTTCCTTTCCAGAAATCTCTTCAACCCTCCGTGCGTTTATACCCAGTGAAAGCCCCCACTATTAAGCTCAACATTCGCAAAGAATAATGCCCTTTGAAATGCTTTGCAGGCCCTCTATGAGAACAGATGTCTCAATTTCCTCCGGCTGGAAAGCGTTTAATGCAGCTATTTAATTGTACACGCCATATTCCTTCGTGAAATCGAACCACACCTTTACCAGCTCGGGATTCGACTCATCCATCGCGCTTCTCGGCCCCATGATAAATCCGCCGCCCTTTCCAAGGACATCGATGAGCTTTTTGGCATAGGCTTTTACTTTTTCCGGTGTTCCGGTCTGCAAGATCGAGAGCGGCATAAATCCCGACATGCACATGGTGTCTCCGAGAATTTCCTTGGCCTTGTAAATATCCGTTCTGTCGAAAAAGCCAAGGATCTTCCCTTTGGGCACGTCCGCATAATATTCCAGGCGCTGCGTGTGAATGCCCTCAAAAAACGGACAGGGTGTCAATCCCTCATCAATAAGCGCCAGCATCAATTTCTTCAAGCTAGGCCAGTAGAAGGTCTCAAAATGCTCTAAAGACATGAACCCGTCAGATCCCTTGTGAAGCGGGATAAAAACTCCCGGACAGCCGCTCACTTCGGCTTGATCCAAGGCCCCCTCAATCATAATCGGAGTTACTTTGTCAATCGCCGCAAGCAGCTTGTCCGGGTAGCGATACATGTCCATGAGAATACCGCGCAATCCCCTGAGAGTGTCACCAATCAGGTCAAATGGCGCAAGGGTGATCGCGCCGCAGACAAGCGGAAAACCCAGCCCTTTCATTTCCTGTATAAAAGCATCTGCCGCCTTATTATGTTTCTGTACGATCTGCCCGCCTTTGCACCATGACTGCATAGCAGCGATCACATTCGGCTGAGCAAACTCGGCACTCAAGCTGGTACCAAAATATCCAAGAAGCAAAGCCTTTATTGGCGGAATGGTTTCAAGAGGCTTTAAAGCACCGTAGACGCGCGGCAAAAATTTAGTGATGGTAAAGCTGGTTATATCATCTAGAAATTCATCATATTCCTCTGCCTTCATATACTCCGCTTCAACAAACTGGAATGAGTGGTTAAAAGGTACACCCCGTCCGGGTAGAATAACCTGTTTACAATCCACTGCCTCCAATGCATCTCCAGGCGTGTGAAAACAATGGCTCGGATTAAAATAAAAATCAGGCTCGTATTCAAGGAAGGTCTTTTTATAGGCCGCAAATAATTTATCAGTCTCAAACATGGCCTCTTCAAAAGTGATCCCCGCATATTTTGCTGGAAAAATGCTGGCGTCTTGAAACCAAATGGGCACACGGTCGGGCACCTTAAGAGCGATGGTATCTTCGAGCCTTTTTTTCCGTTCATTATAGAGTTCTTCACCTGTTTTTCCCATTTTATTTACCTCCTGACCAGCCACTGGCTATCTTTACGGCTTCCATCGCATCGGAACCGTATGCATCTGCCCCGGAATAATGCATAATTTCTTCATCAATCTGCCCACCGCCGATCATGATTTTTAAATTGTCTCGAAACCCAGCCTCTGTTATAGCCTCAATCGTCGTCTTCATGGAATCAAAAGCCAGGGTCAAAAAACCGCTCAGTCCGAGGATTGTCGGCTGAAAATCCTTGACTGCATCCACGATTTTTTGAGCAGAGACATCGATACCAAGGTCAAGAACATCGAATCCGTTTGCATCCAGCATAAAAACCACGATATCCTTGCCGATATCATGAATGTCCCCTTCCACCGTAGCGATAATGACTTTGCAACCTTCTTTCGACTCAGAGCCACTTTTTAGTTTCGGCTTGATATATTCTGAAATCTCTTTGAGCATCTCCCCGGCCATGATTAGCTCGGGAAGGAAAAACTCCCCTTTTTCAAAACGGCTGCCCACGGTGCCCATGGCGGTTTTACAAGCATTCATGATCTTTAAAGGATCCTCCCCGGCCTCAAGCAGATCCTTGGCAATTTGAATGGCCTTCTCCTCTTTCAGGCCTATCATGGCTTCAATCAGATTTTCAGTCATCAAGACCTCCCCTGGGTTGATAAATGACATTTCGTAATACCGAGTGCTTAATTCGGCTCAGCCTTTAATAGCTTCTGTTTAAATAAATTCCTTCCCAATCCCCTTATCTGCCCCTCAATAAAGTGCTCAAGGGAGTTTCATTGGCTTATATAAATGGGCTATTTATAGGGAATGGGAAATACCGGTTCGCTAACGGGTGCTGCTTTGCGGTAAAGCACCTCAAAGGTCATGATTTGACCTCCACACGAAACGGGATGACATGGTAAGTCCCCATTGTTTTTTTATCAGCCTAGGTGTCTGTCAGTTTCATTTGTAAACACCATATTCTTTGGTGAACTCAATCAGGGCTTTCATGTTCTCCGGCTTGACCTGTTCACTTGCCATGGTCGTATCGATCATGTAGCCACCGCCTTCTCCCAGAACATCGATCTGTTCCTTGGCTGCCGCCCTGACATCATCGGGAGTTCCCAGGGTCATATGGTGAATGGGGACACATCCCCGGATACAGACCTTGTCTCCCAGTATTTTTTTGGCCTTGTGGATGTCGATGTGCTCAAAATGATAGATGCAGGATCCCGGCGGAACGTCGCTGATAATCTCCAGACGGGAAGTGTAATCACCTTCGATAAGTAAATTCGGCACATACCCGTTTTCAATGAGGATCAGCATCACCTTTCTTAACGTTGGCCAGTAAAACTCCTCGAATTGATCCAGGGACATCAGCCCGCCCTTTCCATCCCGGGTGGAAGCGGTGCCTTTATGTAAGGGAACAAATACGATGGGATGGTTGCCCGCCGCCCGGGCACCGGCCATTGCTAATTCCGCCATGATCGGGACTAATTTTTCACAGGCTGCTTTGAGCACATTCGGCTGCCGGAACATATCAAGCATGATTCCTTTGGTCCCTCTTAGGGTATCCCCGATGACATCAAAAGGGGCTTCCGTAAGGTAGCCGACCCAGGGAGGATAGCCCATCATCACTACCTTGCCGATAGTGGCTACCAGCCACTGAACATAATCCAAAGAAGCCTTGGCGAGATTCTTAAGCGTCTCAAGAGCCTCGAGGCCTTCCGGTGTGCCGAAAGGGGCCCAACCGCCAAATTGCATAAAATAAGCAAAACAATTGCGTATCGGTGTCGTTGTGGCCAGGGCACCTAAATTTCCGGAAACCCGCGGCAGGTAAGCTCTCAATATGAAGTCGGTCGGATCATTGAGAAATAGGTCATATTCATCGGCCTTCATGTATTCTCCCTCAACGAACTGGTGGGCCTGATTGGTGGGAAGGCCATGTCCGGGCCAAAGAACGTCCTTGCTGGCATATGCATCATAAACCGGGCCGGTCATATGA
>JARRJQ010000230.1:0-3561 GCA_037388985.1 Desulfobacterales bacterium | reverse complement strand
GAAAAATAGGGCTTTGGAATCCGTCCGGCTGACGCTCGCTGACGGTCTTTACAACGGAATCTTCCGCCTTTTGGGGATCATACATGATATCTTCACAGCTATATCCGGCATATGTAGCGTAAAAAAATTCCCACATGGGCACCGCAGGCACGCGATCCGGTTTTTTTAGCAAAATGGCATCGGCAATCCGCCTGGCCCTTTCCTTGTATGCCTGTTCGATTTTTTTCGTCGGAAACTCCAAAGGGGGAGAACACCATGCCTCTAAATTCTCCTTGACTTTATTCGTCTTATTTTCCATTTTTTCCTCCTCAACTCAAATTGTTTTTATTTTCCGGATGCAAATACTTTTTTCGCATAGGCGACAGCAGCCATTGCATCAACACCATAAGCGTCGGCTCCCGCGTAGTTCTTTATTTTCTCATTTATGTTGCCGCCACCGATAATGATTTTGACTTGGTCTCTTAAACCCGCCTCTTTTATCGCATCGATTGTTTCCTTCATCGTATCGAAGGCGACCGTTAAAAAACCGCTTAACCCGAGGACAGGAGCTTTCGTTTCTTTTATTTTTTCAATAAATTTTTCAACAGGCACATCAATTCCAAGGTCATGCACTTCAACGCCGTTGACATCCAGCATGAATGTGACGATATTTTTGCCGATATCGTGAATGTCACCCTTTACGGTTCCGATAATGAATTGGCCCAACCGCTGTGTTTCACCGGCCTTTTTCAGTTTCGGTTTAATCAGTTCAGAGATTGCTTTCAAAATTTCTCCTGAAAAAACAAGCTGCGGGATGAAATAGGTGCCATCCTCGAAACGCTTGCCGACGATTTCCATGGCCTGCTTGGCCTCTTCCAGAATGGTGTGCGGGTCATCACCCTCGGCCAGCCGGCGTCGCACAATCTCCAGTGTCTCCTCTTCTTTAAGTTCTGATAGGGCATTAACTAATTCTTCAGACATTATGATCCTCCTTTTGCTCTTTTTAGTGTTATCCATATGGTCTAATTTTATTTTATGTTCATGAGTTGCCTCCGGACTTTCTTTTTCCTGCAGACCGGCCGCACGCGCCAGAGATTTGTACCATCTATATTTTCTGAGGGTGCCCGTGATTCCCTGGGGGGCCAATAGCATTAAGCCAACCAGTATCGCTCCCTGAATTAACAGACTGATCCCGGGGTATTTTGCCAGGACAAAGAGGAGGAAGACAACAACGGCTGTTCCCACAATGGGCCCCTCTTCAATGTTGATGCCCCCGATAACAGTCGCCAGAATGAGCGTCATGGTCCACTGGATGCTGAAAGAACTGGATGGTTCAATATACCCCTGGTAGACGTAGAACAGGGCCCCGGCGATTCCGGTCACGAAGGCACTGATGACAAAGGAATATAATTTCAGCCTGAAAACATTCATTCCGGATCCCGCCGCCGATCGCGGGTTATCGCGAATAGCCGCCAGAGCCAGCCCCAATTTTGAAGAGAGAATAATGCGCATCAGAACAATGGATGCCGCTCCGACGAACAGCGCCATCCAGTAATAATGCGTCATCGAAAGACCGCTGAGCCCTTTTACCATATAACCGGCGCCCCCGCCGGCCAGCGCACCGCCGACCGGCCGCCACAGCAAAAAGAAAATCCTTAAGGCCTCCGGTACAACTAGCGTACCGACCGCGAAATAAATACCGCTAAGCCTGAACACCGGGATGGATATCACAATGGCAAAAACGCCCGCAAGGACAGCACCGGCGATGATACCCAAATAAAATGGAACAGCGGTCCAGGTCAGAATCGTCATGGTGTATCCCGCAATTCCAATGAATGCCGGTTGACAAAGGGAAATGAGCCCTGAATAGCCACAGAGCACATTCCACATATTAGCCGAAGACAGATAGACAAAATAAAGAAAGATATATAACAGCCAGGCTTGGGGAACTCCGGACACAGGTAAAACCGCTAGCGCGATCAATAACGCCGTCATCACGATCCATTTCCTAACATAAACAACGAGCATCTGGGCAGTGGAACCCAGAAAATAGCCGCCCATCGCCTGAGCGACCCCCAGAACGATACCCCCGATAAAGGTGCCGACCATGCTGCCCAGGCCCCCGATAATGACCACGCCGAAAGCGATGATTAAAAAGGAAACGCCTGATTGCGGCGTAAAGGGAAAAGTCAATCCCAGAAAAACGCCGGCGATCGCAGCGATCACCATGGCGATCGCAAAGGCAAAGGCGTATACACGGTCTGTATTGATTCCCATCAATTGGGCTGCCCGCTGATCCTGAGCGGCGGCGCTAATGGCCCGTCCCAAGTAGGTCTTTCTCAGAAATTCGCGGAAGACAAGGGTTACAACAATGGCGACCGTAAAATTGAGTAGATATACCAGCGGAAAATAGATCTCCCCCACACTGAAGCTTTTAAGGGCATAAGAAGTGGTCAACCCTTTTGACATGGGCGTCCAGATGATCTGCTGGATATTTTGAAGCATCAAAGAAATTCCAAAGGCAATCAGCAAGGGTGCTTCCATTGATTTTCTTAACACCCTTCCCATGAGGTATCTTTGGATAACATAACCGATAAAAAACATAAGCGGCATACCGAGGATTAAGCTTAAAATGGGATCGATACCTAAAATGGTCATTGCGGCATAAGCGAAGTAACTGCTGAACAGGACTAGGTCTCCGTGAGCGATATTGATCAATTTCATCACCCCGAAAACGAGGGAAAGCCCCAGCGCAATCAGCGCATACAGTCCCCCCAATAAAATCCCCATCAATAGGGGATTTACCATGTCCGTTAAAAAGAATAACTCCATCTATTCAATCTCCCAGTCAAGTTCCAGCCCAAAGTATGCCTTCTTAATCTCCTCTTCCTCCCGAAGCGTCTGTGCGTCTCCGCTCAAGACCACATAGACTTTATCAATAATGATCGGGGCAAGGCCCAGAGACATTTCATCTATAAGCATAAGCCGCGGGTTTGACATCAGCCCGCGTCCCAATGCCAGCATTTGTTGCTCACCACCGCTCAATGTTTTTGCCAGCTGGCTGCTTCTGGCTTTCAGAAACGGAAAGAGTTCGTAAACCGTCTTTAAATTATTTCCTTTTTCGAGTCTGGCTTTCCGATTGTAGGAACCCAGGATGAGATTATCCAGTACACTGAGGTCGGGAAAGACCCTTCTTCCCTCCGGAACCTGAGAAATGCCGAGGGTTACGATTTGATGGGCATCGAAAGTATCGATCCGGGTCCCATCGAATTCTATTTCGCCCCTGGAGGGCTTGATGACGCCCGATACTGTATCCAGCAAAGTAGACTTGCCCGAGCCATTGGCCCCGATAAGCGCCACAATTTCTTCGGCCCTGACCTCAAAGGATACATCCCACAGCGCCTGGAAACCTCCATAAAATGTATCCAAATGGCTAACTTTTAACAATGGGCTCTCGGGCATTTTTCAACCTCTAATCATACAAACGATGTCTTAATATTGCTTAGAAGTGGTTTCAAAATCCCAGATCAGGTTCAAGGGCCCCGCTTGCCAGCGGGACTTCGCCTCTGATTTTTTTAAATT
>JARRJQ010000229.1:0-7142 GCA_037388985.1 Desulfobacterales bacterium | reverse complement strand
TCTTTTTGGAGCAGCTGCTCGCTTTCCTTGCGACTCATCCCCGTGGTATACCAGCGGAAAAAATTGCGGACTTTTTTGATTTTGTCTTTGAAATGCGGTTTTATCCTGCCGATGCCCATGGCGTTTACCCCTGAAAAACGGAATTGGAAATGCAGGCCGAAAGCGGAGGCGCTTGGCCGTTTTGGTCAAAGTCTGGAAAAAAATAACCGAGTTTATCTGCTTTAGCAAGCCCAATTCATATCCGGCAGGATTTTCCAGGAAAGATGCCTTTAAAAAACAGCATCAAAATTTTGTTTCTTTACTCAGAAAATGATATGGAAGGATAAGGGGGGGTTATTTTGTATAAAATATGAACCGAGATCAATTTGGCTTACAAATTGGCAGAACAGATAGGAGGAGCATCATCATGATAAAATATTTTCCCCCAAAAACGCTCATGCCGTTAATGGCGGCGATCATGCTGGTTTTTGTTGCTTGCGCCAGTGAGAATCAAAAATTTGCAGATGAATATTATGAGCAGGGTTTAGTTTTTTATAAAAGCATGGAGTATGACCGATCGGCCGATGATTTTACCAAGGCACTTGAAATAAATCCCAGGGATCAGGAAAACTACAAAGTCTATTATATGCGGGGCAGATCCTATATGGGAAATCGCCAATATGAAAAGGCAATCAATGATTTCACAAAGGCACTTGAAATATGCCCGGATACGGATAAAGCAACCAAATTTTCAATCATTGAATCCAGGGGCAGTTCGTATCAAGCCTTAAATAAAAATGATGCGGCGCTCAAGGATTTTTCGACGGCCATCACTTTAAATCCCCAAAACAAGAACATCAAATACGTTTGTACCAATCGCGGGTGGGTCTGGCAAGCCAAGGAACAATATGAAAAAGCGATTAAAGATTATGATGCCGCGTTAGCCATTGATCCGGGATTTGCGCCCGCACACTACGGAAGGGCAGTCGCCTATTCTAAATTGGGAAATTTACCCAGAGCGATTGAAGATGCCAAAGAAGCCGTCAGACTGGAGCCCGAAACCAAAAAATACGATGATCTATTGTTTGAGCTTCGAACGAAGACCAAACAATAGAAGCCAGCTCAAAAATGCCTTTTGGCCTCCCGCCTTTTTCGGCGGGATTGGTGCCTCGTTTCAAATCCTCGACATACTACAGTATGCCTGCGGTTTAAAACTCGGCCCCGCCGCGCATGTCTCGGCGAAGCCTTTAGGCGAAGACGGAATCTTGAGCCAAAATCCTATTTTTGAGATGGCTTCTAAGGAAGTAAAATAATTGTGTGAAATCCTTCAAGCGCGGCTTCAGGTCCCCGGTTTTAAAATCAGCTTGCCCTGGACCTGGCCGCTTTCAAGCAGTTCATGGGCGCGGGCCGCCTCAGACAAAGGGATGCGCTGGTAAATGTGGGGTTTAATTCTTTTGTCCGCCAGATACGTAAACAGGATCTCTGCGGAGCGGGCCATCAATGCGGGATCCAGTTCGAAAATGCTGGGCAGCATAAAGGTTCGAATGCCCGCGCTTTGGGCAAACTTTGCGCCCAGCTGTTCGACTAAATTTCCCTGCGGCGGGCCGGCCGCCATGCCGAACCAGATAATCTGACCCAGGGGTGCCAGCATTTTAAAATCTCGACCGAACGTATCGCCGGCTGCCGAATTGAGGATGAGTTCCACACCTTTGCCGCCGGTAATTTCTTTTACCTGTTGAACCACGTCGGTGGTCTGGTAGTTAATGATGTGATCATACCCCTGAGATTTGGCAAAATTTGCTTTTGCTTCCGTGCTGGTTAAACCGATAACCTTCACGCCGGCCTGCCGGGCCAATTGAACCACCGCGGTCCCGACACCACCGGCGGCTGCATACGATAGAATCGTCTGGCCTTTTTTGACTCCGGCCATGGTGTGCATCATGTGATAGGCGGTCAGGTAATTGACCGGGATGGCTGCGGCTTCATCCATATCGATGTTTTCGGAAATAGGAAACACCGACGCCTGACTGCTGACCATATACTCCGCATAACACCCCAGGCCAAGGGCAGCCACGGATTGCCCGCGACGAAATCGGGTAACCTTTTCGCCCACGGATTCCACAATCCCGCTGCAGTCATTTCCCGGGATCGCCGGCAGCCGCGGCATCGTGGGATAGGTGCCTTTGCGCGTCATCACATCGGCGAAGTTGACCGACGCCGAGATGACTTTGATCAACACCTGGTTTTTCCCCGCCGTGGGGGCATCGACCTCTTCGTATTTCAGCTGTTCAAATGAGCCGGTTTGATGAAGCAAAATGGCTTTCATGATCGGCACTCCTTTCATTGAAAGTTATCATGGAAAAACAATGAGCTCGCAATTCGGCGGATTGTGTCGGCAAATGAGTCGCTTTATGACGTTTAACATAAACAACGGATTGCGATTTGCAAGTTTGAATCAGACGCTGGTGTGCCGTTTCAGAAATAATTTACAATAATTTTTTAAATGCCAGTGTCATTGCGAGGAGTGAAACGACGAAGCAATCTGATCAAATAGTAGTGATGTTAGCGGGTTAAAGCCGTAGAGATTGCTTCGCTTCACCCCGCCCGCCTCGCCTGAGCCCGCCCGGCATTGCCTGAGGCGCAGCCGATGGCGGACGTGGCGGCTCGCGATGGCGGGCAGGTCGCAATGACATCTTTGGTGTTGCAGATTTATTAAAGGAACTTCTGGAATACAATACTGGATGGCGTTTTGAAATCACTTCCAGGCAGGCATTTTGTGGTCAGCCAAAAAAATACAGGCTATCCCAGTCGCCCATTGCGGAACGACCGAGATAGCCTAACCTTGATACCAAACCATAGAGAGGGCAGGCATCAGGTGTAATCAAACTTTAGCATCAAAGATGGATTAAAAACAATACCTAAATTTTGCATATGCAAAATAAATTGATGTTTTTATTTCCTGGACGCTATATCGTCGAATGAAAAGTCAGGATTGAAAAGAGTGCATTTTGAGCAATGGGCGGCTGATTCCAAAATCGCTGTGGCTCAAGCCGGTTTTTTAAAGTCGCCTTTGGCTCCGGTTTCCTTCCAGATGCGATACTCGTTTATTTCAGCCTTGAGCGAATTCATGATGGTGGTCAAAACCGCCAGATCATCCAAATAGCCGACAATCGGGATGAAATCCGGGATCAGATCCGCCGGCAGGATGAAATAAAGCAGCCCGCCGCCGATCATGGCCACACTGGCCGGATGCAGCTTGTAATTTCCTTTTACCGAATCTTTGAAAAGCGCATAGAGCTCGACGACATTTTGTAAAACCTTTTTTAAGGCCGGATAGGCCCGGTTGATTTTGCGACGAATGGTCTCATCATTGATAAATTCACCAAAGTTTCTGCCGCGCGTAAACTTAAGCATGCGGTCGTAGTTTTTGCGCCGTTCGGGATCTCCCAGGACATGATAGGCCTGGTTGAGGACTTTGGTCTTTTCTTCAGCCTCTGCGAGGCGGTGGGGATTTTTGTCCGGATGCCACTGTTTGATCTTATCTAAATAGGCCTGCTTGATTTGTTCCTGGTCGGCCTTTGGATCGATACTCAGCAGCTCATAATAATCGATAAATTTTTTGGAAGAATCGTTCATTGGTAGCCAGAACAATATAAAAGATTAAAATGCAGACGTCCATTGTTTTATTCGCCTTCGCCAAAATACCCTGTCCGCCGCAAGTGGACTGATGGGATGATCGGTCTTCGCCAAAAGCTTCGACCCGACATAAAGGCAAGGCGAACCGTGCCGAAGCTCGCAGGAGCGAAGGCGGGTTGGGCTTCGGCGCAATTTCGCTCTGATACCCCGCAGCGAGCTGCGGGGGAGCTTCATTGGATTTTAGCAAAAGAAATCAAGGATCGGATGGCAACGGTTGCAAAAAATTTCAGAATGCCATAAAAGGCATGCCTTAAGTATTTATTTTTTCAATAATATGACATTGCTGAGGCCATGCCGAATCCCATACAAAACACGCCTGTTTTAAACAGCCGGAGCCCCCGTATCATCCTGTTAAGCCTTATCATCGGGGCGGTGTTGATCAGTTTTTCCGGAGTCTGGATTAAAACAGCCCATGTCATGCCCAACGTCTCGGCATTTTACCGAGTATTTTTCGGCGGCATTGTTTTGCTGGTGGCAGCCCTGTCTCGTCGCGAACTCAAATGGCGCGGGACCCGACAGCTGACGCTCTGCACGCTGTGCGGGCTTTTGTTTGCCCTGGACCTCTGGTTCTATCACTATTGCGTTGAATACATCGGCCCGGGACTCGGTACGATCATGCCGAATTTTCAGGTGTTCATTCTGGCCGGAATTGGAATCTTATTTTTGCGCGAGCCGCTCCGGCTGGTTTTCCTGCTTTCGTTGCCGCTGGCATTTTTCGGCCTGATCATGATCGTGGGCCTTAACTGGGCTCAGTTGGATCGGGTGTATCGAATCGGTATTTATTACGGGTTGGCCTGTGCGGTCTGTTATGCAACATTTTTACTGACGCTTCGCAAGCTGCAATCGGAACAGGCGGGGATTTCCTCCTTCTATGTGCTGATGGTGGTTTCTCTCACTTCCGCAATTTTTTTGGCGGCTGAAGTGATTCATAACAATGATAGCTTCAGGATACCCGACCTGCAGAGCTTTTTCGCATTGGCGGCCTTAGGATTGTTCAGCCAATCGATTGGCTGGATTCTGATCTCAAATGCCCTGCCCCAAATTCGTGCGTCTTTATCGGGTTTGATCCTGTTGCTGCAACCCGCACTGGCGTTCGTCTGGGATGTTTTGTTTTTTCACAGACCCACAACTCCGGTGAACTGGATGGGGGTGCTGATCGCCCTGGCGGCCATTTATCTGGGCATGGCCGGACAATCGTCGCCGGGCGCCAAACAGTGAGGACTGAGCCCGCTTCAGGCATACCGGGGACAAGTTTCTTTATCCTGCCGTATCCGGTATCCCTTCTATACGGAAAGAAAGGGGCAGGCTAATTTTCAGCCTGCCCCAGGCGGTTGCAACCTCCTTGCAAATTCAAAAAGATCTGCGGGTTTTGGCAAATGATGTCATCAGTTCGTCTCGCTTACCCCAAAAGAAAATAAGAAGCCGGTGTTGGAGATGGTGGCCGCAGCGCTGAATCTGCCTGCAGGCGCATAATCGCGTTGAGCTATGCGGTAATAGTTGCTATTTGCCGACCCGTGGTGCTGTTGTCGGAAGTAACGTTTAGGGTGAAAAGGCCGGTAAAAAGGCCGGCGAAACCAGGGACGGGTTTTCGGAGCAAACCGGTACGGCGCCCGACGGTTATTTATCTGATGCAGCCGGGGAATGAATCGGTGCTTTTCATGGCGTTCCTCCTTGCTAAAAAGATGGGCTGCGTAGAGATCCGGATTGTTTAACCCCTAAGACGAAAAGGCGTTCAGAAAAGTTTACAAAAGTGGAATTGCGGGTCTATTCACGGATAGAGATGCACCTGAAGTTTTCCACTGCCAGCCGGCGGTCAGGCTAAAGAAACTTCAGAATCGCAGGCATTAAAGAAAAAAAGAGGCGCAGGTGTGGCTGTGTTTTATGGCACAGCCGCACCCGCGCCCCTTCTTTATTAAGGTTATAGATAATTTAGAAGCTATCTCAAAAATAGTAGATCACGCCCAAGAGCCCCGCTCGTTAGCGGGACTTCGCATCTGATCTTTAATTAAAGGTTAAAAGGTGCTCAGCAAGCGTGAGCCGATCCGCCGTCCGTAAGTATGTGAGCATTTTGAATCGGTTTGCAACGCCGCCATGGACACTTAGACGCATTTCTGAGATGGGTTCTAGATGCGTTCTTTGAATTCTTTTCCGAGCAACCCCTCCGGCCGGACCAGCAGCACCAGAATAATGATCAGAAAGGCCAGGGTGTTTTTGAAGGCCACCGATAGGAATCCGCCGGCCAGGCTTTCGGCCACTCCTAAAATCAGGCCACCGACGATCGCGCCGGGCAGACTGTTGAGGCCCCCTAAAATGGCTGCTGCGAAACCCTTGAGAAATGGCTCCAGCATGAAGAACGGATCGAGCAGCAGAGCCGGGGCCAGGAAAATCCCGGCCAGCACGCCGAGGGCTGCGGCCAAGCCCCAGCTGAGTGCCAGAATCTGGCGTGTGGGAATTCCCATAGTTTGTGCCGCCGGCAGATTTTCAGATGTGGCGCGCATGGCCAGGCCGATGCGGGTTTTTTGCACCAGCAGGTAAAGCAGTATACAGGTCAGCAGGCCGATACCGATAGTTCCCAGACCCAGTTGACTGATTACCAGTTTGCCGAAGGTGTAAATTTTGGTGTCGGAGAGCGGAAATGGGAAAGATTGCGGCTCGGTTCCGCCAAAACGGGAAACCAATCCCTGAAGAATCAGTCCCAGCCCAAGGGTCAGGATGATTTGACCGAGCTGGGTGGCCTCGCGACGCTGGGCGGGGATCAACACACAAAAATAAAAACTCATCGCCAGCGCGGCACCAAACAGCAACGCCAAAGTAAAGGTCAGCAGGAATGGCAATTGCAGCCCGATGAGGGTGAACGCAAAAAAGGTGCCGGCGGTGCTAATATCGCCGTGGGCAAAATTCAGAATACGGGTCGAACGATAAATAAGCGCCAGACCCAAAGCAACCAGGGCATAAATGCTGCCGGTCGAAAGTCCTGAAACCACATATTGCCAGAATTGCGTCATCGATTTTTCCTCTCTAATTCTTTCTAGCGGAACGGCCAGTTTCTGAAATACAGCCGCATTTTAAGCCAGCGTCCGTATAAACCCATGGGCTCAAAGATTAAGACTAAAAGGATGGTGGTTCCAAATATAACCGGCACCATTTCTTTATAGTCGCTGAAAAAATGAGGCACCAAAATGACAAAAGCGGCACCCATGATGGATCCCTCAATGGATGCCAATCCTCCGATGATGACCGCCACAAACAGGGTAATGGCCTCCATAAAGGTGAACATATTGGGCTCCAGATAGCCTAAAAAAAGCCCGTAAAGGCCTCCCTGGATGCCGGTGTAAAACGAACTGATCGCAAATGAAAGCAGCTTGTAGCGGGTCAGGTTAACACCGATCACCTCTGCGGCGATATCGTTATCGCGAATGGCGATAAAAGCCCTTCCCATATAAGAGGAGATGATATTGTAGCTCAAC
>JARRJQ010000228.1:5503-7733 GCA_037388985.1 Desulfobacterales bacterium | reverse complement strand
CTATTCATGAGCAACTGGTGCATGTTTTAGGGGACATGGTCAAAGAATCCGCCAGCGTCGATCACAATATTCTTATGCGGGCTAAAGAAAAAACCCATGGACTGATTTCGCTTATCGGCGATTTACTTGATCTATCGCGTATTGAGGACGGTACGGTCACGCAGGAACCAAAGCGGGTGCAGATTGAAATTTTATTAAATGATATTGTTGATTTTATGAGCGACCGGGCTGCAGAAAAAAATCAGAAACTGATTCTGGAGCTTCCCGAAAAACCGCTGCCGGCGATCGACGCCGACCCTCTGGCTTTGGAAAGCATTTTCGGCAATCTGATTACCAATGCCCTGAATTACACTCAGACGGGCGGGGAAATCAGAGTCAATGTGGCATTAGCCGGATTGAGTATTCAGGTGAGCGTGATCGACAATGGTTTTGGAATCGAGAGTCGCCATCTGGAAAAGATTTTTGAAAGATTTTACCGCGTAAAAGATGAAAATACGAGATTTATCACCGGAACCGGCCTGGGTTTGCCAATTGTAAAGGGGCTGGTGGATTCCATGGGGGGATTTATTCATGTGGACAGTACGCCGGGCAGCGGCAGCAAATTTACGGTTACCTTGCCGATAAAGGAATCTACTGAGGTCGGCTGACAGAGCCAAAAAAATTAAAAAAATCAGGTGACCCGGGATTGACGAAAGTAATTTACCTAAAATTCGGAAATTTCAAGCACCCAAAAACAGGGATCAAAACGATGAGCTAACAGCCCATAACTGACAGCTTATACTTCCCGCAGTGCATTTAAAAATTCTGCCGGAGCCACCTGGACCTTGGTCCACAGGGCAAAGGTTCGCCTGGCTTGGAAAGCCAGAACCGGCAGACCGTCCATGAAATGAATACCTTGCCAACGGGCCATCTCCTGCCAAAAATTTTGGCGGCGTCCGTAATTAAGATCTATCACCAGTCGGCATCCTTTCAGTTGGAGCTTTTGGATCAGAGTCTCCAGTTCAGGTGCCTCCCGGGGACTGGAAACGGAAGTGGCATTGATCACAATGTCGGCCGTGGCCGGCCGATGCGCAATTTCTTCGATGGAACATCCTTGGACTTTGAATCGCTCGGCAATGGCCGTCGTTTTTTCCGGGTTGCGACCGGCAACCCGAATTGTTCCTGCTTTGAGCCAGTTTAGCATAAAAACCACCGCCTTGGCAGCGCCGCCGGTTCCAAATACCACGGCCGACTTTCCGGCAACCTCAAAACCGGCGTCGTTTAATGCATCCATAAAGCCGATGGCATTGGTATTATAGCCTTTGAGGCTTTTTCCGTCGCATACAATCGTATTAATGGCCCCGATGATATTGGCGCCTTCGGAGAGAACATCCAGATGCGGGATAACCTTTTCCTTATAAGGGACGGTGACGTTTGCGTTTCCAGATAATCATCAGCTTCCGTACTCATCCCGTCAGCATGCGAGTAGCGAGTGGAGGTTACATGCGATGCTACGGCGGTCAGAAGAATAATGGGAATACCCGAATATCGCTCGTCTGCTTTCAATTCTTCGCAGACCTTGTATCCATCTTTTTCCGGCATCATGACATCCAGGACAATGGCATCCGGCGGATTGGCATGAACTTTTTCAAGCCCTTCGACACCGTCGTATGCGATCTCGACCTTAAAGCCTTCTTTTTCCAGATTTTCCTGTACAATTGCAGCGAAATCAGGTTCATCATCCACCACGAGAATTCTTTTTTTCTCGCTCATCTTTACCTCCTTTGTTTAGATAAACCCCTTGGACGAACACAACTACCTGTGCAGATCACACTCTGGTGATGGTTGTAATTCGATCCGGGCTCAATCGACCTTTGGGCGCGGATAAAGGCCGGTTTTTTCTACAATTTCAGGTACTTTTTCTTCCCACTCGATTGCCCTGATATGAAAGCCGGCCACACCCTCCACCTCCTTGAGCCGTTGGATGGATTCGATGCAGATGTTGATTCCCTCTTCAGCCTGTTTTTCTTTGGGAGTGCCGGCGAGCCGTTCGACAATTTCATCGGGCACATCCATACCGGGAACCCGTTTTTTCATGTACCTGGCCATACCGACATTCTTCATGGGGGTCAACCCCGCTAAAATGTAAACTTTTTCATGCAGTCCCCGGTCGCGAGCCTGCTTCATCCATTCTTCAAATTTATCCAGGTTGTAAATGCACTGGGTCTGAATGAACTCCGCGCCGGCTGCA
>JARRJQ010000228.1:0-5492 GCA_037388985.1 Desulfobacterales bacterium | reverse complement strand
TTGCCAGCCGCGGAACGCGGATTTCAAATGGATCGGCAAACGGATTGGCCGCCGCGCCCACAAACATCTGCGGCGGCCGTTTGATTTCGTCGCCGCCGAGGAATTTTCCCTCATCACGCATATATCGTACCGTCTGGATCAGCTGCATGGAGTCTATATCGTGAACATTCTGGCCTTGAGCGCAATCACCGAAACTCTGGTGATCTCCGGACAGACACAGGATATTAAAAATGTCGAACGAGGCTGCACCCAGGATGTCGCTTTGCAGGGCGATGCGATTACGATCGCGGGTGACCATTTGCAAAACAGGTTCGAGCCCCATCAGTTTCAACCGAATGCATGCAGCCAGACTGCAGAGGCGGGTGACCGAGGTTTGATTGTCCGTGATATTGATGGCGTCTACATAGTCTTTGATCAGCTCCGCTTTTTTGATGATCGCCTCCGGATCACTGCCCCTGGGAGGGCCGCATTCGGAGGTAACAGCCAAATGACCTTCGCTCAGAATTTTTTCAAGTTTGCTCGGTGTCTTTACACTCATTGCTGCACATCCTCCCTGACAACTTTTCTTGGGCCACCGGCCCTGTCGGTTGACCAGTCTTTTATGGGACACAGTTTTTCGTATTGGTCGATTTTATCCAGGGCTTTCAAACGATCAACAATCAACTGCCAGGCACAGTCGACCTCGGGGTTGATTTCGCATTTACCCGCGGTGGAACCACCACAGGGACCGTTGAACAGGCGTTTGGCGCATCGGGCAACCGGACAGACACTGCCGGTGGTCGCCAGTATGCACTGACCGCAGCCCTGACAACGCTCCGTCCAGAGTCCTCGTTTTTCGGTGGCTCCCATAAAACAGGTGTTAACCCCCGGATAGACCATGATGGACGGGTATTGTTCGGCTGTGAACTGAATACCGACACCACAGGCCAGGGAAACCACAGCATCATACTGATCGATGACATCGCGAATTTCCTCTAAGTATTCGTGATCACACTGTCTTTCAAGAGTAATTTCATCAATCTTGACTTCTTTACCTTCTTTGAGGGCATTCATCCTCAAGGCTGAGGCCAGAACCTGTACCTCTTTCTGTCCCCCGGCCTCGCAGACCGTCACGCATTCGTTACAGCCGAGAATCAAAATGTTTTTGTGGTCTTTGAGATAATCTATAATTTCCTCAACCGGTTTTTTGTCTGCAACGATCATAAAATGTAACCTCTTTATATTTATGGGTTTGCCCGTTTGCCGTTTTCCTATGTTATCGGCAAGCAGGGCAACCGGCAAGCTTGCTAAACCAGTTTATGCCGCTTTGTTTTTTGCCAATTTGATCGGATTGGGCCCCATTTCTTTGATTTCCCGGGTAAATTCCGTAGCATATTGGGCAAAGCGAGGGCCTTCGCTGGAGGACAGATTAAACATTTTCGCCCGCTGTCCACCAATGCCGATGGTTTCCAGAATTTTCTGGGCCTGTTCAACCCTTCTGCGAGCCATCAGATTGCCGGTGTTAAAATGACATTCGCCTTCCAAACATCCAATGACGCAGGCGCCGTCGGCACCCTTTTCAAATGCACGCATGATATGAATGACGTCTACCTTCCCGGTGCATGGAACGCGAACAATTCTTATGTTGGTTGGATATTGCAACCGCATCGAACCTGCCAGGTCCGCCGCCGTATATCCTCAGAAATTACAGCAAAATGCAATGATGATCGGTTCAAAGTCTTCGCTCATGGTTTCCTCTTATTGAAAAGAAGGCCTAACATTATTGAAATTAGGGTTGAAGGTCTTTGCGCTCGGACCCATTCTCTCTGTCATATCTTTCCGACCTCCGCATTCCACATTCGACATTCCGGCCTCTACATGACTCCTTCCAGCAAGGCCTCCACCTTGCACAAAATTTGATCATCTTCATACCAGCTAAGCTGAATGGCTTTGGCCGGACACTCCGCGCAACAGATGCCGCAGCCGTGACACAGGGCCTCATCGATTTCACTGACGCCATCGGCATTGATCTTGGGGACCCCATACGGGCATGAGCGCACACAGATGAGGCAGGATGCGCATTTTTCAGCTGCGACTTTGGCGGTGACCGCTGACAGGGTCAGGGCGGGCTGGGACAGGAACGTGATCGCTCTGCCGGCAGCGGCGTGGGCCTGGGCGATCGTTTCCGACAGCAGTTTGGGGCTATGCGCCGTGCCACAAACAAAGATTCCCTCCGTGGCCATATCCACCGGTCTCAACTTGACATGCGCTTCCATGAAATAGCCTTCCGGTGTGCGAGCCAACTTGAGAATGGAGGAAAGCTCCTCGGTATCTTCAGCCTGCAGGCCGGCACTCAGTACCAGCAGATCGGCCTCGACCGTCAACAGCCGGTTTAATATGTGGTCGTTAAAAGTGACCTGGACGCCGGCAGCGGCTGATTCGACCACCGGCGGATCCTCCGGATCAAAACGGAAAAAAAGGACCCCCTTCTTCCTGGCCTCAGTGTAATAATCTTCCAACAGGCCGTATGTTCGAATATCCCGGTAAAGCACGTAAACGTTCATATCGGGATTAAGCTCTTTTAGATGCAATGCATTTTTTACGGCCGTCTGGCAGCAGACCCTGGAACAATTCGGGTTTTCCTCGTTACGGGATCCGACACACTGGATCATGACCACATTTTGCGGTGCGCCGATCTGTCCTTGCTCCATTCGTTCGGCCAGCTCCAGCTGGGTCATTACCCTTTGATCCTGTCCGTAGAGGTATTCTTTGGGATGATATTCGTGGGCGCCCGTTGCCAGGATGACCACCCCGTGTTCGATTTTGCGGGCATACATCCCGGGGCCGACCATAAGCTCGGTGGTGAAGTTGCCTTGGAAACCGGAAAAGCCGACAATCAGTGAGTGCGTCAAAACCTGGATCTTAGGGTGCGATGTTACTTTTTGGATCAGATCCTTCAAGTAAGCACCGACTTTTGCGCCCTCGATGGTAGTCGTCAGCCGTTTGGCCAGGCCCCCCAGCTCATCTTCCTTTTCCACCAGAAAGACGTCATAACCCTGGTCTGCCAGACCCAAAGCCGCGTTCATCCCGGCCACTCCTCCGCCGATGACCAGACCCTTCTGAATGACCTGGATCGTCTTTTCGTCGAGGGGAACCAGGGTATCGGCCCGTGCGACCGACATGCGCACCAGATCCTTGGCTTTGGCGGTCGCCTGCGCCTTGGTCTGGGCATGCACCCAGGAATCCTGATTGCGGATGTTGGCCATTTCAAACAGATATTTGTTCAGGCCGCAGCTCTCCATGGTATCTTGGAAAATCGGTTCATGGGTCTTGGGACTGCAGGCCGCAACGACCACCCGATTCAGGCCGTGTTCTTTGATGATCTCTTTCATCCTGTCCTGTGCATCCTGGGAGCAGGTGAAGAGGTTCTGGGTTGCAAAGGTCACGTTGGGTAAGGTTTTGGCATATTCTTCCACCTCCCCGACATCTACCACACTGGAGATGTTCACCCCGCAATTGCAGACAAAAACACCGATCCGCGATTCCTGTTCGGTGACATCGATTTCATCTGGCCGCTCGACGCTGCGTGTGAGGGTGTTACGAACCTCGGCCAGACGGGAGCCGGCGGCGCAAGCCGCCGCACTGGCTTCAATGACCGAGCTGGGAATGTCCTTGGATTCCTGGAACACGCCGCAGGCATAAACCCCGGCACGGGACGTCTCGACGGGGGTAAAGGGATGGGTGGCCGCAAATTTGGATTTATTCAGCTTGACGCCGATCCTTTCGGCCAGAGCAACAGTGGATTGCGGCACCTCCAGGCCTACCGAAAGCACCACCATGTCAAATTCTTCCACCTGCAGATGGCCGGCAGCGTCCATATACCGAATGCTCAGATTTCCCGTGTCGCCGACTTCGTCCAGCGAATGGATGCGAGACTTGATAAAACGGATTCCGGCATCTTTGGCCCGGTTGTAATATTTTTCGTAATCCTTGCCGAAGGTGCGAATATCCATATTAAAAATAACACAATCCATATCCTCCCCGGCATGTTCTTTGGCAATCATGGAATCTTTAATGGCGTACATGCAGCATACGGAAGAACAATAGCTGTTGCCGCACTGATTGGTGTCTCTGGAACCGACGCATTGCAGCCAGGCAATTTTTTTGGGTTCTTTCTCGTCGGATGGGCGCTTCAAATGTCCCATGGTGGGTCCCGATGCGCTGAGAATTCTTTCGAACTCCAGGCTGGTGACGACGTTGGGGCTGGCCTTGTAATGATAGATGTTTTCCAGTTGGGAAGGATCATAGGGTTTGCTTCCGGGACAAAGAATCACGGAACCCACGTCGATTTCAACGATTTCTTCCTTCTGGCTGTGGTCGATGGCATTGGCCAGGCAGGCCTTCACGCACTGTTGACATTCACAGCAGTAGCCGCAGTTCAGGCAGCGGGTTGCTTCCATCTGACCGGCGCTTTCTTCATAGCCCAGCTCCACCTCGGAAAAATTGCCCCGGCGTTTTTCCACCGGCAGCTGCGGCATACGAGCACGCGGCATGCGCGGCTCGTCTTCGGGCACCGGGCGGTAACACGGATCTTCTGTTACGATGGGCTGGCGTCCTTCGGCCATGTCGCGGCCTTCGATGTAGCGCAGGATAGATTCGGCGGCTTCCTTGCCGGCACCGATGGCACCGATGGCCACCCAGGGACCGGTTTGCAGATCCCCGCCGGCAAATACCCCCTCGCATTCGGTGGCAAAAGTTACCGGATCCACTTCAACGGTGCCCCAATGCGAGAAGGTCAAGCCGGTCACACCTTCGATGGCGGACAGATCCGACCGCTGTCCGATGGCCGGAATCAGCTGATCGATCTTGATGTCATACTCGCTGCCGGGAATCGGTATCGGCCGCTTGCGACCCGAAGAATCCGGTTCGCTCAACTCCATGCGGATGCAGCGCAACCCGACCACTTTTCCGTCCCGGGTCAGTACCTCCTGGGGCGCGGAAAGATAGGTGATTTGTGCGCCCTCATCCTCGGCCGCCTGGATTTCCTCCTCCCAGGCCGGCATCTCATTGCGGGTGCGCCGATAAATGATATTCACCTCATTGGCTCCCAGTCGAACTGCGCAACGGGCCACATCAATGGCGACGTTGCCGCCGCCGATAATCGCCACTTTTTGCCCGATGTCGGTCTTGCCGGTTAAATTGACCTCTCTGAGGAATTCGACACCCTGGCGTACGCCGTTGGCCTTTTCACCGGGGATGCCTATCTCGATACCCTTGTGCGCCCCGAGAGCCAGGTAAACCGCCTTGTATCCGTCGTTCAACAAATCTTCCACCGTCAAATCGGGTCCCAGCGGTGTATTGGTTTTGATTTCCACACCCAGGTTGGTGATGACCTCGATCTCCTGATCGAGGACTTCCCGCGGCAGTCGATGGGCCGGGATGCCGACTCTGAGCATACCGCCGGCTTGGGGCTGAGATTCGTAAATGGTGGATAAGATCCCTTTCCTCGCCAG
>JARRJQ010000227.1:0-5960 GCA_037388985.1 Desulfobacterales bacterium | reverse complement strand
GACAGCGTTGTTTTTAAACGCCAATGTTTATTTCGGAAGATATGTCGCCCGGGTTCCTGAAGGCTCCGTTGTTTTTTTCCCCTGCCGGCAAACCATCTTTGGCTGCGGCATTGCCGGAATTGTAGCCTTTAAAAACAAACCGGCTAAAAGCAACGATTTCAACCTTGAATTGCTCGAAGGTATGGCCCGGCAAATCGAAGCCAGCAGCCGTCAGTCCGCCGGGCAAAACGACAGGTGGAATGATCACTTTCTGGACGGCGGTGCAACCATCGAAAAATTATGGCAAAGCACACTGGCCATAAAAGCTGAAGCTCAATTTTTTTCTGTTTTTTCAGACGAAAACGCTCAAAAACAAATCGAGCGACTGGCAGACAGGCTGGCGGCGGTTATTGAAACCGAAACCGGTTTGCTGGCCGAACAAATGGGCTGCCTGGCAGCAAAAAAATAAAAGATCTTTTGGTCCACAGCCCGGATCCTCCTTCAATGCGGACGCTGAGCGTATTTAAAAAGATAAATGCCGTTCTAAACAGCATCGACCGTCTTGAAGTCAGGGGAAGGGATTCAGCCGGCATCTCCATCATGTTTATTTTGGATCCACCTGAATTCAAAAAATTTGAAGACGCTCTGATCCGGAACGACCTGCTGGATCAATTTAAGGATCGCTGTGAACCTGACCCTCTGGTCAGCGGAGGAATCAACTTTCGGTCATCAACAAGAACAGACGGCAAAAAGCAGGTTGCCGTTGCGGTGACTTATAAAGTGGCAATGGAAATCGGAAGCCTTGGAGAAAACGTGCAGCATCTTCGCCGCCAGATCGCCAATGACCCTGTTTTTCAGATCCTGGCCACCGCTGATGCAAGCTTTGACACAGTTTCGGCCCACACCCGCTGGGCATCAGTAGGCGCCATCACGGAAGCGAACTGCCACCCTGTCGACAACCATACCGCAGGGGGTGAAACCCAAAAATGCGGGATTATTCATGCCTGTCTAAACGGCGATATTGATAACTACCAGCAGCTCAAAGCTGAATTTGAGGGTAGCGGAGATCGATTTCACACGGACATAACCACCGATACCAAAATCATACCCCTCAGGATTCAGCAGTATTTCCAGCAAGGAAATACGGTCGAGGAGGCCTTTCGGCTGGCCGTCAACGATTTTCAGGGATCCCACGCCATATCAATGCATACGGATCTGGCCCCTGGCAAACTATTCCTGGCGCAAAGAGGCAGCGGGCAGGCGATTTTCGTCGGAATCGCCGATGGATACTGTGTGCCGAGTTCCGAAGTATACGGTTTCGTCGAAGAAACCCCTTATTACATTAAACTGGATGGAGAAAAAACAATCATCGGCAAACAGGGCGAAACCCGGGGACAAATTTTTATATTAGATCAGATGAGCAACGGGGGTCTAGACGGCATCCAAGCCCAGTATTATGACGGCACCCCTTTTGGACTTAAAAAAACCGATATCAAATTCACCGAAATTACCTCACGAGATATCGACCGCCAAAAGTTCCCACATTATTTTTTAAAAGAAGTCTCCGAATCCCCGGATTCGGTTGAAAAAACCCTGCAAAACCGATGGAAAATCAATGAAGACAACCCAGCGCAGTGCGAGATTGTACTGGATGAGTCGGTCATTCCCGCCTCCTTGCAAGCAGCGCTGGAAAAGGATCGAATCAGACGTATCTTTTTTATCGGGCAGGGAACCGCCGGTGTGGCCGCATTGATCTGTGCCAATATCATGAATTATTATCTGGATAATCCGGCCATTCAGATTAGTGCCCTAAAATCCTCAGAGTTCAGTGGGTTTCAATTAAACGATAATGATAGCGCCCATGCAATGGCCGATACACTGGTTGTAGCCATCAGTCAGTCCGGCACAACCACCGACACCAACCGCACAGTTGACATGGTGAAAGAGCGCGGAGCCTATACGATGGCAATCGTCAACCGGCGGGATTCGGATATCACTTTTAAAGTCAACGGGGTGATGTATACCAGCAGCGGACGTGATATAGAAATGTCGGTGGCTTCCACCAAAGCCTTTTATTCGCAGATTGTTGCCGGAGCCATTTTGGCACTTTATATTGCAAAATTGAAAAACCGGCGGGACGCATCATTCGTAACCGGTGAGATTCAGCGTCTTTTAAAGCTTCCGTCACAGATGCGCAAGACCCTTGCCCTGAGAGAAACCATCAGGCAATCCGCACAAAAGCTGGCGGTAACCAAAACTTACTGGGCCGCTGTTGGCAGTGGCCCCAACAAGGCGGCTGCCGATGAAATTCGCATCAAGCTCAGCGAGCTTTGCTATAAAACCATCTCCTCAGATTTTGTCGAAGACAAAAAACACATTGATCTGTCCTCAGAGCCGTTGATCATTGTTTGTGCCGCAGGCTCAAGAAAATCGGTAATTGGAGATATTATAAAGGATACGGCCATCTTCAAGGCGCACAAAGCAACCCCGATCATCATCACTGACGAAGGTGAAGAACGATTTTCCCCTTACGCCGACGATGTTTTTCAGGTCCCACCGATTCAAGAACATCTGGCTCCCATCTTAAATACACTGGTTGGTCATATCTGGGGGTATTTCGCCGCGCTGGCCATCAACGAAGGATCAAGGTTCTTATATGGATTCCACGAGGAGCTGCGAAATACCATTGATCAACATGCGAATAACGGATTGGATGTATACGAAATCATACTCGAAAAATCATTCCGGGAGAAAGTGGCCCACTTTGACAAAGAATTTAGACGAAAAAAAGCCGAAAAACAGTTCCCTTCTGCGATTGGCTATGACACCATTTCGGATTTAACCCTTTTGCTTAAATATTTATCCGGAAGATTACCGGTTGCGGACTTTGAGCTTGACTTTAGCCAGAAGGGTACCGCCACCAACATGTTAAATGAGATGTTTAATTGTTTGGGGGGAGCGATTAATTACCTCTCCCGCCCGGTGGATGCGATAAAACATCAGGCTAAAACCGTCACCGTTGGTACCAGTCGGATTAGTGAACGGTTGGAGGGAATCCTATTCGAAGCCTTGGCAACCGAACATTTTGGCATTTCTCAATTAACAGCTAAAAATATTATCGTCCTTAAAAATTTACAGGAAATCATTTCTCGGGTTACCGGCTCTATCGTCTACCGGATTGAAGGCTTGAATTTATTGGGAGAGCCGGTTGAAGAGACCACCATCGCTGTGGCCTCCAAAAAGGGGATCGTCCAGAACACACCCTCCCGGGTCGAAACTGACAACCAACTCAAGGGAACCAAGCGTATCATTGTCAGCCAGGGCAATGTTTATATCGGCAAAGGTCGCAAAGACGAACGCAGCCTGGTGGCCGTCCCGATACTTTCCAGTTCATCGCTTTCGCCGAATATCATCGAATATCTGGTTTTGCTCCATATTTCGTTCAAATCAAATGTTCCTCTGGAAAACAGGATTAAAGCCCTCGGGGGAAAGTACGAACACATCAAAAATATCGTTCAGGAAAACAGCATCATCTGGCATGATCAGTTCCTTGATCTTGTCGAAATTGAAGAGCTCTTCGGGCGATCCGCTGAGAAAGTGGGAGAATTCATCGCATCAAACGCCAGTACCTGAATATCGAGAACTCGGCCCACCGGTCTTTCAATCAAAAAAAGTGCACAATAGTTTATATTAAATTGACATGATTCCGGAGTATGCTATAATCTGTATACTAAAGTGAATAGAGCTGTGGCTCTGCTATTCCGGGTGCCGGAGAAATACAATAAATGAATCAGCAATATATAAGAATCTGTTTTTTCAAATAGAATTAAAAGACAATCGGATCTAATTCCATTGATGTGAGTTAAAAATCGGCTTTTGCGATAAGTGCAAAACCATTTTAATTGGGGCAAAGGTGTATAATAATGGATAACAACCTGCACAATGCCAATAGTTCTATTGATCGGTTGAAAGAAATCTCTACCTGGGTTTCATCGGTTCAGGATCTGGATCTGCTTCTGGAGTTGATTATTGAAACGGCGACGAAGATGATGGACGCTAAAGCAAGTTCGTTACTGCTTTTGGACCCCAAGACCCAAAAACTATATTTTAAAGTTGCCACCGGCGAAAAGAAAGATGACGTTAAACAGTTTGAAATTGATCTCGGACAGGGAATTGCCGGTTATGTGGCAAAGACGGGAGAACCCCTTCTCATACCGAATGTCGCTGAAGAGCCGCGCTGGTATAAAGAAATCAGCGAATCCATCGGGTTTGAGACCCGTTCAATCGCTTGTGTTCCCATGAAGCTGCGGGGAGAGATCATCGGGGTTGTCGAGATTATTGATAAAGCCGACGGCAGCGCCATCACAGAGGAAGACTTAAAAATTTTATCCGTCTTTGCTGAACTCGCCTCAGTCGCCATCGGCAACGCTCGAAAAATCGAACACGATAAAAAAGAAATCAGAGACCTCAAAGAAGAACTGGATCTTAAATATGAGTTGATCGGCGAAAGCCCGGCACTGCGCAAAGTCATTTCCGATGCGGTTAAAGTTGCCAACTCAAAAGCAAGCACCTTGATTTTAGGTGAGAGCGGTACGGGCAAGGAATTGCTTGCACGTCTGATTCACCGGGTAGGCGGCAGAAAAGAAGAGCCGATGATTGTGCTGAATTGCGCGGCACTGCCGGAATCTCTGCTTGAGGATGAGCTCTTCGGCCATGAGAAAGGTGCCTATACCGGAGCAACCGGCCGCAAGATAGGCAAATTTGAACTTGCAGACAAAGGGACTATTTTTCTGGATGAAATCGGCGAAATGAGTCCGGGCATGCAATCCAAATTGCTGCGTATTTTGCAGGAAGGGGTTTTTTACCGGGTCGGCGGCAACAAGTCCATCCCGGTGGACGTTCGGGTTATCGCAGCTACCAACCGCAATATTGCCGAAGACGTCAATGAAGGCCGCTTTCGAGAAGATCTTTATTACCGGCTGAATGTTGTCCAGATTCAAATGCCTCCGGTAAGGGAGAGAAAAGAAGATATTCCTTTGTTGGCCAACTACTTTTTAAACATTTTTAAGCGCGAAAGAGGCATGTCGAAACTCAGTATTTCAAAAAAGGCGATGAATGCAATGATTCAATATGACTGGCCCGGAAACGTTCGTGAGATGAAAAATGCTATTGAACGAGCCGTTGTGATGGGAAATGGCCGGGACATTTTGACTGAAGACTTACCTCAATTCGCGGCCCGGCCAAGTTATCCGGGAATGAAGGTCGGATTAACGCTAAAAGAAGCCACTGATTTGTTTAAAAAGGAATTCATTGAATTGAACCTCAGGCATACCGCCGGTAACAGAAGTTTGGCTTCGAAAAATATGAATATCCAGCGAACCTATCTGTCACGCCTTATCAGCCGCTATAACCTGTTGGAGACGTGAAATGGAAAAATATCGCATTTTGTTAGTCGACGATGATCACTTTATTTTGGAAGGTATTGGAGCAGATCTCGAAAGCCAGGGCTTTCATGTGACCAAAACTGACCGGGGCAATTTGGCTCTCCAACTGCTGAAAGAAAATCAATTTGATCTGGTAATTACGGACATGGTTATGGAAGATACCGATGGCATTCAGGTCTTGAAAAAAACCAAAGAATTAAATGCGGATACCATGGTCATAATCCTGACCGGATATGGCGATATGAAATCCGCTATTGAAGCTTTGCGGCAGCAAGCCGATGACTATCTGCTGAAACCCTGCGAATCCGAAGAGATGCTTTATCGAGTAGTCCGCTGTTTAGAAAAAAGAGAGCTTGCGCGCAAAATAGAAATTTATCAAAACATTCTGCCGATGTGCTGTGTCTGTAAGAAGATCAGAGATGACCGAAATGCAGAGGCTGGAAAAGGACAATGGGTTTCCATCGAACAGTTTATGCATGATAAAGCCAAACTGGACATTACCTCCAGCTATTGCCCTGAATGCGCCCAGCAAACAAT
>JARRJQ010000226.1:5609-6908 GCA_037388985.1 Desulfobacterales bacterium | reverse complement strand
CCAGGGAATTGACGAACTGCTTGAAATGATATTGCTACAAGCTGAAGTACTGGAACTCAAGGCCAATCCCGACAAACTGGCTGCCGGTCATGTTGTGGAAGCCAAGATTGACTCCGGCCGGGGAGCGGTTGCCACCATTCTGATAAAAGAGGGCACACTGCGTGCAGGCGATACGGTAGTATGCGGAATGCATTACGGCCGAATTCGGACAATGTTAAATGACCGAGGCAATCAGGTCGAATCCGCTGGCCCCTCTATCCCGGTGGAGATTGTCGGACTATCTGGGGTACCGATGGCCGGTGATGAATTCCTCGCGCTTGATGATGAAAAAAATGCCAAACAAATCAGCGAACATCGGCAGCAAAAACAACGATCAGTCGAACTGGCGCATTCCAGCCGACTGAGTTTGGATAAGCTTTTTGAACGCCTGCAAGAAGGTGAAGTCAAGGATTTAAATCTTATTATTAAAGCCGATGTCCAAGGTTCTATCGAGGCACTCAGCGATTCGCTGACCAAGTTGTCCAACGATGAAGTCAAGGTTAAAATCGTTCATTCAGCCATCGGAACGATTGCCGAATCGGACATCTCTCTGGCGACGGTATCAAATGCAATTATTATCGGTTTTAATGTTCGGCCGAGCCCCAAAGTTCAATCAATGGCCACCGATGAGAACGTGGACATGCGCTTTTATAATGTGATCTATGACGTTATTGGCGATGTTAAAAATGCGATGGTCGGAATGATGGCTTCCAAATTTGAAGAACACATTCTGGGAACAGCTGAGGTTCGCGAAGTATTCCAGATCCCTAAAGTGGGCAATATTGCAGGTTGTTACGTGACAGACGGCAAAATTGAACGCGGGCAAAACTTGCGCCTGCTCAGAGACGGAGTGGTCATATTTGAAGGAAAGAACTCCTCCCTGAGAAGATTTAAGGATGATGCTAAAGAAGTCCAGGCCGGTTATGAATGCGGCATCGGCATCGAAAATTTCAATGATATTAAAGTCGGCGACACGATTGATTGTTATTATCTGGAGGAGATCCGTCCCGAACTCAAATAAAAACTGTTTCAATGCACTTATCTTTTGCCCGCTGGCTGTGTTATAATTCGCTTCAAAATGCTCGCGTACTGCCGTGTACGCTCCGCTTTTGAAACGAATCAAGCCTTGCCATCGGACAAAATCTAATCACCTTGAATCAGTTTTAATATATGCTTGATCAAAATCTCACTCTTGTGCAAAAAGTTTAACTACATAGAGATAGGTGTTATTTGTTACTCGTTATTCGAAGAAGTTATTGA
>JARRJQ010000226.1:0-5559 GCA_037388985.1 Desulfobacterales bacterium | reverse complement strand
TTGAATTTCGGTGCAAATCCAGAATATCAGATAACAAATAACCAATAACGAATAACGACGATGGTAGTTGGTATTGGACTTATTACTTTTAGATTGCATGAATGCCGCTCTTTGAAAGGGAAGCGCAAAGTTGTTAAATCGATTATCAGCAGGCTACGCAACAACTTTAATGCATCTGTGGCGGAAGTCGGATCAAACGACATATATCAAAAAGCTGACATTGGTTTTTCACTGGTAGGCAACAATAAAGCCGTCATCAACTCGAAAATAGATAAAATATTTAATCTGGCTGACGACCTCGGCCTCGCCGAAATTATCAACACCGAAATGGAAATTATTCATCTATGATTCCATTTTCCCGAGCTGACAGGATCGGCGGTTTAATTCAAAAAATCCTGTCCGACATCCTAAAAAAGGAAATTAAAGATCCGCGCCTGAAAATGATCACAATTACAGGGGTAACCGTTACACGCGATTTAAAGCTCGCGAGGATATATTTTGCAGCTCCCAACAGCAAGCAAAAAAAGGACGCGGCAACTATCGGTTTTAACAGCGCCCGAGGATATATTAAGCGAATCCTGGCGCAAGCGCTCGATCTCAAATATATGCCGGATATCAAATTCTATTATGACGAATCGCTGGATTACGGCGCACATATCGACGAACTCATCGAATTGACAAAGCATAAAAATGGATCGGATCATTCAAAAAATTAAAGATGGTCAGCACATTTTAATCGCCTCGCATGCCGAACCTGATGGGGACTCATTGGGTTCTCTGGTGGCATTGGGATTGGCCTTGAGCAAGCTGGATAAAAAGGTTACCTGCTATAATCCGAGCGCCATCCCGGCTGTCTATCGATTTCTTCCCGGCGCTGAGCGAATCGTGCAGCATATCAAAAAGACAAGTACGTATGATCTGGCCATTATACTTGACTGCGGCGATATTGCACGAATAGGTGAAGGCAGTTCCATTGTTAGTAAAATTCCGATGATCATCAATATTGACCATCACGTTTCAAATACTGTTTTTGGTCATATCCAGTTCATCGACACCTCCGCCTGTGCCACGGCCGAAATTGTGTATCGATTGATCAGTGCCCTCGGAATTGCTTTTGATAAAGCCATCGCGACATCTATTTACACTGGAATTCTAACCGATACCGGTTCGTTTCGTTTTTCCAATACGAACCAGGCGGCTTTTGCGGTCAGCAAAGCCATGATAGAGGTCGGCGTTGAACCCCATCGCGTAGCACAACACGTATTTGGAAGCTATTCCCTGGGTCGCATCAAGCTATTGAATATGGCACTGAACTCAATTGAAATTTCAGATAATGGCAAATTATCAATGATGACGGTTACCCTCAGTATGCTAAATGAAACCGACACCAACGCTGAAGATCTGGACGGCATAATCAATTACGCACGGCGCATTGAAGATGTAAAAGTGGCCGCCCTCATCAAGGAAATAAAAAACGGAGCCGGCAAATTCAGCAAAATGAACCGCTACCATGTCAGTCTGCGCTCCGATAGCTCCGTGGATGTAGCGCAAATCGCCGGCAAGTTTGGCGGAGGCGGACATAAGAGTGCCGCCGGATTTCAAATTGAATCAACGTTAGTCGCATTAAAAACAAAAATCATTGAATTGGCCGAAGATTTATAAGCCGGATGAATTTATTGCCGGGTATTAAAAAACAAGCAGAGAAGGATCGGCAGGAATTAAAGGGGATTGTTGTCGTCGATAAACCGCAGCATCTGACCTCGGCCAAAGTCGTCGCCGATGTCAAGCGCCTGCTGAAAGCAAAAAAAGTCGGCCATACCGGAACACTGGATCCTTTTGCCGAAGGCGTTTTGGTCTGTTGCATAAATGATGCAACCCGACTGGCGCGATTTCTGCTGGCCGGTAATAAAACTTACAAGGCAACCCTTAAACTGGGCATTGAAACCGACACTCAGGATTCAACCGGATCTGTGAAGGCTGTTAAAAAGGTCAGTGCCTTCCCCGAAAACACGGTCATATCTGCGGTTAAGAAGTTTGAGGGGCAAATTGAACAACAGCCGCCGGTATATTCAGCTCTGAAATACAAAGGAACGCCACTATACAAGCTCGCCCGGCAGGGCAGACCGATTCAAAAGCCGGCCAGGCGTGTGGTTATTTCAAAAATTAAAATTCTTGAAATAAAACTTCCGCTGGTGCATTTAGAGGTCTTATGTTCTGCCGGAACATACATTCGTACGCTGTGTGCTGACATTGGCAAGCATTTGGGATGCGGCGGTCATCTATTTGCGCTGAAACGCATCGAAAGCTGCGGATTCAAAATTCAGCAAGCCAGCTCTCTGGCGGCGTTGGAACAGTTTGTGTCAAAGGGCCAAACAGCTAATTTTATAATCAGCATGGCAGATGCGCTCAAGGATATGCCGGCCTGCATTGCCGATCAGCGTTTGACGGCAAAGATCAGACACGGCCAGCCCATAAACAAAGCAGATTTGGAGTGCAGCCGGCTGATTGAAAAAACTCAAAAACCGGAACTACAAATTAAAATTGTGGACACCGCCAGCAGTTTGCTGGCCGTGTTAAATTATGAAAGAAAGCAGGATAAAATCTCATATGCCTGTGTTTTTGCAAATTAGAAAAGTGAAACCAATTAAATAATGAAAGATTATTTCCCCAACAGGAGGCTGGAAAAGTGGTTTTTGACACAGAAGACAAAAAGAAACTGATTGACAAATTCAGGCTGCATGAAACAGACACCGGATCACCGGAGGTTCAGGTCGGTTTGTTGACCCACCGTATTTCATCACTCACCGAGCATTTAAAGGTTCATACGAAAGATCATCATTCCCGCCGGGGGTTATTGATGCTTGTCGGCAGGCGCCGCAGACTATTGAATTATGTCAAACACAAGGATGTCAATCGCTATCGAGCTATTATCGATACTTTAGGCTTGAAACGGTAGCTTGCCGCCGTTCAAGGCTGACTCTTTCCACGTCAAATATCAATGATTCATTGAGACAATGGCCTGTCGTTGCTGATATTGACATCGACGCCGGATACACCGACCGCTGGGCCAAAATAGGCCTATACGGGTACAACATAAAGTAGGACAAGATGACTCGTGTTGTTTTTTGATGGATGTTGACTTGAAATGCCGGTCTTTTTGTGGACGAAATCACATTTAGTTTTGCTTATTAGTTAGGAGAAAACATGGAAATTTTGCTTAAAGAAGAAATCGGGGGCAGAATCCTGAGTATTCAGGCCGAAAAAGTTGCCAAACAAGCATCGGGATCAGTGCTGGTTCAATATGGGGATACCCTTGTGCTGGTAACTGCTGTGGCCGCTCATGAAGAGAGAGATTCGGATTTTTTGCCCTTGACTGTTGAATATCAGGAAAAGATTTATGCTGCCGGACGGATTCCGGGTAATTATTTTCGTCGCGAAATCGGCCGGCCCAGTGAAAAAGAAACATTAACTGCCCGTCTGATCGATCGACCCATCCGCCCCTTATTTCCCAAAGAATGGCGCTACGAAACCCAGGTGATTGCAACGGTATTGTCCATGGACCAGGAAAATGATCCGGATACCCTCGCCATGATCGGTGCATCAGCCGCCCTGGAGATTTCTGAAATCCCGTTTGCGGGTCCGATTGCGGCTGTGCGTGTGGGCCGAATTGATGGCCAATTGAAAATCAATCCGCCCTCTTCGGAACTCGAAAAAAGTGATATCAATATCATTGTGGCCGGCTCCAAAACAGGTCTGGTGATGGTGGAGGGAGGCAGCAATGTGGTCAGTGAAGCAGATTTGCTGGAAGCCATGTTCTTTGGTCACCGAGAAATGCAACCACTCATCGATCTTCAGTCAAAATTAAAAGAATCCAATGGCGTACCCAAACGCGCGTTTAAACCGCCGCAAAAGGATCCGGCGCTGGTTGACAACTTAAATGCAGCGGCGGCCCAACGGTTGCGTGAAGCCATCCTCATCTTTCAGAAAAAAAGCCGCCAGGACGCGCTGAGCGAACTCAGGGCCCAAATATTTGAAGAACTGGGAGAAACTTATAGTGATCGCAAAAGCGAGGTTTACACGATTCTCGATGACCTTCAGAAGCAAATCATCCGGAACCTTATTTTAAGGGAAAACCGTCGAATCGATAACCGAAAATTTGATGAAATACGCCCGATTACCTGTGAGGTCGGGCTGCTTCCCCGGCCCCACGGCAGCGCACTTTTTACTCGGGGTGAAACCCAGGTTCTTGGTGTATTAACCCTGGGCTCCGGGCAGGATGAGCAGCGCGTTGAAACACTTTACGGTGAGGAATTTAGACCCTTTATGCTTCATTATAATTTCCCCCCCTATTCAGTCGGCGAAGTCAGACGCATTTCCGGCCCGTCCCGCCGGGACATTGGACATGGCGGACTGTCCACCAGAGCAATTGAAAAAATTTTACCGGACAAAGAAGCCTTCGATTATACCATTCGACTTGTTTCTGAAGTGTTGGAGTCCAACGGTTCTTCATCGATGGGCACCGTGTGTGCGTGTTGCATGGCGCTGATGGACGGCGGGGTTCCCATAAAGGCCCCGGTGGCCGGCATTGCCATGGGTCTTGTAAAAGATGATGACCAAGTGGTTATTTTGTCTGATATTCTGGGTGATGAGGACCATGCCGGCGATATGGATTTTAAGGTCACCGGTACCGCAGAGGGAATCACCGCACTTCAAATGGACATCAAAATTCATGAACTTTCCAGAGAAATCATGCAAGGCGCTCTGGAACAAGCCCGTAAAGGAAGGATCTTTATTCTTAACAAAATGCTGGAAACCATTAAAGAACCGCGCAAAGAAATTTCTCCATATGCACCCACAATTAGCACGATTAAGATCAATCCAGATAAAATCCGTGAAGTCATCGGCCCGGGAGGTAAAGTTATCCGCGGAATTCAAAGTGAAACCAATACAAGCATCGAAATCGATGACTCCGGTCTGGTTAAAATTGCGGCTTACTCAAAAGAGGAAGGCGATGCAGCCGTTAAAATGGTGCAAGACCTCACTCGCGAGCCTGAAGTTGGTGCAATCTATGAGGGCACCGTGGTCAAAATTACGGATTTTGGTGCTTTTGTGCAAATACTGCCGGGTTCCGATGGCCTCGTTCATATCTCACAACTCGCCAACCGCCGCATAACCAAAGTATCCGATGTCGTTAGAGAAGGCGATCCGCTCAAAGTAAAAGTTTTGGAAATCAGCCGGGATGGGAAAATTCGGCTTAGCCATAAAGCAGTCCTGGAAGAGGAACATGGACGCGCCAGTTAAAAAAACGGTTCTGAAAAATGGTGTCCGCATTTTAACCCAAAAAAGGCCCCATACCCGCTCCGTATCAATGAGTGTGTGGGTCAATATCGGCGCCCGGGACGAAAATTTGGCTGAAAACGGACTTTCGCATTTCATCGAACATATGATCTTTAAAGGCACCCAGCGACGCTCTGCTTATCAAATCGCTAAAGAATTCGATGCCATCGGCGGCAATACCAATGCGTTTACGACCATGGAAAACACCTGCTATCATGCCAA
>JARRJQ010000225.1:0-5585 GCA_037388985.1 Desulfobacterales bacterium | reverse complement strand
CGAGGCGGGCGGGCTTGTGCGGTTTGCTGAGCACGTGAATATACATATAATCAGCCGCGAAGTCCCGCCATATGGCGGGGCTCATCGAAAAAATTCCTCATTTCCGAATTGGAAACCAATTCGTAATATCCTTTAAAACAATATCATTTATGGATAGAAACTAACTTATTTTTAGAGACTTTAGAACCGATTATATGGACTTAAGATCCAATTATTATGCCTTTCGCGGCGCCTGAATCGTTTGCGAAGCAATTTTGTGAAGGCAGGTTAGGAGCCAAAGAATCTTCGTCGAGTCGGCGCTCGTCTATTTAAAATTCAAATAATTTAGCCCGGTAGGCTTTGAGATATTGCCTGCAGTACTCGTCTTTGCCGGCAAGAGTTTCTGCGGTGATGATGCTGGCCATCATCTTTTTGTCCAGCGGGTCGACAATGGCGCCGTCGAGTCCCTTAGCGATGGCCATGCTCATAAATGTCTGGTTTAACAATTTTCGATTCGGCAAACCAAAAGAAACGTTGGATAGCCCGCAGAGGGTGTGCACCCCCTTAAAGGTTGTCCTGATCCTTTCAATCGTATTGAGGAATTCGACTCCTAATTGGATATTGGTCGAAACAGGCTGCACCAGCGGATCCACAAATATATTCTGAACAGCAACCCTGTTTTGCAGAAGACGGTTTACCAGTTTGTCTGCAATGGTCATTCGGTCGTCAGCCGTCTTCGGCATACCTTCGTCGCTCATGCACAGGGCGACCACCTTAAGATCGGTTCCGGCGAGGATCGGCAGCAAACCGTCAAGCCGATCTTTCTCCATGGATATTGAATTTATCATTGCGGTACCGGAGTGGACTGCCAGGGCGGCCTCAATGGCTTTAGGATCCGGGCTGTCGATGCAACAGGGCTCAGAAACGGCTGCTTGGACAGTTTTCACCAGCCACTCAAGGTACTGAGGTTCCTTTCCGACAAAAACACCGGCATTGACATCAATGTAGTTTGCTCCCGCCTCGATTTGCTTTTGAGCAACCTGCTGAATCTGCTTTTGGTCCCAAGCTTCGATGGCAGCGGCAATAGCCTTGCGGCTGGCATTTATCAGTTCTCCGACAATAAGCATGACTTTCTCCTTAAATTTAAAATGGATTCCGGTTTGAAAAAAATCGAATAAATTTTTTCATTACCGCTTTTCTTTTTCCGATTCAACAACAATCGAAAAGAGCATTTTTTCCAAAATTGGATAGCCCTCCGGCAAAGCGATATCCATATTTATCAGGTCCATTATTATTTTGACTTATGCGCTTGAAATTTTTATAAAAACACAGACCGAATGTGGTTGCATGCCTCCGTCACCTATATCTGGTGTTCGCGGGTTATGCATCGGCGCAAATCAAGTGGAGATGGAAATAAAATAGAACCGATACTGTTATTCATACTGGCTGCCGGGTCCTATGTCGGCTGGAATATCGGTGCCAATGATACGGCCAACTGCGTGGGGACTACGGTGGGCTGCGGGCTCATTTCATTCAGAAATGCCGTAATCCTGGTGGCGATTTTTGCCGTTCTGGGCGCTCTTTTGCAGGGCGAGGATGTCATGAAAACGGTCGGCACCGGCATCGTCAAGGGTGATTTAGGCTATGCGGCTGTTGTTATCGCTTTGATCAGCTCGGGTTTTTTTGTTACCCTGGCAACTTTTTTCAGGATTCCGACATCCACTTCCCAGGCAATTGTCGGCGGTGTTGTGGGCATCGGTCTGGCTCTGCGTGCTGAAATCGATCATTCTAAATTAATTGCCATCCTGGAAAGCTGGATCATCTGTCCGATTATGGTCGCCGTACTTGCATTTGCGCTGATGCATGTGTTGAATCGTGTTCTCAGGAAATTTGAATCGCGTACTCTGCTGTTGCAACACGCCATGGGAAGGCTGGCCATCGCATCTGCTTGTTATACAGCCTATGCTTTAGGGACGAACCATGCCGGCACTGCGGTGGGCCCGATCGGCAATCTGGGGATCTTTCCTCCGAAACTTTTGCTTTTGATCGGGGGGTTGAGTATTGCGCTTGGCGCAGCAACTTACGGAAAAAAAGTTGCCCACACGGTGGGAACCGGCATAACGCCTCTGGATATTCCCGGAGCGTTTATCGCCCAGATCTCATCGGCATTCGGCATGCATCTTTTTTCCATGCTCGGGATTCCGGTATCGACCTCTTCAGCCATCGTGGGTGCCGTTGTGGGAGTCGGACTGGTGAAAGGGGCTAGGGCCATTAGCACCAGAATGGTTTTAACGATCCTTGTCGGTTGGCTATTGACTCCGACCCTGACGGCGACCGCCGCCTATATATCTTACAGGGTGATAGCAGATTTAGCGGGCTAATAAAAATCTAACAAAACGATGGTATAATGTTCATTGAACTCGAGGTTATCTTATGTTAATGGCATTTGGATTTTAAACGTACTGAAGGAGCGCTCATGATTTTATTTAAAAAGGAAAAAGAAGTTATCGAGCTGATTTTGAAACATCTGGGAGTGATCGAAAATGTCATCAAAAGCGGCTTAAAAACAATTGAATTCTACCTGGATGCAAACATCGGTGAAGCCAAAACATGGGCCCGCAAAACCCGCAGTACTGAATCCGAGGCAGACCTCATTCGTTATGAAATTCGCGACAAACTTTATTCCGGTGCCTATCTGCCTCTGCTCAGAGAAGATATTTATAAATTGGTTGAAAGTATCGACAAGGTGGGCAATGCTGCTGAAGCCTGCAGTGATTTCTTTCTCAATCAGCGTCCGCTGATTCCCGATGAAATGAAGCTCCATTTTTTGGCAGTCAGCAAAGAATCTCTGGGTGTTATTGATTCTTTAAAACTGGCCATTTTATGCTATTTTAAGGGGGACTGCAAAATAGAAACGGTGCGCGACCACACCCGCGAAGTAGGTTTCCAGGAATCCAGAGTGGACAAACTCGAATGGGACCTGACCAAAGAAATTTTCACTTCCAAGATTGATTTTGCGCACAAAACGCATTTGAAACACTGCCTGGATACCATTGTCGAAGTTTCAGACCGTGCCGAAGATGCCGGAGATCAACTGGAGCTGGCCACCTTGAAGTCTATGGTCTGAAGATAGGTGCTGTTAAATCACTTCCGATTCAGCGAATTCCTTGATCTCTTTGTCGGAGTAGCCCAATTCCTTCAGTATCGACATTGTGCTTTCGCCGAAGTCCACAGCCCCGCTGCGGACGGAGCCCGGGGTTTCGCTCAACTTGACCGGCACGCCGATGGCGGCTTTTTTCTCCCCGGTTTTGCCTTCTACTTCTAAAATCATCTTCCTTTTCCTGAAGAGAGGATCAGCAAGCATTTCGGAAAAGCTCTGAACCTTTCCCCAGCAGATTTCCAGGTTTGCCAGCTCGGCATCCCATTCATCCAAAGTTTTTTTCTTAAACGTTAAGCGCATAAAATCAAGAATTTCCTCACGATGGCTGTCATCGTATTGAAGCGCTGCATATTGCGGAACACCGAAATGCTCGCAAAGGGTTTTCCAGAATCGATTCTCCACCGCCCCAATGGATAAATGCCGTCCGTCGGCTGTTTCATAGATATTGTAGCACGCGTAGCGGTGAGAGAGCGGGGTATCGGATCTGCGGGGGTCCTGGCCCGTGAGTTGTTGGAAAAAAAGGGCCACAGGCAGAAATCCGACCATGCCGTCGGTCATGGAGATGTCTATGTATTGGCCCCTGCCGGTTTTTTCCCGGGCAAAAAGCGCCAAAACAATCCCGATGGCTGCATTCATCCCGCCGGCAGCAATATCGGCGATCTGGATTCCCGGTATCGAAGGCGGGCGATCCGGCTCGCCGATCAGATTCAAGACGCCGGAGTAACTCAGATAATTGACATCATGGCCCACCCGATCGCGAAAGGGTCCATCCTGGCCGTAGCCGGTTATCGAGCAGTAGATAATTCTCGGATTCACTTTTCGCATGCTTTCATAGTCAACCCCGAGTCGATCGACCACCCCGGGTCGGAAGCCTTCCAGCATAACATCAGCCGATTGAATTAACCTTAAAAAGATTTGTTTGCCCTTTTTGCTTTTTAGATTCAACGATAGGTGCTCTTTGTTGCGGTTAATCGTGTTGAAAAAGAGGCCGTCGGACATAAACTGCTTGCTTTCGACGGCGATCACCCGGGCACCATGGTCCGCCAGAATCATGGAGCAATAGGGCCCCGGCAGCAGGCGGGACAAATCGATGACGGTAATTCCGGATAGAGCTCCGGGTTTGAACATAAGTCTCCCTCCAGTCACTTAAAATTATCAAACAATCTTGTTGGTATCCTTAAGAAAGAATATCCAATATCGAACAAGGAATTTCGAATTATGAAGGTTTTTCTTGATTTTGTTTGGCAGTTTTTATGCTGGTCATAAAAATAGAAATTAATTCATCGTTCGATATTCGATATTCTGTGAGAGCTATTTGCCCTTAAACACCGGTGCCCTTTTTTCCATGAAGGCAGCCACCGCTTCAAAAAGATCTTCGGAGGGGAGCGCGGCCGCATTTTTCTGGGCAACATACTGCAAGCCTGCCTCAATGCCGTTGTCGCGGCTGTAATTGATAACTTCCTTGGTTCCCTGGACGGTCAACGGCGGGCAGGCTGCAATTTGATCCGCCAGCTGTCCGGCTTCCTGGTATAGGCCCGAAAGATCATCGCATATGCGCGTAATCAGCCCCATTTTAAAGGCCTCCTGGGCCGTGAAATCCCGACCGGTTAAGGCAAGTTCCCGAAACCACCCATGGCCGATGATGTAGGGAAGACGCTGAAGTGTTCCGACATCGGCAATGATTCCCATGCGTGTTTCGCGGATGCTGAAGATCGCATCTTTGGTGGCCAGGCGGATGTCGCAGGCACCGATCAGATCAACGCCGGCGCCGATACAGTGACTGTGAACAGCGGCGATGACCGGTTTGCGGCACGCTTCAATTTTTGTTAAACTTTGTTGAAGTTCCAAAATTTTTTTGCGCATGCGGTCGCGTCCGTCTGCTGTGCTCTGCCCGAGCAGTGCTCCGGCTTCTTTAAGATCGGTGCCCGCACAAAAGCTTTTGCCTTCTGCTTTAATGATCACCACCCGGATGTCCGGATCCCGATCAAAACCATCAAACCGCTCAGCGATTTGTTCAAAAAAGGCAAGCCCCATTACGTTCCTTTTCTCCGGGCGATTTAATGTCAACCAGGCAGTATGGTTTTTTATTTCTACCGCAAAATTGGCCTTGTCGTTCATCGGGTCTCCTAAAATTTTTCCTTATCAAATTGTCTGGTCCGGGGACTCTAACAATACAATGATAAATAGGCAAATCCTGTTTTAAAGTCAAACCTCTTTTCTTTCCGTTGAAAAAGCCGATTGACGCCTTATTTGCTCTGGAGTATGGTGCCTGCAAAACAAATTTAAATAAAATGGACTCACCTAAATCTCAAAACACAAAACTGAATGTCGATTCAAATACGATCTCAGGGATGGTGTATGCGGCTTCAGCATTTTTGATCTGGGGGATCTGCCCGATTTACTGGAAGGCCCTGCGGGCAGTTCCGGCATTGGAGATCATATTACA
>JARRJQ010000224.1:0-19526 GCA_037388985.1 Desulfobacterales bacterium | reverse complement strand
GCCTTCGGCGCGCAGATGAAACTCAACGGTGCGGCGGCCGCCGTCTTTGTTTTTGCCGGCCTGGACGATGACGCGGCCTTCGGCAATCAAGCGCTCAAATTCTGCTATTTTTTCTTCCAGAGCGGTCCGGTCAAACAGGCCATAGCGGCTGCTCAAAACCTTGCCTTCGAAAAAGTGCAGCGGGAATCTGAATCCACGGTATCGTTCAATTAACTCGCTTAGCGGCCGTCCCGGCATGGCAGACGTCCGCCTGGTCAGCTGTGAAAATTATCCGGCTTTTTTAATGATTGTGCAAACTCCGTTTCAGCAGCCAGTTGCAAAATCACCGCCCGGTCGCTCCAACGGCCTATCTGAAGCTGCAAAACTCAGGCAGGGGTCCCGCCGGTCTTTTTTGCGCAAAATGGCTCGGCAGTCCTGCCTGCTCCAAGATGGACGCTGGTTTTCAACCCTGTCGTTTGCCAGCATGGGCCCGGCGCTTGAAGAGCCGGAACAGGCCACGCGGCAGGCGCGTTTACTGCTCCAGCGTTACGGCATTGTGGTCAAAGAATGGTATCGCAGGGAGCAGGGCCTGCTGCCCTGGCACAAAATTTTTCAAGCCTTAAAGCGTCTGGAATGGCAGGGTGAAATTCGGCGGGGCTATTTTGTAGGCGGGCTATCCGGAGTCCAGTTTGCCATGCCCGCCGCGGTTGATCTCCTTGAAAAACTGCACCGTGAAGACCCGGCAGCGGCAACCGATATGGTGATGTTAAGTACGCTGGATCCTGCTTTGCCGTTCATCGCCGCCTCTTGGCAACTGACGGACCAAAGGGGCCAACCGCTTAAAATTGTGCGTTCGGCTGCCAATTACCTGATATGCAGCGGCGGCGATCTGCTGATCTATGGTGAAAACGACTTTGAGCGGATCGTGGCCCTGAGAAAATTAAGTGCCGCCCAGTACGAAAAATTTGCTAAGTTACTGCATAATCTGCTAAAATTACCTCAGCCGCTTAGACCAAAAAATCGCCTCGACATCATCTGCATAAACAACCAGCCGGCTGCCGACAGTCGGTTCGCAAAACACTTCATCAAAGCCGGTTATGAAAAGGAAGCTGCGCGGTTGGTACTCTGGCCGTCGCGCATTTAGAAGTGGTTTCAAAACCTTCCAAATCGTATAAAGGTTTTTTAAATAGATGCCGATAATTAGGCTAAGGTGAATCGAACGCCGCATTAAATCAAAAATGAGGTAAACTATGATTGAAATGAGTTTAGGGATCCTATTTCCGATTTTGTCGCTGATCGGTTTTATTGTTTTTATCATTGTTCTGATCAAGCAATTCAAGCACGGTGGCGCACTGCAGGGTATTATCGGCCTGATCACCTGCGGATTTTGGACATTTATCTGGGGCTGGATCAAGCACAAAAGCCTGGCAATGACCAAAATCATGATCCTGTGGACCGTCATCCAGCTTGCTCCGATTGTGCTGATGGGTGTTTTCGGCGCTGCAATGCTCGGCCAGATAACCAAAATGATCGGCGATCTGGCAGGTGACCCTGCGCTGTTGATGAAACAGGACCGGAATAAAATCGTCAACCCCAGGCTCAACCAGAAAGCCGGTTTGATCAAACTTGCCAAACGAGACCGTGAGACCGACCTGTCCGGAAAAGATGGGGATTGGAGCGCCAAGGCTATGGCCTTGTGGCAAAACATAAAATACACCGACCCAAACCAGGCCAAAAGCTACTGGGATAGAGCCATAGCGGTCAATCCCAAACAAGCCGAAGCCTACAACAACCGAGGCCTGGCATTTTACAATTTAAAACTTTATCAGCAGGCCATCGAAGACTTCAGTCAGGCGCTACGGTTAAAACCGCAGTATGCCGAGGCGTTGAACAATCGCGGCAATGCGTACTACGCGATGGATCAATACGAAAAGGCCGAGACCGATTTTAATCAAAGCCTTGAGCTCAAACCAAAATACTCGAAAGCGCATCTGAACCGGGGGCTGGTTTATTTTCAGATGCAAAAGGTGGATCAATCCTGCGCGGATTTCAGGCTGGCCTGCGATCTGGGTGAATGTGACGGGTTGCAATGGGCGATGCAAAACGGGTTTTGCAAATAAAAAATAGATAAAAGAGCAAAGGAAAGAAGGAAACTCTGGCAAGACGGCCTGTTTGCTTTTAGTAAAAGGCAAGCGGGCCGTTTTTGTTTTTACGCGGTCTGAATTCCGATTAAATTTTTATGGATCGTAGCGGGGTATGCAGGTTACGCTCCATAGCGCCCAGTCAGAGTTCGGTCTTGGAACCGTCTCTGAAATTTTTGATTCAATTTTTTCCCTCTCGGTGGGAGTGATCATAAGGCGATCTAATTTTCTGTCGACATTTGCCCAGAACACACCCTGATGAAATGCCCGCATATCCAGCGCCTTGGAACGCAAAAAATGCTCGCCAATGACGCCCAGCTGTTCGCTGAAACTTTGCTTTTTGTTGTTCTCGATGCAAGGGCCCGCCACCAGGACAGCGGTCAGATTGACGCCCCGGCCATTTTTGCTGGAGCCAAATCTTTGTCTTTCCCATCTGACATCCATTATAAGACCACGTAACGGTCGCTTTTTTCGATGAGCTCCGCATTTTTTGCCTGCGTGGCAAAATCTTTAAATCCGAGTCCGGGGACATCCCCCTTGAGACCCAGAGACCGGAAACTCACATCACAAAGGCTCAACTTGGCCTTGCCGACAAGTTTTTTAAAATCCGGCGACTGGGTCAGAAGCACCCCTTTGCCGGTAAAAAATATTTCCACCTCTTTGCCTTTGTCCTTGGCAGCGGTGGTTAAATTGATCACATAATCGAGGTGTTTATCGGAACTGACCAGTATGCCCAATTTTTCAGCCATTGCCTGACAGCCTTTCTCAACGATTCATCCTGAAAAAAATGATCAGAAGTGGTTTCAAACACTTCTACCACCAGCTAATGACCTTGTCGTGTTCAAATATGTCATCGACGAGCTTGGACCAGTCCATATTTTCCTGATAGAGGGCCGTAACTTCGGCCCGGTCCCCGTTGGTAATGGTTTGCATAAATTTTTCCACCGTAACATCAGGCCGGGAGCGAAGAATATAAAGTATTTTCATCTTATCTACCCTCCTAAAACGGAATGATGAGATCCGCCTGTCTGAGCATTTCGCCCATCTGTTCTATCGAAGCGTACTTGAATCCGTATTTCTCGACATTGGCGGGGTTATTTGAAAAGCGTTCACCCTCCATCTCATCAAGGAATTCCATGTTATCCTTGTAAGCCTTATCCATGTTGGCGATCTCTTTGTCGACGACAAACATCTGCACCGCAGTGTTGTAAAGCATCATGCCGAGGCTGGAGCGCAAGCCTTCAGATTGTTGATTTTCATTGTTGATCAACACGGCGACCTTTTTCATTTTTCAAACTCCCCTGACAAGGTTAATGATCCTGGTGGCACAATGTGATACTTTATTATATGCCACTATGTGGTATATGCTGTCAATAAAAAAATCCGCCGAAACAAGAAGCCGTTTTCAGATTCCGGCCATCTTATTTTGCACCGGGTTCACAATTGTGGGGATTAACCTGAAAGAGGCGGATATTTCAGGTGCCGCGCGCTACTGCGCCTGTATCAGGGCATCGGCAATCATTGAGCTTAAAAACCGCACTTCCACGCCCATTTTATAGTGTTTATTTAAATCGTTTAACTGCGCGTGGCAGTTTTCACAGGCAGTGGCCAAAATATTTGCACCGGTGGCATTGACCTGTTCGGCTTTCACTCTGGCGGATTTCATGCGAAAATCCAGAGTGTCTTCACCCATGGCCACCAATCCGCCGCCGCCGCCGCAGCACCAGTTGTAACGGGGATCATCCGTCAGCTCTCTGTAATCTTCGGTTAAATGCCTCAGAATATAGCGCGGCTCATCGATGACCCCGGCATTGCGGGCAATCTGGCAGGGATCATGGTAGGTGACGGCCCCATTGAACCTGGTTTTATCCAGCCGGATGCGTCCTTCACGCAGATAGCGTGCATGTACCTCTGTAATCGAACTGACTTTAAAGGGTTGCTTGCCGCTCATTTGTTTCATGACCCTGTAAGCCGTCCCGCATTCACAGATACAAACCTCTTTGACATGAAGCCGCTTGGCCTCATTGATAATGCGATCCAAAATTAATTTGGTTTTAGTCGGATCCCCGACGAAAGCGCCGAAATTAACAGCCTCAAAGAAGCTCAGGGTCCAATTTTCTCCGGCGGCATTGAAAATAGCGGCTGCCGGAATAATCGAATGAGCCCCCGCCAAAGCCACATAAAGCAGATCGGCGCCTTCAACATCCACCGGAATGATGGTCTCTCCGGCTTCCATTTTCCATTTTGAAACCACTTCAGCTTCAAGTCTTTTGATGCCTTGCATAAAGCTATCTTTAAACAGATCGATGGATTTGCCTTTTTCAATTGAGGTGTCGGCCAGCATGGTAAGGATTTCAGGTTCGGCCTCGGCGCCAACCAGCAGCAGTTTGGCAATGGACATCAGCATCTGGGTATCGATGCCGAAAGGACAGTACACCATGCAGCGGCGGCACCCCGTGCAGGAATAAGCCGCTTCGTACAACTCTTCCAGAGCCATTTCACTGAGTTCTTTGGCCTCACCCACCGATGGCCAAACCTTGCCCCGGCCCTTAAAATATTTCTTATACAGCCGCCGCACGATTTCGCCCCGATAAGCAGCGATGTACCGGACCTGCCCCATGGAAGCATACACATGACAGGCCTCGATGCATACACCGCAGCGGGTGCAGTTTTCCAGATAAAGACGCATGGCCTCGTTTAGTTTGCTTTGGAACAGCTTGAGCAAATCATCTCGCGTTTTCTGATCCATAATCATATTCCTCTATTAAGTCCTATTTATTTTAGTGCGTGCTAATTATCACTAATCCACAATGCTGTCATCCATCTCTCAGGTGTCAGAGGACAGCGGCTAGATGACAGATGGGAAAAGCGGGAAGATAAAGCATCCTATCTGACTTCTGTTTTCTGTCCTCTGTCATCTGATCTACGGCCGATCATTACCCGCGCCTCAGCTTATTCATCGGCAACGACAAAAACGAATGCATCAACTGGCTGAATGGAAAAAATATCAGAAATAGATTGGCGAAAAATATATGCACCACCAGCATAAAAGAATGACCTGATTCCGTCAGCTCAGCAGGCAAATAGGGCTTGAAGTATAAAAGGCTGGACAGATATTCCCGATACTGGTCGACAGATATCGTATCATAATAATACCATCTGCGGGCCCAATCCATTTGGCTGCCGAAAAGCACCGTCAGAAACAGCAAAATCAAAATATAATAATCCTCCGGAATTGATAATTCCTTGACCGGTGAAAGAAAGCGACGAAATAAAAAATACAGCAGGGCAATGATGGTAATCAGACCCACAAGCCCCTGGCCCAAAAATATCTCGTGGGGAACTATCTGCAAGGCCTCAATTTCGCCAAACAACTTCAGGATATATCTGAAGGGTGGTAGGATGTTTGGGTTCTCTAAAGATCTTTATCAAGCGCACAGCGGTGACAATTATAAAAATTGCAAAAGCGACGTAGACCATCGGCACCAGTATAATATAATACAGCGTTTCCAAAGTTACCTCCCGTACAGTTCAGTTTGCAAAGGACTGCAAATACGGCCCGCCCTGAACATTTAAGCGTTTCTTTTGATAAAGAATTTTATAACGTCGCCGTCTTGTTCGGTTTTTAGAATTTCGTTTCCACTGGTCCGTGCCCAGGCCGGAAAATCCGTTAAAGATCCGGGATCCGTCGATTGGGCTTCAATCACCTGACCGACTTCGACATCCTTGATGCCCTTGCTCACCTTAACCACAGGCATTGGACACGGCAGTCCTTTTAAATCAAATACCTTATCAACTTTGATATCACTCATTTTATACCTCCTTGTAAACCGGATTTGAATTGGAGTCCGAAAACACAAATTTTAAATAAACAGCTGCACTTTGCTATTGGCGGCTTCTTCCAGGAATTTGGCGACACCGCAATAGGTTAAATTTTTGTAGTCAATCATTTCCTCTCTTTTAAAACCCATCAGATCCATTGACATCTCGCAGATGAAGATCCGCACTCCCAACTCTTCAGCCAGTTCGAGCATTTGTTCCAATGATGCCACGTTTTTCTTTTTCATCAGTGATTTCATCATGGCCGTGCCCATGCCACCCATGTTCATCTTGGAAAGCTTTACCTGACCCATTCCTTTGGGAAGCATGCTACCAAACATTTTGCCGAAGGTGTCCTTGCCGCCCACCCTCTTCTTTGCATCTCTGAGAACCGGAGTGCCCCAGAAAGTAAAAAACATGACGGCCTCCATCCCCATGGCAACGGCACCGGTGGCGATGATAAAAGCAGCGATGATTTTATCGAGATCGCCGCTGAACACCACCATTGAAAGCTTGTCTTCCGGCACTTTTTTGTTTAAAGCCTCCAGCTGGGATTTAAACTCTGTAAACTGGTTTTCGATATTTTGCATATCCATGTTCCGTCTCCTTTGATGATAATTATCGGTATTATTTTGAAATCGCCGATTAATGGTTTATATCGTGAACTTTTAAGCATGGTCTTCGATTCGATCGGATTTGCAGTCCGGCCACTGCCTTAAACCATCATTTCCTTGACGGCCTCCATCGAAGCTTTAAGAATATCCAGATTGGTCAGTACGGCTTTGCGCTGGTCCGGAGTGATCTGGCACAGCACCTGATAATGGACATCCTGAAGAAATGCATTGATATCATTCAATTTTTCATTCCCAGCGGGCGTAAGACTGAGCAGACTGACCCTTGAATCCTCGGGATCTTTGATCCGGTGAATTAACTATTTTTTAATCAACCCATCGACAATTTTTGATACCCGGCTTTTGACCACATTCATCTTATGGGCAATTGATACCCGGCTTTTGACCACATTCATCTTATGGGCAATACCCTTGGCGGTTAGATAACGTTCTTCTCCAAAAAGCATCAGGCATCGAAATTCCGCATCCGGAAGCTCAAAACGATCGCATTGATACTGCATGCGCTCCTGGCAACATTGAAACAGTTTTAATATAAGCGACTGAAATTGCTGCAATTGGTATTCAGAAACTTCCTCATTCGGACCCGTAGCATATCTTCTGGCCACTTTGTTCATAGCGTGAACTATAATCAGGGGCAAATCCCTTGTCAAGCACCTTTTGATATTTTTTTAGCTAATTGAGCCGGAGGTATCGAAAGGTCGAAAAGGTAAAAAAGCCCCAATAAATGAATATGTTTTACTTTCGAACGCTTATGTAATATAATCCATATAAGCTGATATCCGGAATTAGCAGCAAACGCCGACACATTTAAACCCGCCATTGAATAATTTGCCGATTTTCACCTGGAGGAAAGCATGCTAGAAAAATTGCGAACGGTCTTAGTGGTCTCATTTATTGGTGCCACCCTGATGATCATGCCAGCCTGCGCAAAACAAGCGGTATTGCAAAAAAAGGAGCCCCTCACAAACACCAATCAAGCTGAAATCGACCGCCAGAAGGAATTGGAACGAGAACGTCAGCGCAAAGAAGCCCAACAACGGGAATTTCAATCGGCCAAAATCAAGTTCATGTACGAAGATGTTTATTTTGAGAAAGGTCGGTATCGTTTGCAACCGGAAGCCCGGGAGATTTTAAATCGAAAAGCCGAATTTTTAAAAAAGTATCCTCAGATCTCGGTTATTATTGAAGGGCACACCGATGATCGCGGGTCCAAAGAATCCAGCTTTGCTTTAGGAGATCGACGCGCAGGTGAAGTCAAGTCCTTTTTAATCCGCAAAGGCATTGAAACCCAAAGGCTCATCGCGGTCAGCTTCGGCCGTGAACGGCCCATAGATACCGGAAAATCGGAAGAGTCCCGGGCAAAAAACAGGCGTGTGCATTTTGTCGTCCAAGAATAATCTTTTGATTTTAGATTTTAGAATTTGACTGGCGGATTGAAAGTATTGCACGACAATTGAGCGACCGACCGGTCTGTGCTTAAATTCAAAATCTAAATTGCGGTTTCATCACCCCCAAAAAACTACCCCTTCCTGACTTTCTGCTGATTCCTCGTTGATTTAAAGCCGGTCTTAGGATAAGCCCACAGAAGACCTTAAATTCGGATCTTGAATCAGATTTGAGCTAGATTGAAAAGCGAACTAAAAATTGGCGTACGGGAACTCGTTGAGCATGTGTTGCGCTCAGGGGATCTTATATTTGAATTTTTGGGATCCAGCCGTCCCCTCGAAGCAATTCGTGCGCATCAAAAGATTCAAAATTCACGTCCCGATACCTACCGCTCCGAGGTTGCAGTGACGCGCCAGGTTGAAACCGATCGATTTCGGCTAATTATCAGCGGCCGCATCGACGGAGTATACACTGAAACCCAAAGCACTGTCATTGAGGAAATAAAGACCACCACCCGTAATCCGAATTATTTCGCGAAAAACGAAAACCCGATCCACTGGGGACAGGTCAAAACATACGCCTATATCCTGGGCAAAGACCGGAAGCTGGATGAAATCAGCACCCTATTGACCTACTATCGGCTCGATACTGCTGAAGTCCGTCAATTCAAGCGTACGTTCAGTACTTCAGAACTGGAGATTTTTTTCAACGATTTGGTCGCGCGTTATCTGAAATGGGCCGCAGCCATTATCGATTGGCCCACACAACGCGACGCGTCCATTCGAGACATAAAATTTCCTTTTGCAAATTACCGGCACGGGCAGCGCCGGATGATTGCCGGGGCCTACCGCACGATTCGCGATCAAAGCCAGCTGCTTGTACAAGCGGCAACCGGCATCGGCAAAACCATCGCTGTGCTTTACCCGGCCGTTAAGGCTTTGGCAGAAGGACTGAGCCACAAGATTTTTTACCTCACAGCCCGAACCACCGGTCAGCTGGCAGCTGAAAACGCCCTGAATGAATTACGCGCCAAAGGACTGAGGTTAAAATCTCTGACGCTGACTGCAAAGGATAAAATCTGCTTCTGCCCCGGCAGTGCATGCCACCCCGAGGAGTGTGAATATGCCAGGGGTCACTATGACCGCATCAATGATGCGATCGCAGCCATATTTGTGCTGGATGCCCTAACCCGTGAACAGCTTGAGCGTACCGCCAAAAAGTTTAACGTCTGTCCATTTGAATTTTCCCTTGATCTCTCTTGGTATATCGATTGTATTATCTGCGATTACAATTATGTCTTTGACCCGCGGGTATATTTGCGCCGCTTTTTCCAGGAATCAAACGGCGACTATATTTTCTTAATCGACGAGGCCCATAATCTGGTGGACCGCTCCCGCGAAATGTTTTCCGCTGAAATTACCAAACAGCCAATTCTGGACCTTCGGCGTCACTTAAAAAATGAGCTGCCCCATATCTTTAAAAACCTCGGACGCATCAATGCCTGGCTGGTCAAGGCCAGGAAAAAATGCGCAGAATCAAACTATCCGATAGCAGAGCAAAACCTGCCCCAGGACCTAATTCCACTTTTAAGAAGCTTTCTGTTTATCAGTGAACGCTGGCTTGCACAAAATATTAAAACCTCTTTTCGCGAAGCGTTGCTGAATATGTATTTTACCGTATCCGGATTCATCCGGGTTGCTGAACAATATGATCAATCCTATGCGAGCTGTTATGAAAAAATCGGCAAGGATCTGAAACTCAAACTGTTTTGTGTCGATCCCTCGGTCCATCTCGAGAAAGTAATGCTCCGCTGTCAGGCGGCCATATTTTTTTCGGCTACCATGACGCCGATGGATTATTTCAGAAATATTCTGGGCTGTGCCCCGACCGCCCAATACCTGATTCTGGATTCACCCTTCCCACACGAGAATCTGGGTATTTTTATTTCTGATCAAATTTCAACCTATTATCGCCATCGGGACCAAACGGTTTCGCAAGTCTCCCGGATGATTTCTGTGCTAGTGGAGCAAAAAAAGGGAAACTATCTTCTGTATTTCCCTTCCTATGCGTATATGCGCAAAATCTATGATTCATTTACAGCCCGCAATCCCCGAACTGAAACCATCTTGCAAACACCCGGCATGAAAGAATCTGAAAGAGAATCGTTTTTAAAGCGTTTTGCACATAACACCCCTCAAACACTGGTCGGCTTTGCGGTCATGGGGGGATTTTCGGTGAAGGAATCGATCTGGTCGGCGATCGCCTGCTGGGAGCGGTGGTCGTCGGGGTAGGATTGCCCGGCATCAGTCTGGAAAGAGAATTAATTAAAGAATATTTCAGCGCGACCCTAAGCGCTGGGTTTGAGTATGCATATCTTTATCCCGGCATAAATCGGGTGCTGCAGGCTGCCGGTCGTGTCATCCGGACTGAAAATGATCGCGGAGTGGTTCTATTGATCGACCAGCGTTATGGCCGCTTTCAATATAAGACATTGCTGCGGGAAGAATGGGATCCCATAAGCGTGCAGGATGCACCGCAGCTGGTCGACGCGCTGCAGAAATTCTGGAACAGAAATAATTAGCCACAGACTCACACAGACGCACACAAACCGCATCTTTTCCTTGGACAGCTCCACCGGAGAAAAAACGTTAAGTCCTGCAGCCTAGACAGTATTTTCTGCAGAAATCAAGATATTAAACAAAAGCGGTGCCTGACGCTCGGGGGGGTCAGGGATCTTTGCACCTCAGGCAGCGAAAATTTGACACCTTCGGCAATTCAGAATATATTTGGTAATAAAGGAGTAGCAAATGAAATTTTCCGCTATTGCCATCTGCATGCTGCTGACGGGCTTTTTAAATTCCGGCCTGATCGCCGGCCAGGTTTACACCTGGACAGATGAAAACGGAAATTTGCACGTTACCGATACACCGCCGCCGCCAAAAAGCGAAATTAAGGACACTCTGGAGTACCAGGAAAAAACCGCTGCTGAAATTCAGGAACTGGAACGCCGCCAGGAGGCCCGCAAAAAACAACAGCGCGAAGAATCAATTCACCGGCAGGCCGCAAGGGCTGCAAAACAGGCTGCCAAAGCCGATACGGAAGCACAGGAAGCGGCTCAAATCGCAGAGAAAAAATACGAAACCGCCGTGCGCACTTATGAGAAATACGGCAAAACCCAGGATAAGCGAAAAAAGTTCAAAAAACGAATCAGACGCGCGTTTGATCAGGCTGAATCAGCTCAGGAACGCGCGTCCGAGGCTGCAGAAAACGCTCGCCAAGCTCGAGCGGAGGAACGATCCGCCTTGGAAAATGTCAAAAACCTCGAGGAACAGAATCAATAATGAATTCGCATCCCCGCATCGGCCCACCAAAAAGTTGTTTCAAAACCTCAGATCATGTTTTGAAACAACTTTAATGTGATTGGCGTTTTGAGCGTCCGCCATTTGGGCTCAATTGCCCGACCCTCATGCCAGATGAAATCAACTACATCATATTTTTCAGCAATGGTATGTTCGTTATGTTCGCCGTAAGATGTCTGCGGATAATATTCGATAAACAGCATTCGCTCCGGCTCGATCTTAAATTGCTGGATAACATTGGTCGCAATATGGCTGGTGCAGCTGCGCACCGACATGGAACTTTCCGGAATATCGGATACCACGACAATAATCGGCCTGAGATAAGCCGGACCGTCTTCTTTTTCCTTGGCCAGATCAAATATGCGCAACCGGCATTTACCGCTGGCCAGACGCAGCCGTCCGCCCCACCCTTCCCAGGAAAAAATATCATCATACACAAGCATGACAAAATGTCTGAATAGCCCTTTTATCCAAATCTTGGCGACTGATTGAAAAGCCGCTTGGCGGTTGCCTCGCAGTGCATAATATACTATTATAATATCATCCAAAAAAATCAGTGCATCAGCGCTAATGGAATATATACTGAATAGCGATGGCAAACAACAATAATAATTTCATCCGCCTGACGTTTAAGGAAAAGAATTTTGTTCTGCTCGGAACCGCTCACGTCTCAAAGGAGAGCGCTCGACTGGCAAAAGCGGTGATCGAAGAAGAAAGGCCGGATACTGTCTGTGTCGAGCTTTGTCAATCCAGATACCAGGCAATCCAGCAAAAAGATCGATGGCAGGATACCGATATTGTCAAAGTCATTAGAGAAAGAAAATCCTTTCTGCTCCTGTCGAATCTATTGCTGGCATCCTTTCAAAAAAGAATTGCCAAGCAATTTGACGTAAAGCCAGGCGAAGAAATGATCACGGCGATTCATACCGCCGAATCCGTAGGCGCCCAAATTCAGCTTGCCGACCGCGATATCCGCACCACTCTTTCCCGAACCTGGCGGGTGATGGGATTTTGGAGCAAAATAAAGGTGCTCTTTCAATTGGTGCTGTCTCTGGGCGAGCTTAGCGAAATCAAAGAAGAAGATATTGAGCGGATGAAACAGCAAGACGTTCTGGAAACGCTGCTATCAGAAGTGGGCAAATCGCTTCCGGAATTAAAGGCCATCCTGATTGATGAAAGAGACCAGTATCTGGCTGAAAAAATTCGAACCGCCCCGGGCCATAAAATCGTGGCCGTGGTAGGAGCCGGCCATATCCCGGGCATTCAAAGATACTGGAATGCCGATATCAACACCCGGGCGCTGGAACAGCTACCTGCTAAAGGCAAATCAATCGGTATTTTAAAATGGCTGATACCGCTTTTTTTCGGCGGGAAAAAAGCCGGCACTGACATGATTGTCTGGTGGATTTTGGCCAACGGCATTTTGGCTGGTGTCGGCGCAATGGTTGCGATGGCCCACCCAGCCACGATTTTATCTTCGATTATCGCCGCACCATTGACCTCGCTAAACCCCATGATCGCCGCCGGATGGGTATCGGGTCTGGTGGAAGCCTTTTCAAGAAAGCCTAAAGTAAAGGATCTGGAAAGTCTGCCTGAGGATATCTTATCCGTTCGCGGATTCTGGAGAAACAACGTAACGCGCATTCTTTTGGTCGTGGTCTTTACGAACCTTGGAAGTACTCTGGGGACCTTTATTGCTTTTCCGGTTATATTAAAAGTGCTGCTGGGTGTCTCCCAATAGACAGGTTTCAGGTGCCGGGTCTCAGAGCATTGTGCTGAGGACTGAGGACTGAGTGCTGAGGTATATTGAATAAGAAAGTGCCAGAAATAGCTTGCCAACTCAAGGCGAAAAACGACCCCTCTTCGCTCTGGGGAGCTTCGCTGCGGCAAGCCACTCATGGCTTCTTGAGGACTTTTCATGGCGGAAAACGAGCCGTCATGTTGAAAGGATCGATTATTCGCCATATCCCGCTTTGAAGCCTGACTAAGGCTAAGGCCGCACATGCGAGCGTCCGGCAGGATTTTTTTGCTCAGTCCTCAGTCCTCAGCACTCATTGCTTTTCTTTTGATTCTGACACCTGAAACCAAAAGCGATTAAATCAAAAAAACGATTGGGTTAGGAAATTCGTAGTTTATGATGAACCACCGAACGCCTCAAAACACGACATCAGTGCTCAAGATCTGCAGCTGTTTGATCATGACCGGATGGCTACTTCTGCAGGTCGGCTGTGGCGGAGAATCGGTCATCCGGCCCGAGGCTTCCTCTTCGGCCAATGAACCTGCTCTGCCCCGTATGCGCTATACCATTCAGGTCGGTGCCTTCTCAAATATCGACAACGCGGTGCGTTTAACGGAAATGTTGCAACGGGAGGGATTGGATGCGTATCATTTCCTTCACAGCTCAGGGCTTTATAAAGTGCGGTTTGAAAACTTTCGCACTAAACTCGCCGCCCGCAGTAGAGCCGAAAACCTGAAGCGCGCAGGTATTATCGATGAATTTTATATTGTCGGCCCCAGGGATTACACAGACACCACGGATCACCGCGATGGAAATGCCCGGCTCCGAGAAGAAATCCTCAAGACCGCCAGACAATATATCGGCGTGCCATACCGTTGGGGCGGCGAATCCCCGCAAACAGGCTTTGATTGCAGCGGATTGACAATGGTTGTATACCGAATCAACGGGTTGGATCTGCCAAGGTCGTCCGGTCAACAATGGAAGGCTGGAAAATTGATTAATCGCCGCCAGCTGAAAAAAGGCGACCTAGTATTCTTCGCCACCTCCGCTAGCCGTCGGGTGTCGCATGTCGGTATCTATGCGGGCGGAAATTTATTTTTGCACGCGCCTGGAAAGAACCGCCGGATTCAAACCTCTTCTATGTCCAATAAATATTACAGCAGCCATTATGTAGGAGCCAGGTCCTACTTATAATCGATTATTGGTTAATTGCCGTTCGTTATTGGTCTCTGGTGCTCCGGTTTAGAATTCCTAATCCCGGAGAAAAGTACTGAGTGCTGCGGACTGAGGACTGAGCAAAAAAACATGCCGAACGCCCGATCTCCTTCAACTTGACGTGTCGTTTTCCGCCATCAATGGTCCCCTGAGAGCCATGAGTCGTCGTTTTTCGCCATGAGATGGCACGCCCATTTCGGCCACTTGCCAATTCGATATAGCTCAGTCCTCAGCACTCAGTCCTCAGTCCTTAACGCTATATTTAAAACCTTCGTATCTGAACCCCGAAATTTTAAGACGGCAAACAGATTATTGAGCCTTCGGCAGAATCTCAACAATGGTGCGTTGGACTTCTTTTCCGTTACTCAGTGCAAAAGTTTTTTTAACCGTTTTTAAACGGCCCTCGGCAAACAACTGGATGCATTGAGGATAAAGCTCCCATTCCAGCTGCAGGCCTTTTTTGCGAACTGAATCAAGTGTATCGTCACCGGAAATCGGAAACGTTCGCTGCCCGATTATCGGTCCGGTGTCTTCGCCGTAATCAATAAAATGGACAGTACATCCGCCGACCTTGCATCCGTAACGAAAAGTATCACCATAGCCATCCATACCGGGAAATGCGGGTAACAGAGCCGGATGAATATTCATGATGCGAGGGCATACGTAATCTAGGTTTACCCGATCAATAAAATAGGGCGTCAAATTTCTCATAAAGCCTGCCAGCACCAGCAAGTCGAATGGATAAACTCTCATTTCATCTAGCAGCTTTTGTTCAGCAATCGCGCGGGCTTGCAAGAAGAAATGAATCTTTTCGGGATCGTCATCGGCTCCGAAAAAAGATTGCTTGGCCAAAATATCTTCGAGGTTAAAATCATCCGGCAGTCGCAGCCTTGTGGCGTCTTTTTTAAACAGCAGAATAATCGAATCATAGTCAACAACAAAGGAGGGGATTTGGTACTTAGCAGCTCTTTTGAGTCCATCAGCCTTTGGATTGTCGGATCCGACAAATATCAATTTACCGTTTATTTTTCCATTTTCACAGGAATCGATAACGGCCTGCAAGTTAGACCCGCCTCCTGAAATGAGGACGCCGATTCGAATTTTCTTTTTCTTTCTCAAGGTTTTTACCGTCAATGAGTTCGAGCCCTATTCGTAATTTTTTTGCGTGAATGACCCGCCTGAGGCGGACTTTACCACCAAAACACGACATTTTAAGATCAAGGTTGCCAAAAACCTTGATTCAAATCAATTCAAAAGTTTCAAAATTTCTCTAAAAGAGGTTTTAAGCGGATTAGATGGCGTTTTGAAACCCCTTCTAATGTGGTTTCCGCATTGACATGTCTTTCAACTTTCACTATAAACCCTTTTTAATTTTCAGAATTGGCGCGAGCCACTCGCTGTTTCACTTTGAATTATCCTTTAGGATCAGGGCTATTGGCAAAATTTTGCGATAAGGCTGAGGTTGACAATGTAAGTGCATATAACTATTATAAATGAATCGTTTAAATTTGATAGAGAAAGGATGAAAAATCATGGCAGAAGGTATCATGGAAATAGATGATGGAAATTTTGAAACAGAAGTATTACAAGCGGATAAACCGGTAATGGTGGATTTTTGGGCGCCCTGGTGCGGCCCGTGCAAAGCGATTGGACCCATGGTGGAAGATCTCGCAAACACTTTTGATGGAAAAGTCAAATTTGCCAAATGCAATGTCGACAATAGCCCGGTTACCCCCAGTTTTTTAACAAAGGCGATGTGGTGGAACAGATCACCGGAATGGTCCCAAAATCAAAATTGGAAGAGGCCTTAAACAAAGTCATCTAACGCTGAAAGCTAATAGGCTTCCAAAATTATTATTCCATGGAAATTCAAACGCTTAAACTTATGCGGCACACCTTATTGGGATGTTTGGTAGCCGTACTGATGCTTATCGGTTGTAGCTCGGTTCAGCAGCGGATCAACAAATTTTTGGGAAGGGAAGAAGGTAATACGGCCCAGGAACTTGCCTGGAATGGAATGGAAGACTATGAAAACGGCAGATATGCGGACGCAATTGAAAAATTTCAGAAACTCAAAGACTATTATCCCTTCTCTAAATATGCCATCCTGGCAGACTTGAAGATTGCTGATGCACATTATCAGCGTGAAGAATACGAAGACGCTATATTTGGGTATGAAAATTTTGAAAAGCTCCACCCGCGTAACGAAGCGATTCCTTATGTCATATACCAGATCGGTATGTGTTATTACGAACAGATAAGCACTCCGGACCGCGATCAGACATCGGCGCGCAAAGCACTTGAAACGTTTCAACGCTTAATAAAACAGTTTCCCCAGGACCAATACGCGCGCAGATCAGCAGAAAAAATCATTAAATGCCAAAAGAGCCTGGCGGAAAGCACGTATCTAATCGGAGTATTCTATTACAGGTCAAACCACTTTAAAGCCGCACTGCAACGATTCATGTCGGTCATTTCAGACTACCCGGATGTGGGATATCACCAACAGGCGCTTGAATACATTGAATAACTGGAAGTGCTTTCAAAACCTCAGATCATGTTTGAGAGCCTCGCCAGCGGCGGGACGTATCTATTTTTATCAAAATTAAAGAGCTCAACAAGGCGTCGCGCGGATTGAAAACGGAGTCCGCACACATTCTGGCGGGTGCGTATTTCAAACTCGGAGGGGACAATCCCCCACGAACATTGGCGGATTAACGGACAATAGATGGGGTTTTGAAGGCACTTATAAGGAGTGTTTTGAATGTCAAAAGCATGCGAAATATGCGGCAAAAAACCAGTGGTCGGACATCATATCAGCCATGCGCATAATGTGACCAAGCGTCGATTTAATCCAAACTTGCAAAGAGTGCGCACCCTTTCCAAGGGCCAGGTTAAAAAAATAATCGTCTGTACCAATTGTATTAAATCCGGCCACGTTGTCAAATTACCCTAGAAGTGATTTCAAAGCCTCAGATCAGGTTCAAGGGTAAGGCGTACCGCGGATTGAAAACGGAGCGTACACGTTATTAGGTGAGTATTTCAGTCCGCGGGACAACGCAGCCATTGGGCCTCTTGAGCCCCTTAAATTATCTTTCAGTTAGATGCGAAATCCCGCTCCCTTTCGCGGGGAGAGGGGGTTTTGATACACTTCTAGCCGACCCGTTTGACCTCCTGAACATATTTAACCTTTTTGACCGCGGACACAATCTTTTCCAAATGGGTGGTATCTTCCACCACGATTGTAAAAAAGCTGTCAACGATCTTATTTTCGCGGGTCTCGGTTTTGGCATTGAGGATATTCGCACCGAATTTGCTGATATTGCCCACCACATCGGCGAGCAATCCAACCCGATCCTGGGAGATAATCCTGATTTTCACCGGATAGGTCTCGCTGGCATCTTGATTCCACTCCACTTCAATCTGCCTTTCAGGATTCATACTTAACGCGTTGACGCATGTGGTCCGGTGAACGGTCACGCCGTATCCCCTGGTAATATATCCGACAATGGGGTCTCCGGGAACCGGTTGACAGCATTTGCCAAACTTAATCAGAATATCATCAACTCCTTTTACCAGCACCCCGGCTTTTGGTTTCTTTTTTCTGACCCGTCCGATCAATTTATTAAAAATCGATTCGTCAACTTGTTCTTCGTCGATTTTGGGCTCGAATTTTCGCAAAACTTGCAGCGGTGTAATTTTTCCATACCCCACATTGGCAATCAGATCATCAACGGCCTTAAAGCCAAATTGCTCGACGACCTGAATCATCTGTTCCGATTTGACCAGGGTATTGAAATTCAGACGCTCCTTTCGAAAGGCCTTTTCACACATTTCCCGGCCCAAGGTAAGACTGCGCTCCTTTTCCTGGATTTTGATCCAGTGCCTGATTTTTGACCGGGCTTTGACGGTCTTGACAAAATTGAGCCAATCTTTGCTCGGGTGATGATTTTTTGAAGTGACGATTTCGACAATATCGCCGGTCTTCAGCTGATAAGGCAGCGGCACCATTCTTCCATTGACTTTGGCACCGTTACATTGATTGCCCACTTCGGTGTGGATCAGATAGGCAAAATCAACCGGTGTGGCGCCCCGCGGCAATGTTTTCACCTCGCCGCGCGGGGTAAAGACATAAACTTCATCGGGAAAGAGATCGATGCGGACATTTTCTAAAAATTCGCCGGGATCCAGAAAATCTTCCTGGTTTTCGATAAGATTCTGTATCCAGGCAAATTTGCGGCTGACATTCTCATCAAGACGCTTGCCTTCTTTGTAGCCCCAGTGGGCGGCAATTCCGGATGTGGCGACTTTATCCATTTCCCAGGTGCGAATCTGAATCTCGATACGCTCGCCAAAGGGTCCAATCACCGTCGTGTGCAGGGACTGGTACATGTTGGGCTTGGGGCGCCCGATGTAGTCTTTAAATTTATGATCAATTGGCTTCCACATCGAATGGATCAAACCCAACGCCTCGTAGCACTGGGGCACCGTATCCAGAATGATCCGAAAGGCAATAATGTCATAAATCTCCTCAAATGGAAGATTCTGGGAAATCATTTTGTTATAGATACTGTAAAAATTTTTATTGCGGCCCAGTATTTCACACTTCAAATTATCAGCATCCATCGCTTTCCGGATATAGCCTTTGACAGTCTCAATGTATTTTTCACGCTCAACCTTTGACTTGCTGACATGGTTTTCTATTCTGGCATATTCCTCAGACTGGGTATATTTGAAGGAAGATTCTTCGAGTTCATTTTTAATCCAATAAATCCCCAAACGGGCAGAAATGGGTGCATAAATATCGAGGGTCTCCTGAGCGATTTCTTTTCTTTTATCGGGGCTGTGGAATTGCAGGGTGCGCATATTGTGCAATCGGTCGGCCAGCTTAATGAGAATCACACGAATATCGTCTGCCATGGCCAAAAACATCTTCCGGATGCTCTCAGCCTGACGTGCCCGGGAGCTGTCAAAAGTCAGACCGCTGAGTTTAGAAACACCGGCGACAATATGCTGTATTTCGGGACCAAACAAATCTTTGATTTCCTGCGGAGTGGCGGAAGTGTCTTCGATGACGTCATGCAAAAGGCCGGCAGCAATGCTTTCCGGATCTAGCTTCATATCTGCGAGGATACCGGCCACCTCAAGAGGATGAGACAGGTACGGCTCTCCTGAAAGCCTCACCTGACCTTCGTGAACTCTGGCCGAATAAATATAGGCGCGTCTAACGATATCCAGATCGGCCTCCGGAACATAA
>JARRJQ010000223.1:0-6632 GCA_037388985.1 Desulfobacterales bacterium | reverse complement strand
CAAACCATTCAATATTTATAACGGAAATAAATTTCAACAGGGCCTGCAAGAAGGGTCGCGGCCTTAATTTATAGTAAATGTCAAAAATATGTTCCGATTGGCTTGGATAACCTTTCAAAAGTCATTGCGAGCGCAGCGAAGCAATCTCGCGGCGTTTCGAAAAGATTGCTTCGTCGCTGGGCGCACGCAATGACAGTTTATCGGAACAAATTTTTAACAACCGCTATAATACGGAGACCTAAATGTATGTCGAACACTACAATTTGAAAAGCGAGCCGTTTCGCATAACGCCTGATCCGAAATTTGCCTGGCTGGGTGAAAAGCATGCCGAAGCGCTGGCCACTCTGGAATATGGAATTCAGCAAAACAAGGGATTTGTTGTGCTTACCGGTGATGTCGGTACAGGCAAAACGTTAATCATTAACTGCCTGCTCAATAGACTTGATCCGAATATTATCGCAGTCAAAGTGCTGAATCCGAGAATGGCGCCGGTTGATTTCTTTAATTTTGTTGCCGCAAAGCTGGGATGGGAAAAAAGCTTTCACACCAAGGGAAAATTTTTACTGCATTTTGAAAATTATCTCTATCTGGTGCATGCCGAAAATAAGAAAGTGCTTTTAATCGTCGATGAAGCCCACAAGCTCAGCGAGCAGGTTTTTCAGGAAATTCGGCTATTATCCAATATTGAACTGGAATATGAAAAATTACTTAATATTTTTATCGTCGGTCAGGTGGAACTGGAAAAGATTTTGGGTGAAGATAAAAATAAGGCATTGCGTGAAAGGATTTCGGTCTGGTACCACATCGATCCATTAACGGAAACAGAGGCCCGGCAATATATCAGCTACCGGCTCGGAGTGGCCGGCTCTGAAGTCGAAATTTTCAAATCCGATGCAATTCGAGAGATATTTCTCTATTCCAAAGGCATTCCGCGCCTGATCAATATCCTGTGCGACCAGGCCTTGCTTACCGGCCTGGCGACTGATCTTAAGCGCCAAAGAAGCCTTGCCTGCCGACAGTCTTTCACCGAAAAGACAAATATCGGCCTCGTACCTGTTTGCCGCCTTATCGATTATCCTGCTGATCATCATCGCCTATCTTGTTTATAATTTAAGGCCCTGGGGTAATGAAGATATCCTTTCGCGGCACAGCAAAAACTATTCGGAAAGTAAGGCCCCTGCGGGGACCCAAAAAGCTTTCGGGCTTGAAGAGACTCAGGGTCAAATACCTGAAGCCACCTATAACCAGAGGCAATCCCGGAAAAATTTGAAAACGGAGATTAAAACCGGATTAAAAGCAGAAACTCTGCAAGATATACGGGAGAATCTGAATGCAGAGTCAACGGCCGATTAAAAAATCAAACGGTTTTTCCGGTATTCCGGCATCGTAATTCATTGCAAATTAATAACCCTAAAAAAGACCCGGGAATTGAGGCTGCGATGAAAAAGCCGATCAAAAGCGTGTTGTTTCTTTTAAATTTACTGACGGCAACTGTCCTTTTGCTTTCGAATTTTATCGCTATTGGCTTTGCTGAGGATGCCGCCATTGTCTGGAATCCGAATTCCGAGTCCGATCTGGATGGTTATGCCGTCTATCAGAGCACCGGGTCTCCAGAGTCCCCCTTTGAGCTGATTGATGACCTCTACCTGGATGAAATCGCTGATTTAGATCATCCTGAAGTTGCGCTATCCGGGTTGCAGAAAGGTGTAAATTACTATTTTGTCGTGACCGCTTTCGATAAATCGGGAAACGAAAGCAAATTTTCCAATGAAATTTGCCTTAAAATTGAAAATGGCTCCATCATAGACTGCACATCGGCAAGCGATTCCGGGGGCTCCGACGGCGGCCGCGGAGGCGGTGCCGGCGGCGGAGTCGGGTGCTTTATTTCCACTTTAGCCGACGGGCACGGCCGGTAACAAAATAAGTAATGAGGACTGAGGACCCGTCTTTGTCACGCCAAAGGCGTGACTACGCCGCGGCAAGCTGAGTGCTAACTGAGCAGCGAAGACCCGCTTCCGGCATGGATAGGAGGGGATCAAGCGTTTATCGCTTGAGCGTTCCCGGAAAAAAAGGCAGAACCTTTGCAGGTCCTGCCTTTTTTATTTGGAAGATGATCCGTTATCCCTTCGCCTCTCTTTTCCGACCCCTGACGCCTGTTGAATACATTAATTTATTTAATCCGGATGTGAAATTCCATTCAGTTGCGGGGGTTGAACACCTTAATATATCTAATCGGGATGTAAAATCCCGCTAAAAGCGGGGACGCCTGAAACCTGAAGCCCAAATGAACCCATCCAACCGATAAAACCGAGATGGTTCTACAGTCATTAAATTTATGATTAACTTGACTTGACAACCCCAAAATAGGATATCTGCGCTTTTACCAGGGTTGGGATTTCATTTACATCTCTGTAGCTTGCTGATATTTGGAGGTTTGTCAATATAGCAGTAGTTGCGTGAAGTTTGGTAATGGGGAAAATTATCTGAATTCTGCTTAAAGAACACAGGCCATAAGATAAAGTATCCACCAATTTAAATGTAAGGACATTTAGGGTAAAATAACCTCTCTGGTTTTGCATCGAATTCAGTGAACTTCAGTATTAATGTATACATACAAGTTAGTTTTTTAGGTTATTGAATAATTAGGCTCAGGATGACAACTCATTGAAATTTTCACCGTATCAAAAACAAATACCTTTGAGCCTCATAATTAGTTTGCTGGTTATAGCTATATTTGGAATCCTGATATTTGGATTAAATCCAAAAGACTTCTATTTTTCGAACAATGTCATCCGGATGCCGGGATCAACAGGGATCAAGTTTGGAAAATATGGAATAGCTTATACCGAACCTTTTTTCGAAGCGATCCAAAACAAAATTTCTGAGCCTAGTGAATTCTCTTTCGAAATATGCTTAAAGCCAGAAAATCCTGAGGAAGGCAGGTTTAATTTCATAATCGTACTTCATAATGGAAAAGATAGTGATCAACTTTTGATGGCCCAATGGCGAACTCATATCATTTTTATGAATGGGGATGATTACAATTATAAAAAACGAATAAAAAGAATCTCTATTGATACAGCCACCATTCCAAAAGGTATTTTTTATATTACAGTAACAACGAGTAAAGAGGGAACTAAAATTTACCTCAATGGTCAACTACTGCGCAAGAAAAAGGATTTAAAACTAAAAATACCAAACGAAGGGATGAAACCAAGGCTTATTCTCGGCAATTCGGTTTATGGACGAGATTCTTGGAATGGTACGATTTATGGTTTAGCTTTTTACCAATATGAATTAACATCTCATAATGTTTCCCTTCATTATAATCAATGGTTAAAAGAAAAGAATTTTTCTTTTGTAAAGAGGGAAAATCCATATTCACTATATGTATTCGATGGAAACAGCAGCTTGTGGTGTTTAGACCATAGCGGTCTGAATAATCATATAATCATACCTTCGAGAATGAAAATACTTAAGAAGAAATTTTTGGATATGCCAACTGATTTTTTTGATTTTGTAAGCAGACATACTCAAGACGTTATCCTAAATTTAATAGGTTTCATACCTTTTGGATTTATCCTAGCAGGGGCTCTGATAAGACTTGATAGCTCTATTGGAAAGCATAGCCAGCTAATAGCAGTAATCATTGGATTTCTATTAAGCCTAACAATAGAATCCATTCAATCCTGGATTCCATCAAGAGATTCTAATATGCTAGATCTTATTTTAAACTCATTTGGAACGCTGATAGGTGCAACGATCTATAGACCGGTTTTACATTTGGCGAATTTTCGGAATTAGAGATGAAAGTTCACTCTTGTAAGAACAAATTACTGGCACTTTCCATAAATTCGGTAGATATCAATTTTGGAATTTAGGAATGGAAATATGAAGCATTGGAAAAAGGTAGTACTTTGGAAAAGAGCGATTAAGAAAAGGCTAAAAAGGGGAAGGCTGATTCTAGTGTTATTTGTCAGCTAGGAACAATTTTTTCAGCCTTCCAGTTCAGATATGGCCATACATTCGGGGCAAAAGTTTTTCATGAAATTTATGATTTGCTGCCACATAATACACATTTCTTTGCAATTCTAAAACCTGCAATATCTCAAACCGATTAATGGTTTTCTGGGCCATAAAAATGTTGTGATATTCTCAAAAATGGGGATGATATCAAAAAATTACCATTGGGCTAATATTCTCAATAGATCGGGACTTAAAATCAATCCGTAATTGCCTAAAAGAAATGCAATCTTGTGGTATAATTAAAGTTTTTTAATGTGATTATTCAATATAGGCATTCTATCACCCCTCAAAATCACCCTTGCAATTATATAAAAATTTTAGTTTATAATATCCTGGATGCATAGGTTTGTATTAGGGTAGTTGTCCTTCTTAGGGTGCTCAATCCATGTGTTTAGTAATATTTAATTGAGCGGGGGCTCAATAGGCGAGCGTGACCTTGAAAGGTCGTTTAGCAGGTTCGATTCCTGCACCCGCTCCATTTTAGATGGGGCAATTCGATCATAAGTGAATTAATGGATGGGAACCAAATTACCTCACGGATATATGCTTGTGATAATTACTAATGATTTACCCAACTTCAAATGCTAAGTCCTATTCTTAAAGCTTCCGAAAGTTATTTTTAATAAGAAGGTTTGAGGTGGTATTAAATCGCCCTCTCGGATTTTCATATATCTTTTTTATTAATCTGCTCAACCCCTTATCAAACCGGTGGCACCTGAAAAATAACGGCATTTGAAGAGCACATTTGAAAACACGGAAAATAATTTTTTTAATAGCCTTATAATTAATGCTTAGAAGAAGTTCAGATAAGGTGTCAATTATAAAAAAGGTAGAATATAGGTGTTATCGATGCATGATAGTTGAGTCCAAATGACTGTTAAATAACGTCAAGCCATCTGATTATACAACCTGTAGTAAATGCGGCGGAGAATCCAAAAGGATTGGCTCAGAATCAATTTCTTCAATAAATAGTGCTGCTCTTCATGAATTAAAGAAAGAAAGTAGATAGGCTCTAAAATTTGAAAATTAAATTTAGCTGTCTGCAATTTATTTTCAAAAAGCTGCCCCCCTAAAGATTGAAAATATCTCCAACTTATCGGAGATTTTGAGGCTTTCAAAAAAACTGAGATAGCCATAATATTTTTGGAATTTCGCTAAAATTTGTATAATTTCAATATAAATAAAAATTCAATGAATTAGCCCTGATAGGAAAGTCTAGTAATTATTTGTTAATGCGAAGCCTCTTCTAAAATTATTTGTCAAATGACGTAAAGTACTGTAAAATCAAGTAAAATTATTTAAAATAATCAGTGTTTTTCTTGACAGAAAAGTTTCATTTTGGCATAATCCGCCAATCGAAGTTTATCTCACATCAAAATCTCTAATTGATCCTTAATTGTAGATGAAATGATTAATTAAAAGACAATTTTTTAATATTTTTAATAAATCGCAGGACTATAATAAATTACTTGAAGAGTTTTCTAAGAGTTTTCCAACGCAGTTTACTTTTAGAAATTAGTGCGGAAGATATAAATTTTATCACCATAAATAATATACCTGTGATTTGGATTATCGACTTGGTAATATAGATAATTGAACAAAATGAAAAAGTTCAATCCAAAAGATATTGGCTATTACGGAAAGCCCATCACTCAACTGACACGAGATGAATTATTGAATGTTATAGCTGAGTTAGCAGGGATTATACACGAATGCTCAATTAAAGATGTAAAAATCAAAGAGTTATTGTATGTGAAAAAGAATAAAAATTATAAAAAATAGCTAAATTTGAGCAACTTTGAAAATCAAATTTTCGGATCGATTCCAACCCTAATTGGAGTTGAGTTACCTTCCTATTATCCCACCTTACAGAGTCCAATAAAATCCACAAATCCTGCCAGCTTATGAAATAAATTACAATAATATAGGTAATCTTTTTCCCAAGCATAACTTAGTATATTTTATACATTTGAGCTAACCCACTGTAATCTCAACGATCTTATTTGTTTTTTTAAACTGTGCCAACCTTGTATGATTTTTGCATATTGCACCATGTGGGGGTGAGATGGGAGAATAAGCTATAGAATTGTATCCTGAACAATCCTAACAAATAGCCCCCCTTCAAATTTCTATTTCGAATAGCGGCGTACTTTATCCTTTTCGGCGTCTATCCGTCTTCATTAAGGTGGAATAAAGAAAAATCTCTTAAAGGCAGAATAAATTGGCTAAGAATAAATCTAAAGATATTCAAGAAAGACGCTCGGGAAAAGAAAGACGCTCGGGAAAGGAAAGACGTCATTATGAATATGCTCTTCATATTCCTGAGCGTAGAAGAAAGAAAGATAGACGGATGGGAGATAGGAGAAAAGATCACAAATTGGCGTTGAGCAAAAGTAGTACTTTAAAAAAAGGCAATCAAAAAATGGCTAAAATTATGAAAGACTAGTCCCATTTGATTTTCAAATTTAATAATATTGTGTATATAGACAGTAGTGTCCGGTTAAGATTTGAATAAATTCAGTTGAATATGGCCGCTAGTAATTTTATTTTTGTATTCAATCTCTGTGAGCACTTGTAAAATTGGCATTTTTTCAAAAAGAGTAATA
>JARRJQ010000222.1:0-5651 GCA_037388985.1 Desulfobacterales bacterium | reverse complement strand
CAATAGTGGACGAAATTCAACTGATTTTCCATTCTTGAGTTTTAATGTGCTCTTATAATCCTCCAGAAAAAGAAGATCTTCAGTGGAAGGCGGCAGTTGATCCGCAAAAATATAATGGCGCTTCTTGGCCACATCGATGAGCTGCTCGCGAAACTTTGGATGGGCAATTTGGGCGAGTTCCATAACCCGCTGAGAAATACCTTTCCCATGGAGTTCGGCGATGCCGTATTCGGTGACAATAAAGTTGACATCCCCCCGGGTGGTGGCCACACCGGCGCCTTCGCTCAAATGCGACACAATTCGCGAAACCGAACCGTTTTGGGCAGTTGAGGGTAAAGCGATAATCGAAAATCCGCCCTTAGACATCGAGCTTCCCCTCAAGAAATCGACCTGATCCCCGATGCCGCTATAAAACAAATATCCCATTGAATCCGAACAAACCTGACCGGTTAAATCCACCTCAAGCGCTGAACTGATGGACACCAAATGATCGTTACGTGCAATGACGGTAGGATCATTTACGAACTCAGATGATCGGAAATAAAATGCCGGATTGTTATCGACATACTGATAGAGTTTTTCGGTGCCCATACACAACGACGCGACAACTCTGCCCGGAAGCAACGTTTTTTTCTTGTTGGTAATCACATTTTTCTCAAACAACGGCAGCAATCCGTCGGTAATCAGCTGGGTGTGAAGTCCCAAGTCTTTTTTATTATCCAAATACTGCAAAATGGCGTAAGGCAGACGGCCAAAACCGATTTGAAGCGTCGCTCCGTCATCAATTAACTGGGAAACAAAATGCCCGATCCGCTGGGCGACATGCGCATCTTTTACATCCGGAACGCTCTCCACCAGGGGTTCTTCAAAAGGCACCAGCCAATCGATTTCATCAACATGAACGAAGCTGTCACCCCAGGTTCGGGGCATGCGCGGATTCACCTGAGCGATCACCAAACCGGCATTTTCCAGTCCCGACCGGGTGATATCCACGGAAACGCCCAGGCTGCAATAGCCGAATTTGTCAGGCGGACTCACTTGAACCAGGGCAACATCGAGCCGAATCAGCCCACTCGCGAAAAGGCGGGGAATTTGGGACAAGTATGCCGGAATATAATCAATTTTCCCCTCAAATGCCGCTTTGCGCATACTGGCGCTGATAAAAAACAGTTTCAGCAAAAATCTTCGCCGAATGGATTCATTGTCAATATACCGCGAAAAAGTTGATGATAGCATTTGATAGACCAAAATATCCTGGATCGCTGAATCATCGATCATGGCTTTAATCAGATGCTGAGGTTCGCCGCATCCCGTGCCGATGAAAACTCGACTGCCGCTTTTAATTCGGGATACAGCTTCTTGCGCTTTGACCACTTTATCCGGACACAGACGTTTCAAATTCATTTCAACACCCTTCTTAATGCCTTATTTTATCAAATGAAAAAATATTATTTTCACAAAGAGATTCACTAAGTTATTAGAATACCTATAATAACGCGAATTTGTCATAAATCAACCTAATTAAGAATTTAGCACCACCAAAATACCATCAAGCCAGTCCAACAATGATTTGTTTTCTGATGAAAAAGGCCTTATACTAAAACTATATTTCACGCTCTTCCAGAAATGGGAAATCGCCAAACCATGAAATCTTCGAGGCAAAAAGGCATGTATCGCCCATTTGAACGCTTAAAAATTCTTTTGGAAAACGAGTCTTTAGTCCTTAAAAATAGCTCTGCCGAACCGCCCACAGAATCATCTGAAGCATTACCGGATGCACAAAATGACCAAACGCTGTTTGAAAAAGCCATGGCGGATGTGGAAAAAATTTCTCAAAATATTTGTGCCGAACATAATTACCCAACTAGCAAAGTATCGGATCCCCAACAGACTGATGATTCTCAAGCGCTGCTGCATCTGGAAAACCTAGTGGAAACCGGCAAAGGATTCGTGGTCTCAGATACCGCCGAATATGTTGAGGGAATCGGCTATAACGTAAATCGCGAAGTTGCCAAACGCCTGCATAAGGGAGAATTTTCCCTCCAGGGATATATTGATCTACACGGACTCACGGCGGAACATGCCCGGGAAGTCTTCGAACAATTCTTAAAAGAAAGCATTGCCACCGGCAAAAGAATGGTATTAATCGTTCACGGACGCGGTCTTTCCTCAAGGGCTGCACCGATTTTGAAATCGAAAGTGATTGAATGGCTCACCACCGGCCCATGGCGCAAATGGGTCATGGCATTTGCCAGCGCACGATTATGCGACGGGGGAACCGGAGCAACCTATGTGCTGCTGAGAAGACGCCCGGCAACCAAACGATTTAAGAAAAGTCGCAAATGAAACGGCAGGTGTGTTTCTGAAAAAATAACTTGACAACAACCTGATTGATCATTAAATACAGCAATTTTGAATTTCCAGTGTTTAATCGCCCCCCATCATGCATGATGTCAGATGGGGGTTTTTCATCCAGTTGATAAGGAAAACTAAATGAAAAAAGATATTCATAAAGTGAGAAATATCGGCATCAGTGCCCATATCGATTCGGGAAAAACGACGCTGACCGAACGCATTCTCTACTACACCAAACGCATCCACACCATGCATGATGTGAAAGGCAAAGACGGCGTGGGTGCCACCATGGATTCCATGGAGCTGGAAAAGGAGCGAGGCATTACAATTGCTTCGGCGGCCACCTATTGTGAATGGCAGGGCCATGAAATAAATATCATCGACACACCCGGCCACGTAGACTTCACCATCGAGGTGGAGCGTTCATTGAGGGTTTTGGACGGAGCCATCCTGGTCCTTTGCGGTGTTGCCGGGGTTCAATCCCAATCCATTACCGTTGACCAACAAATGAAGCGATATAAAGTGCCCTGCATTGCCTTTATTAACAAATGCGATCGCAGCGGGGCAAATCCGCTGCGCGTCGTCCAGCAGCTCAAGCAAAAGCTGGGACACAATGCCGTGGCCGTTCAATTGCCTATCGGTTTGGAAGCCGATTTCCAAGGCATTGTCGACCTCATTTCTATGAAGGCAATTTATTTTGATGGCGAAAAAGGCGAAACGATTCGACTGGAAGAAATTCCGCCCGTTCTTAAGCAAAGCGCTCAGGACCTCCGCGAAATCCTTATCGATCAGGCTTCCATGTTTTCAGATGAATTAACGGAGGCTATTTTGGAAGAAAAGCCGGTTTCTGAGGAAATGATTATCGCCGGTATCCGAAAGGGAGTTATCCTTCGTCAGCTGACTCCGGTTTTTATCGGATCTGCGTATAAAAACAAGGGGATCCAGCCCCTTTTGGACGCCGTGACTCAGCTTCTGCCCTGCCCGCTTGATGTTGAAAATCAAGCGTTGGACACCAATAAAGCCGAGCAACCGATTGTTCTTTCCAATGCAATCGACAAACCGCTGGTGGCTTTGGCTTTCAAGCTGGAAGACGGACCCTATGGCCAGTTGACTTATATCCGTGTCTATCAGGGTTCACTGACCAAGGGGGATACTATAGTCAATGTTCGCACTGGAAAAAAAGTTAAAGTGGGCCGTGTTATCCGTATGCATGCCGATCAGATGGAGGATATCGAGTCGATTCATGCCGGTTATATCGGAGCCTTGTTCGGGATTGACTGCGCTTCGGGAGACAGTTTCGTTGCCCCTGGAATGAGTTTAACCATGAGTTCCATGCATGTTCCGGATCCGGTCATATCTTTGGCCATATTTCCCAAAGGCAACAAATCAGAAACCAACGTGGCCAAGGCTCTTGCGCGGTTTACCAAAGAAGATCCAACGTTTAGGGCTCGAGTGAATGAAGAAACCGGTGATACGATTATTTCAGGCATGGGTGAACTCCATCTGGAAGTCTACCTTGAAAGAATGCGTCGCGAATATCAAGCCGAAGTAACCACCAGCCCGCCGCGGGTCGCCTACCGGGAAACCATTACTCAAAGAGCTGAATTCAACTATCTCCACAAAAAACAAACCGGGGGTGCCGGACAATTCGCAAGGGTTGCCGGTTACATGGAGCCCGTTCAAAAGGAGGATTTTGTTTTTGAAAATCAAGTTGTGGGCGGAGCAATCCCCACCCAATTTATAACGGCCTGTGAAAAGGGATTCAAAAAATCCATGGATAAGGGACCCAAAATGGAATTCCCCATTACCGGTATCCGGATTGTTATAAACGACGGCGCCTCACACTCGGTGGATTCTTCCGATATGGCTTTTCGGGCAGCCGCCCGCGGTGCATTCTTGCAAGGCTATGCCAGAGCCAACCCCGTTATTCATGAGCCGATCATGAAAGTCGTGGTGGAAACACCCACCGAGTTTCAGGGAGCGGTAATGACCACTTTAACTCAGCGGCGGGGGATGATTGTTGGCTCTCAGGATGAAGGACTCTTCAGCGTGATTGAAGCCCAAATCCCGCTGGCCGAGATGTTTGGCTATTCCACTGTTTTGAGATCAGTAACCAAAGGCCAGGCGCAATTTACCATGGAATTTCTAGTCTACAGACAGGTGCCGCAATCGATTGCCGATGAACTGGTGAAAAAGGCGGCGTCGGAAAAAAAGAACGTTGCTTAAAAAAAGCTGCGAGTTGCGGGCAACCGGTTGATGTTCTAAATGGCTAAAACGAAACGCTTTAAAGATACGAATCCTTTTATCGACAGCCGAAGGCTGTTTGAATTCGAGGGCGAATCATTTCCCGTCAATCAGCCCGAATTTAAGGGAAAAAAGATCTCAGGAAAACAAAAAGACCGTATCTGTTACATCAGAGAAAGGAATATTCGCATGCTTAAAAACGAATTCGTATTCAAAAATCCGTTGCGACAGATGGGTTATAAAAGCGATGATATCCTTCTGCCCGGTGAATTCGGGGCGGTCATGGCCCGGGCCGGCGTGGGTAAGACAGCGTTTTTGGTTCAGCTGGCCTTGCACAGCATGCTTAGAGAAAAAAATGTCCTGCATATCAGCCTGAACAATCCGGTAAAGAAAGTAAGCCTTTCCTACATAGAAGTTTTTAACCGCATTACCACCCAATATAATATCAAGCAAACCGGCCAGCTGTGGGATATAGGGCTGCCGCACCGGTTTATTATGACGTTTCGCGTCGAAGGCTTTAGCGTCCCAAAACTTGAAGAAAGACTCACAGATCTGATTGAACAGGATATCTTCAAGCCGGCTATGATGATTATTGATAACATCCCTTTTGATGATTCGGTCAGACAAGACCTCAACGAATTAAAAAAACTTGCGCTTCGTCAGGGAATGCGTGTGTGGTTTTCGGTTCGAACTCACCGTCACGAAGAACCCGGTCCGAATGGACTCCCCGTTCAGCTAAGCGAGGTTGCCGAGCTGTTTGAAGTGGCCATTGAGCTGATACCGAAAGGAAAGCAAATTCAAATAAAGGCTTTTAAAGGTCCAGGTTCAGAGGCGGATTTTCCAGATTTGATGCTGGACCCCGCCACCATGCTGATTACCCATAAAACCTAAAAAAAGCTTGCAACAAAATAATGTTGCAAGCCCTTTTTACTATGGAGGCGGCAGTCGGAGTCGAACCGACGAATTGCGGTTTTGCAGACCGCTGCCTTACCACTTGGCTATGCCGCCAAAAAAATGGAGCGGGAAACGGGATTTGAACCCGCGACTTCGAC